>JBFMBE010000060.1:0-18914 GCA_040755275.1 Thermodesulfobacteriota bacterium | reverse complement strand
AAAAGGCCGGATGCTGTGTCGTGCTGCATCCCTCGTCGTTGCGGCGTACCTTTAAGTACGCCTCACTCCTCGGGATTTGCACTCCTTGCCTGCGGCCTTTTTTCGAAGCCGTCCATATGATGGACTTGTTGCGACTCCATCATCTCCTGATACCAATTGAAATAGCTGCGGGCACAGGTCTCCCAGCTCGAGGAGCGGACGGAGTTCCGGATGTCGTCCCGGTTCCAGCTCCGTTGCAGAGCCGACCGAAGCGCCTGCGACAGCGCATGGCTGTCGGCGGGTCGGACCACGATGCCGGTTTGGGGTCGCAGCAATTCGGATACGGCCCCGACGTCACTCGCCACCACCGGAATGCCGCAGGCCAGCGCCTCCATCACCACGTTCGGATGGCCTTCCCGGAGGCTGGGAAGGCAGAAGACATCGGCTGCGTTCATCCACAGCGGAATTTCGGCATGATCCCGTTTTCCGGCAAAATAGAGCCGATCGAAAATTCCGAGCTCCATCCCCAGCCGCTCGAGCCTTCCCCGAAGCGGTCCTTCCCCCACGAGTACAAGCCTCACTTCCGGAATCTCTGTCAGCATGGCGATCGCCTCGATGAGATACCGGGTTCCCTTCACCTCGTCCTGGCTGCCGACGGTCAGCACCACGGGGCCTTTCACATCGAGGCCGATCCGTCTTCTGGCCTCGATGGTCGGCAACGGGAAAAACCGATGATGATCGACACCGTTGGGAATCACCCGGATATCGAGCGAACGCTTGTTGTTTTTCGCGCCGCACCGATGGGACCGCTCCTGCAACAGGGCGAGCATGCCGTCATGGAGGTTGCGGGAAACGGCGCTCAGACCATGGGCATGACGCAGGGCCCAGACGATCTGCGGTTTGCGCAGTCTCATCTTCGGATAGGCGTTGATGTCACAACCCAGGGCCGTAAGACAGACCGGGACACCCAGCCGCCTGCCGATCCACACGGCAGCCACCCCGTCGGGGTAGATCCAGTGGCTGTTGACGATATCGATGGGACGACGCCGATGGATGTCGCGGATTACGGCCAAGGCGGCCATGGCGAGGGTAGCGGCATGGGTGGCCCCGGCGATTTTCGGGATGACGAGATAGCGGGGGTGGTGGACGAGAAGGCCTTCGATTTGCTCCACAGCCGGAACACCGGCGATGGGATGGCGGGGGGCCATCCATTCCGGGACGAGGGGCAGGGGTGCGACGATGTCCAGATCGACCATGCCGTCGAGGGCGTGGGCGATCTGAACGGTGAAGGCGCCCCGCTGGGGTTCGGCCGAGTTCGGAAACGCATTGGTGAACAGAACGACGTGCATGGCCCGTAGCGTGCTCAGGAGGTTGGGGAAGGTTGCTCGATCCATCTCATGGGCCGGTTTCCCGCTGCCGCAGGAGGTGTCGGGCCCGTTCCATCAGGACATGATCCACGGTTTGCGGATCGAAGGTCAAGCCCGTCGTGAGGTTGCAGCCGTGGATGCAACCGCATTTCGAGATGAGCGGGCGCATCGTTCGGGCCGCATCCGAGGCCCAGAGGGCCGCCATGTCGAGACCGTGGTCGCGGATGTTGGCGAAGCTTCTGGACAGCTCGCAGAAGGCCACATCTCCCTGGGCATAGAGCACCGATTCCATGCGGCTGGCATAACAGGGAAAGACGGGTCTGCGGGTTTCGAGCATGGCGATGGAATGCTGCCAGATGGTGCGCTGCCGCTCCGACCAGAACCGATAGGGAGCCGTCTCGTTCAGCCGCTTGAGCCTTTGATAGGCCTGCCGGATGTCTTCGACGTTCAGAAACGTGTTGTCGTGATCCGCCGGATCGTGATCCACGGCTGCGGACCGGGGCAGGCCGAACACCCCGAAACTTCCGCCCCGAACGATGTTGAAGCGGATCGGAATCCGGAAGGGGAGCAGAACGTCGACGACGGCTTCCAGCTCGGACAGATTTCGTTTCTGAACCGCAACGCCCGCATGGACGGAAAGCCGGCCATCCCTCTTCGCCAGTTCCGTCAGCGCCGTGATCGTTCTCATGGCTTTGCGGTAGGTGCCCGGCACCTGTCGGATGGCGTCATGCGTGACTTCCGTTCCGTCGATCGACACCTGTACGCCGAATGAGGAAAGGTAGCGGCGCTCGAGGATCGCGGCAACCGAGTCAACGATCCGTTCCGTCAGCACACCGTTGGTGGCGACGGCCGCCTCGTGCATCCCGCAGCCGTCGTGAAAGGCATCCAGGATGTCCAGGAGATCGGATCGCAAAAACGGTTCGCCTCCGGTGATAGACAGCGAGAGCGGATGGCGCATGGAGCGGGCGATCTTGCGGATCTCATCGAGGGTGAGTTCCGGGATCCCCTGGTTGATCTCGCGCCAGAAGAAGCAGTGGCTGCAGCGCAGGTTGCATCGGTGGGTGACGAAGAAGATGAGCGCCCGCGGCGTTCGGTTGGCCGAAACCCGACGTTTCCGCCACAGACACCAGGCTTTCACGGCCTGTCGCCGAAGGGGGGCGGGTGTGTGCGCAAGCAGGGGGAGCAGCCGGTCAGTTCGCATGGGCTTCGCTCGTCCTTTCGATCCATTTCTCGTACCGGTTCATTGCTTCGGTCGCCAAAAAATCGGTGTTGCGGCTGCCGCGGATCCGGCCGTAGCGCCGTACATTGGGGAAATAGGCTCGGATCAGGTTCCATCCGCCGAAGATATTGTCCGGGACGATCGGCTCTTTTCGAATCGTCTTGATGCCCAGCTTGGGAACCACCAGTGCATAGAAGGTGATTGCCCGAAACACATCGATCCAGAACAGGACCATGTTGTGCAGCGGTTCGAAATGCTTGAGGTTGAAGCGCACCCGGGTCAAATGATAGCGCATGGTTTCATCCGGATACCGGCCGGTGACCGCATGACAGTGGTGGGCCGAAAGGCGGTAGTCGACCAGATTGCACAGCCCGAGTCTGTGCCGGATGCGCCATCCGAAATCGACGTCTTCTCCGCCGAAGATGAAGTAGGGATCGAAGCCGCCCACGGTCCATGCCGTCTGCTTGCGCACCATGACATTGCAGGTGGCCAGATAATCGCAGCGCCGTCCCGTATCCGACGGTGTTACAACGACGGGATGGTTGTTTCCGAGCCGATCGAGTCGTTTGCCCCGGGCCCGGTTCGAAATGCCCAGATGAACCGGAATTTCGCCGCCGACCTGACCCAGCCCCGGATCGGCCTGAAGGCGCATGGCCTGATCCCGAATCAGGCCGGGGCGTTGCAGCACGACGTCGCTGTCGAGAAACAGCAGCAAACCGCCTGTTGCGGCCCGAATGCCGATGTTGCGCAGATGGGCCGGACCGAAGCGTCGTGGGGCCCGGATGAGCCGCACCTGTGGATAACGGGTTGATACGGCCTGCGGGGTGTCATCTGTGCTGTGATCGTCCACGACGATGATTTCCACGGCCACTCCGTCCTGTTTCAGCACCGATGCGACGCAACGACAGGTATGCTCGGCCCGGTTGAAGGTCGGGATGATGACCGACACCGGGAGAGTTCCATTGTCTTTACCGCACATCGGATGTATTCCCCTGGGAAGGGATGACAGGGTGGAGTTCAATCATCCGGTCATGCCTCGTCCGGCTGCTTAGCTTGTTGAGCGGGCCTTGGACATACACTCCGGAGCCCATCGATATGTTCGAAAAGCTGGAGCCGAATTGCAGCCCACATGGGGTCCAGGATGAAGTCGATTCCCTCTCGCCTTGCCAGTTTGGCTGCCGGAACGAAGTCAGCATCGCCGGACACGAGAACGATCTGATTGATTTGTTTTTCCAGAGCGATCGATGCGATATCGATGCCAAGGCGCATATCCACACCTTTCTGACGAAAATGGAGTTTGAAATCTTCGTCCTTCAGCATCTCCCAATTCGTTTGGCGTTCAGCAATTCTTTGAGAACGTCGGGCCGAAGCTCCCATCGGATTTGATGAATCGGTATCTCACCCAGTCGCAGCGCCACCTTACGCATGCCACGCAATGCCTCATGGAAGGCCTTGCGCCAGATTGCCGTTTCAGTTTTGGACAAATCGATCGCTCGTTTCGAGACGGGGCAATGTCCTTTCCAAGCCGCCGGTGGGGCGTCTTAGACGAAGATGCGGTAAAGTCGAGCGGTACGCTGCCCGCTCTGGCTATCGTTCAGATGGTCGAGAGCCATCCCATGCAGTTGCTTGGCTGCCTGTTCAGGCGTTGAGGGTCCGAAAATACGTGGGCTGCGTTTGAGAAAGAAGGCAGCATCTACCATGACGGCGGTCATGGTTGAACTCAGGTGGCGCAAAGCGGAAGCGGAAAAAAGAAAACCCCGGGGTTCGGCCTGACCGGAATGTGTGCGATCAGGCTTAGTGCCAGGGGTGGATGATGGTTCCATCATAGACACGCAGTCCCCAATCGTCAAGAATTTGTTTTACGTTTTGCGGTTGCCGTAACATCGTTAATGGAGTCGCAAAAAGTCGGAGCTACCCGGATTTGGTTCATTGCCGGGCCTGAGCATGGCGGGGCGACCGCCTGTTGATGCTGCAGCGGATGCTTCAAACAAGCTTCCTCCGCTTCGCAACACATCACCCGCCCTCCTGCTGGAGGCCCCACTACGAACGAAAATCAGTGGGCGGCGACTTTTTGCGACCTCATCACCATTGATGAAGTCGCAAAAAGCCAGAAAGTCTCTGTTGAGCCGCATGGCGAAGCAACCGCCTGTTTCGCTGCATCGGATGAACTCAGCCGCCCGAGCTCGTAAGGGCCGGACGTCAGGGCAGTCATTCGATACGGGCCATTCAAGTGCAACGGGTTGATTTTCTAACCATTGTGCGTTACTGAACGACGCCCGGCCCAACGATCTCCGGCGGCTTCAAACAAGCATCCGCTGCAGCATCAAAAGGCGGTTGCCCCGCCATGCTCAGGCCCGGTAATCGATCAAAGCCAAGCGGTGGTGACTTTTTGCGACCTCATCACCATTCATCGATATCGATTCTCTCGCAGTCGGATTCGATCGTTCGTTGCATCGTCTGCGCATCGACAGGCGAAATTCCACCAGCAAAACGAAGCAATGTTTTGCCAGGAACCCCTTTGCCGCCTTTTTCTCTGAGACATCGCACCATCTCGAGAGCCTGTTGCTGCAGATCTTCCGGCAAATCCTTCATCTGTTCAGCCATTTCCTCGATGAAGACCGTGTTGATCATTTTTCGGTTCCTTCTTGCACATTCCAAAATTCAAACGGGATTACATTCCATCTTGTAAAGCCGATGGGTCGCTTCATTCCCGAAAAAGCGAAAATCCCGCGAACCCTTCACGGCTTCCATCCCGGAACGTAGCGCTCGATCCAAGCCTGCAGCACGAGAAGCGAAAAGATGCGTCTGCTGTAATCCCCTTTTCCCCGTTCGTGACGATCGAGCATGGCTTCGATCGATTCCGGTTCGAACAGGTTCCATGTCCGGAAAGCCGGTTGGGAAAGCGTTTTGCGGGCGTGGGCGATCAGATCCGTCGAAAACCACCGCTTCGTCGGTACGGCAAACCCCATCTTGGGTCGCTTCAAAATGGCTTCCGGGAGCATCGATTGGGCTGTTTCCCGCAGGATCCGTTTCGTCAGGTTTCCCTGGAGCTTGTATTCGTCCGGGAGGCCGAAGGCCCATTCCACGACGACATGGTCCAGGAACGGCACCCGCAGCTCGATGGATGCGGCCATCGTCATCTTGTCCGCCTTGAGCAGCAGATCGTCCACCAACCAAGTGGCCGTATCGACATACAGCATTCGCGAAAGGGCCGAGCGACCGGAGACGTTTTCGAACAATCGGCGGAATACGCGTTCTGTGTAGGCCGTACGCGCCGATGCGGCCCGAAAGGACGGCGTATAGAACCGCTTGCGGATGGAGGGCGTGATGTCCGCGGATGTCCCCCGGAACCGCTGTTCGAGAGGCTGGCGGACCCAGTCGATGTATTTGAGCAGGCGCTCGTCGGAAAGCCGCTCCATCGGAAATGTCGGTAACAGGGCGGCCAGGCGGTGCAGCCTCTCCATCGTCCGCATTTTCGCATAAATGCCGTAGCCTGCAAAGACCTCGTCGGCCCCTTCTCCGGAAAGCAGCACCGTGGCATGGGGTCTTGCCGCCTGAGCGATCTGGTGCAAGGCGATGGCCGCCGTTTCGACGACGGGCTCTTCGCTCGTTTCCACCAGCTCCGGGATCATGTCTCGAAACCGCCCGGAGCTCAGGATGAATTCGTGGTGGTCCGTGCCGATGGCTCGTGCCGCGATGCGGGCGTATTCGAGTTCGTTGGCTTCCGGCGCGTCGCTGTACCCGACGGAAAAGGTCCGGATCCGGGAGCCGGATTCCCGGGCGGCCAGGGCGCAGATGAGACTCGAATCGAGTCCACCGCTCAAGAAGACGCCCAGAGGCACATCGCTCATCAAGTGCATGGATACGGTTTCGGCGAGCAGGTGCTTCAATTGCCGGCAGGCATCCGGATAGGAAAGGCCCGCCTGGGGCGGGGTGTCGGCCAGGTCCCAGTATCGGCGGATTTCCGGGGGCTTGTTCCGACGCAACAGCATCCAGTGACCGGGCGGCAGTTTGTGAATGCCCGCAAAGAGGGTCTGTTCACCGGGGACATAGCCCAGGGAAAGAAAGGCGTCGAGGACGTCCGTGTTCAAATCGGTCGTGATCCGGCCCGAGGCGAGGAGGGATCGGATTTCCGAAGCGAAGAGGAGGGAGCGGGGGGTTTGGGTGAGATAGAGGGGTTTAATCCCGAGCCTGTCCCGCGCCAAAAACAGGATGTCTTCCGTTTCGTCGTACAGGGCGAAGGCGAACATGCCCCGCAGGCGGCACACACAAGACGGCCCCCACCGCATCCAGGCCCACAGGATGACCTCGGTGTCGGAGCTCGTGGTGAAGACGGATTCTGTTTCGGAAAGCTCGCTTCGCAGCAAGCGGTAATTGTAGATTTCGCCGTTGAAGACCAGCACGAGGCGTCGTCCCTCGTGAGACAGATGCATGGGCTGATCGCCGGTTGCCAGATCGATGATGCTCAGTCGTCGATGGCCCAGGCCGATGCCTTCTCCGACATGATGGCCTTCGGCGTCCGGTCCTCGATGGCGCATGGCTGCGCACATGGCTTCGATCCGCCCGATATCGGGGCGCCCGTCCTTTTCGAAATGCCAGATTCCGCAGATGCCGCACATGGTTGATCCCCTGTCTCAACGTGCATCCAACCGCCGTCATGCAGTTCAACTGCAAGTGGCTGCATACATTCCGGCATGATCGATATCGTCGGTTTCCAACGGAACGAGTCTTCCCAGCCATTCGAGGGAAAACCACCGGTAACCGTATCCTCGTAAGAGGCGCAGGATGTCGGATGCCCGGTAATGGAACTGGCCGCTCAATTCGTGGGAAAGCTCGATCAGGATCCAGTCGATCCGCCGCTCCGCGAGCATGTCGGAAAACCCCTGCAGTACGCCCAGTTCCGCGCCCTCCACGTCGAGCTTGAGCACATGGATATGATGGACGCCGGCCGCCTTCATCCAGTCGTCCGCACGGAACAGATGGACATCGATGGTCCGGAATCGCTGGATGTCGGCGTCCGGATGACCGATGTCCGCAAGGGAACTGTACACTTCCATTCCCGGAAGGCCGCAATGAAAAGAAGTGTCCATGTCGTTTGGACCCAGTCCGTCCGGCTGAATGTGCAGGTGATCGAACCCGTTGATCCGTTTGTTTCGTTCGAGAAGACCGAAGGCGTACGGGTTGGGTTCGAAGGCGATCACCCGGCCCTTGGGACCGACACGCTTGGCCATGTACAGGGAAATGTAGCCGACGTTGGCTCCCACGTCCACGGCCGTCTGCCCCGCCCAAAGCCGATCCTGCAGAAACGCCAGGACCTCGGGTTCGAAAATGTCCCGGCAATAGGCTCCGATGAAATACATGGCCGGATCGATCACCATGGGCAGTTCGATGCCGGGCATCGTATCCACGAAGGGGTTGCCCCGGGCGGCTTCGAGGCGCGCCGCATTCCGGGAAAGCCGTCTATGCGTCCAGCCGATCCGCTTGTCGATCCAGGCCCGAAGTCTCCTATAAAAAATGCGTATCTCGATTTTGCGATCCGGTTTGCTTGTGGAAGCCCCGTTATGGGAAATCGTCTTTCCGGCTGTCGTATTGGAACAGTACCAGTCGTTCAGCCAAGACCAGGTATCGGCCGCCAGCAGCGGCAAGGCGGCCCAGGGGCGGTGGTGTCTTCGAATGCGAAACCGGTCCCAGACGGCTCGGAATCGGGGGGTGTTGCTGATGCCTCCCGTCCGGAAACAGGTCAGGGGAACATCGATATGAAGGAATCGGCATCCGGCCGCCTCGAGCCGAAGCATCAAATCGAAATCGGCATTGATCGGATAGCGCGGGTCGAATCGGAAGCGATCATAGATCGAGGTCCGAACGAAGCAGGTCGGATGCCGTATCCGCCACTGCTTGAACAGGTGTTCATGACTGCCCCGAACGACCGGATATGGCGATTGGTTTCGATCGACGAGGTAGATGTCGCCGTGAATGACATCGGCATCGGGATGACGCCTGACGGCGTCTGCCACGTGTTGAAGGGTTTGCTCGGGATACCAATCATCGCTGTTCAGGATACCGATCCAGTCCCCGCTCGCCATGGCGATGCCTTTGTTCATGGCATCGTAGATGCCGCCATCGGGTTCGCTGATCCACCAGGCGATGGAATCCTCGTACCGCCGGAGAATGTCGATGGTACCATCCGTCGATTGTCCGTCAACGACGATATGTTCGCGATACGGATAGGTCTGATCCTGAACGCTTCGAATCGTTTGTTCGATCGTGCCGGCCGCATTGCGGCAAACCGTCACCACGCTGATCAGCGGAAAACCAGCCGGCGGGGCGGGAGGTGTTTTTCCGAAACTGCGGTATCCACCGATACGTTTCATGAGAAGATGAACTTGTAAAAAGTCAGAGAGGTTGATCCGATCACTCAACATGCCATAGATTGAATCCGATGACAACGAGAAAGGAGACCTTCGGCAGAGCGTTGTCATAGGCTATGGGGAACGGTTGGATGTCGCAGAGCCGGTCGTATCAGGACCTTTCAGCGTGAACCGGCGTACAGCGCCTCCATCAGCCCGGAATACCGCTCGATCGGCGTTTGGATGGCCTGTCGGATGATCTCTTCGGAGCCGACGATGGCAACGGAGCGTCTGGCTCGGGTGACGGCCGTGTACAGCAGCTCCCGGGTGAGGATGGGAGAGCGGTGTTCGGGAAGGACAACGAGCACGTCGTCGAATTCGGAACCCTGACTCTTGTGGATCGTCATGGCAAAGGCCGTTTCATGGACAGGCAAGCGATGCGGGGAAACGGAGGTCCATCCTCCGTCCGGCCGGGCGAACCAGACGGTTCCGCCGTCTCGGTAGCGACCTTCTGCACGATGAGAAAGCATCCATCCGATGTCGCCGTTCGATAGATTCAGCCTGTAATCGTTCTGCAGAACCATCACCGGCCGTCCTGGATACCATTCCCGTTGATCCGGTACCTTGAGCAGATGTCTGGCCATTCGATCCAGCGCGGCATTGATGTGCTCCACCCCGAAGGTCCCCTGTCGATGGGCACATAGAATTCGAAACCGGTTGAATCGGTCGGCCAGGGTTTCGGGTTCGGTTTCCGTCAGCCAGCTCTGCAACCAGGTCCGGGCGGCTTCGAGTGCTTCAGCAAGCGTTTGCGGATCGATTCGTCGGATATCGGCCTCGGCTGGATTGTGCAAGCAGTCGATTGCTTCCTCGACATCCGCGTTTGTGACGGCTCGGGCCAGACGACCGATGCCGCTGTCTTCCGAAAATCGGTAATTCTTTGTCAAATGAACGACGGCCCGAGACCAGGTGGGATCTGTCTCTCCGAGGCGACATAGATCGCTCAGGACGGAACCGGATTCGACGGATGCCAGTTGGTTGCGGTCTCCGAGCAGCAGCAGCCTCGTTCGGGGGGCCGTGGCTTCGAAGAGGCGATCCATCAAGACCAGATCGATCATCGAGGCCTCATCGACAACAACGATGTCCGCAGGAAGGGGGTTGCGTCCATGATAGCGGAACGGTGCACCGAGTTCGAAGCGAGCGCCCAGACCTCGATGGATGGTTGCCGCATCCGTCGGCAGGGCCTGTCGTACGTCGGGTGTGCAGGGAAGCCGATCCTGGCGGCGCAGCACTACGCGTAGCCGGGCGGCCGCCTTTCCGGTCGGGGCCAAAACGACGATGTTCGGCATCGGCCGGTTGTGGTGAACGGCTTGTTCGACCAGCAGGGCCAGAATGGTGAGTACGGTCGTGGTCTTTCCCGTCCCCGGTCCGCCGGAGATGACCGCAAACCTGCGTCGCACCCCGGTTTCGGCCGCCGTTCGAACGGAATCGTTCCCCTCGTGGAAGTATCGGAGGAGCCCTTCCTGAAGCACCGTTTCGTCGATGGCTTCCCTCCCAGTCGACAGGCGGGCCTTCAGGTGGGATGCAAGCCGCTGTTCGCAACACCACATCCGGGCGAGATAGAGTCTTCCGGCGGCGTCGAGCACGAGCGGGACTTCTGGAAACGGTTCCGGATCGGAAGCCGTTTCCGGCCGCCACACCAGCGGACTTCGTTCCAGGTGATCGATCCATGTTCCGGCCTCCGGCCATGCGACCGGCAGGGCCTGCCCCTCCGCCGTTTCGATCGGACGAAGCGAGAGGGCATGCAGATCGACACAACTATGTCCCTGAAGGGTGAAGTGGGCTGCGGCCGCAACGGCCAGAAGATCGAGTGGATCCTCGTCCCGGGCGATTTTCCCGAGAGTGGATGCCAGGTGGTAGTCGTAGGAGCTCAGATAGCCTATGATGAACAAACGCTCGATCGAGGCGGCGGTGGAGGCTTCGGTTGGTTGTGGCATCGATCAACTCCGGTTACCGAAGAAGGTCTCGAGGGCGGTGATCAGAGCGAAGGGCGGCTTGAAGCGATACACGCCGTTTCCAGCGGGATACTCCGGTCCCATGCCCCGGATGAAGAGATAAGAGACGGATCCGATGTCGTTGTCGTAGCGATATCCAGGCAAGCGAACGGACAGGTAGCGGTGCAGGGCCAGGGTGTAGAGGACGGCCTGCAGCAGGTAGTGGTGGTCGATCATCACGGATTCGAGTCGGTCCGGGCTGTAGTCCTCCGGATGTCTGCCGAGATGGTTCGATTTGTAATCGACAAGGTACCAGCGCTTGCGCCAGACAAAGACCAGATCGATGAAGCCCTTGAGATACCCGTGAAGTTCCGGGAAACTCAGGTGGCGGAGGCGTTCGGCATAGCCCCCGAGGGAAGAGGATCCGCAGGACTTCGTCCAGAGCTCGGCCAGCCGATACGGCGAAATCGCTTTCGGTCCGTCGACATCGCCGGCCGGAACCAGAAACCCCATTTCCGTCAATCGGGAAGCCGGGGGGATGCAGGAGAGCCGAAGTTCGGGTTGGTCCGGATCGAGCGATGCTTCCAGAACATCCCGAACGGCCTTGCAGAGTGTCGGACCGATCTTTCCGAGTTCCTGGCCGTACGGTTGGAGGTGTCGTTCGACGGCAGGGACGATGCTTTGCGGAGCCGTGAAATCGATGGTCTCGAAGATGCCGTGGATGAGAAGTCCGGTCTCGGTTCCGGCACCGACATCCGCGAGAGGAATTTCCGATCCGTCCGGATGGATCGACGGTTTCCGTTGGTCGGCCGCTTTGGACCCCGGAGCGTCGATGTCCTTTCCTTCCCAAGCCTCCTCGGGTGCAAGAGACGTGCGGATCAGTTCCGAAAAGCTCGAAATACGCCACCTGCGGCGAACCGTGGGTGTTTGGGCCGGCGGAACGAGGTCCATCGCTCGACCCGGGTGGTGGTACCGGCCGATGCCGCCTTCTGCAGAAGCGGCATCGACGACCGTGACATCGACGGCGCGGGGGGCTGTTTCGGCCAGTCGATGGAGATCGGATACGAGAATGTCGTCGATGGAACCGGCATTTCGGAGTGTCGCTTCTTGTCGGTTCGGGTGAAGCAGCCGTCCCAGGGCGCTCGATGCGATGTCGCGGATGCCGGCCGTCCATACGGCACAGACGTTTCGGGCCCGGGTGACGGCTACATAGAGCAGCCGCATGCTCTCGGCCAGTTGTTCCTTCATCCAGAGCCCCTGTTCGGGAGGGTCGGGGTTCAGGTGCAGGGTCAGGCGCTCGGCGGCAGCCGGATCGTGGTACAGCAGCGGCTGCTGTTTCGGCCGGCCGGTGCCCAAATCCCAAAGATAAGGGCAGAGGACGATCGGATATTCGAGTCCCTTGCTCTTGTGGATGGTGACGATCTGAACGGCGTCTGCGTCGCTTTCCAACCGCAGCTGACTGTCCTCGGATCCGTCGGTGACTCCGTTCATCCGGCTCTCCATCCATTGCAGGAGTCGGAGCGGCCCGCCGGCTCCCGATCGACTCTCTTTCTCCAAGAGTTCCGACAGGTGCAACAGATTCGTGATCGTCCGCTCTCCGGATGGTCGTTGTGCCAGTCGCACCCATCCAGCGGGTTCTTCCGGATCGATTCCCCGGCGCATCACCCGATCGAGCATGGTGAACACGCCTTGTTTCCGCCACAGGGACCGCAGCCCGCCGAACCGTTCGATCCATCGATCCAGCAGGCCTTCGTTCCGGTTGATGGCATGAAGGGTCTCGGCGTCGGTTCCAAAAAGCCCGCAACCGAGGGCCGTCAGGATGCGGGTTCGGTTCTCCGGTTCGAGAACGGCCCGAAGCAGGTACCAGAGCCATTTGGCTTCGAGGGTTTCCCAGACGCTGTGAGTGCTTTCCAGAACGGCCGGGAGGCCGGCTCGGCCCATGGCTTCGAGGATGTCGAAGGCCTGCGCGTTGGTTCGCACCAGAACGGCTGCATGGCCTGGATGGACGGGCCGCTCGTCGATGGATGCATCCTGCCCCAACCAGTCCACCAAGAGTTGGGCCGTGAGCCGGGGGATACAGCTGCGCAGCCTGCCGACGGAAAACGTTCCATCGGGATTTCGATCCGTCGGTGCATTCGCCCGAATGTACATCAGCCGAAATGGTGAAACGGCAACCCCCCGAAGGCGGAAACCCCCACCAGGCCGAGCTGCGGATACGGATTCGTACCGGATACGTTCATCGACGAAAGGCAGGGGGGCGTTTTGAAACAAGGCGTTCACGGCACCGACCAGCGTTCCGTCGGACCGATAATTCGTATCGAGCCGCCAGGTCCGGTTCCGGCACTGGTGCGCAGCCTCGAAATAGGCGTGGATGTCGGCTCCTCGAAATGCGTAAATGGCCTGCTTGGGGTCTCCGATCATGAAGAACGGACGGGCGCCTTCCACGTAGATTTTGCGGAAGATTCCGTACTGGCACGGATCGGTGTCTTGAAACTCGTCGACCAGGGCTGCGGGATATCGGGTTCGGAGGGCTTCGGCCAGGGTATCGCCCTGCAGGCCGTTCAGGCAGGTATAGAGGCGGAGTACGAGATCGTCGAAGTCGAGTACTTGTCGCTGGGATTTGCGCTTTCGCCATTCGGTGAGGCCGAAGTCGAGAAAGGCACGTTTCATCTGAATCCGCCAGTCGACCGTTTGATCGAACATTCCATACCACTCATCACATCGATCGAAAAAGGAATGACTCGGTGTGACGGCCTTCTTTTTGGTGGCCGATCGAAGAGCGGTCGCTCTCAGTTTCACCAACCCGTCCGGAGGTTTCAGTCGGATGGGTTCTTCCGGTGTGAGAAAGGCGTCGATTTCCTGCTTCCAGCGGGCCAGCTTGTCGGCTGAATAGGAATTGGCTTTGAGGGACGGCAGGTGGCGGTTCAGGGTATCGACAATGAATTCCTGCTGCGCCATCCAGATGTGCCGCAGGTGGTGGTAGAGGGGGGCGACATGGTCTAAGGAGGGCCGGGTTGAAGCGGTCTCGGGAAGGATGCGCAGATCGGGTCGTGCCGCCGTTCGGATGAGCAGATCGGCCCAGGTTTCGGGGCTTTCGCCTGCAGCCGTCAATTCTCCCGCAAGCCAGGGGGGGGCTGGATACAGGGTTTCGGCCCACCAGTCGGCTGCAATTTCTTCGGCCAGCGACCGGTTGTTTTCAAGGAGTTCGGCATCGAAAGGCATGCCGGTTTCGAAGGCAAATTGCCGCAGAACGGTGTGGCAGAAACCGTGGATCGTGAAAATCGGCGCTTCATCCAAGAAAAGGATGGACTCGAACAACCGACGCCTCAACACGTCGGGGCCGTCGCGATGCAGACAGGGTTCGATCGTCGATGGCGGTTCACCCGAAGAAAGCGCCATCCAGACCTGACGCAGTCGGGACCGGATCCGGTCCCGCAGCTCGGCTGTGGCCGCTTCCGTAAAGGTGACAGCCAGCAGGCGATCGACCCGGAAGCCTTCTGCAACCAGCCGCAGATAGAGTTCCGTCAGATGCCAGGTCTTGCCGGTTCCGGCCGACGCCTCAATGAGCAGGGGGCGGGACAGATCGAGTTGCAGTAGGTCCATGGGGCTTTCTATCCTGATTGTAGACGATGGCATCGCAATCAGTTGCTACCCACCGATTTTTCGTCAAAGCCGGGCCTTCGGCAGGAGGGCTGCTGCGTTTTTCGCCTGCTGAGCAACATTCACCCGCCCTCCTGCCGGTCAAGTGAGCGTGTCCGACTTGTTGCGACCTCATCTGAATGCGGATGCGTCGGCCGTTCGTTCGGGAAGCATCCAGGCCATCATGGCGAACAGGAGTGCAGCCGTTACCGCCGTAGTCGCTCCGAAGTAGAAGGTGACCGAAGGTGAAACATGATCCCAGAGCCAGCCGCCGATGAAACTGGCGGGCAGGGCGGCGATGCCGACAACCGTGTTGTACAGTCCAAAGGCGGTCGCCTTGAAATCCGCTGGAATGATAGAGGTGAGGAAGGCCTTCTGAATGCCTTCGGTCAGACCCATGAACAGACCGTAACATCCGAAAAGAACCCAGACCGACAGCGGAGTGGTGGCCCTGCCGAAACCGAAATACAGGGCTGCAAACAGGATGAATCCGATCCAGATCATCCGTTTTCTGCCGAATCGGTCGGCTGCCATGCCCAGTGGAAAGGAGGACAGGGCGTAAATCACGTTGAACATCAGATAGACGATCGGAATCTGGGTTTGGGGGATCCCGACGTTCTGAGCCCGGAGGATCAGAAAGACATCACTCGAATTGCCCAGCGCGAAAACGGCGGCGATGATGACAAAGAAACGAAACCGTCCGTCGAAATGACGCCAGGTCAGCGTAGGTCTGGCAACGCCGGTGCTGCTTGCTCTTGGCTTTTCGACGATGAATGCGACGATCAGCGTAACGGCCACCGCACCCGGAATCATGGAAAGCCAAAAGACGGTTCTATAGTCGTTGGTCGTGATGGAGAGCAACCAAAAGGCAAGCGCCGGACCGACAACCGCTCCGAGGGTGTCCATCGATCGGTGAAAGCCGAAGGCGCGGCCCATCCGGGCCATGTCGGTGGATTCGGCGATGATGGCGTCCCGTGGGGCCGTGCGGATACCTTTACCGAATCGGTCGATGAAGCGTGAGGCCATGACGGCATGCCAGCCTGAGGCCAGTGCAACCAGGGGGCGGCTCAGGGTGGAAATGCCATAACCTAGAGCCATCAACCATTTGCGGTTCCCGATTCGATCCGAAAACCATCCGGAAAACACTTTCAGGATGCTGGCCGTCGCTTCGGCAATGCCTTCGATGAGGCCGATCAGCGACTTGTTGACACCGAGCACGCTGGATAGAAACAGCGGAACGAGGGGGTAGATCATTTCCGAACTCACATCCATAAAAAAGCTGACCCATCCGGAGACGGTCACGTTGCGTCCAAGGCCGAACGTTCGTTTGTCGGAATTCATGATGACCTTCTGAAGTGATATGGGGTTGGCGATAGGAAGCTTCGGGTTCATCGACAGAATCGTTGGATCATGACCATACCGACAATCTATCATAGAAGAGGTTTCGAAAAAAGGCCGCAGGCCAGGCGTGCAAATTCCGCCCGCGGGGTATTTGCGGGCGTAGGCTCCGCCATACTCAGGCCCGGCAATGAACCCTATCGGGGTGGAGACGACTGGTTGCGAGTGTATCCAATGTGTCTATCCGATCTGTTTGGAGTTTGGAACCTCGAAGGATGATAACCGTCGTTGATGTTCTTATCGAAAATATTGATTGATTCTTTATCGATGATTCATTATGTCCAACAAGATTACAACAACCCTCTTTCAGGAGGCGCTATGGATGCCTATATGGCAAGGCAGCCTATTTAGGAATCTGACAATCGATCATCCTGATCAGGTCTGATGTGCTGATATCACCTATTGACCATGATCATCCGGCCGGACATGCGGCGGTTTACGACTCTGGATGGGTTGATCGAGTTCAACGATGTGGCATTGGCGGATGCGGGGATCAGCGGCAAAGCGGTCGGAGAATTGACGGTGGAGGCGCTGCGGTCACTGCCGCCCATGCAGAAGGCGATGATCGAGGCGGTTGAGCAGGTTCGGGAATATGGCTGCATCCTGGAAGAACGGCGCCGGAATCAACGCCTGCGGTGGTATGTGGTGGTGGCGTTGGGGTTTGAGCGGATCTGGGCGCAGGAAGTGGCGGAGGGGTGAAGGATGAAGGGCGAAAATCAATCTCCGGGTATGGCTGCTTTTCAGGGTAATGGCCGCAAACCCGGGTTACGATAAAGAGGGGCTTTCCATGAAAACATTCAACACCGAAGGTCCGGTCGATTGTCGGGAACATTACTGTCTGCAGCCGCTTACCCGTGTGGATTTGAAGGCGATTCTTGGGCTTATCGCAGCCAAGAAATATTTTCTGCTCCATGCCCCGCGTCAGACGGGAAAGACCACATGCTTGTTATCCCTGATGGAACACCTGAACCGGCAAGGTCTGTATCGGGCGCTCTATGTGAACATTGAAAGCGCACAGGCGGCGCGGGAAAACGTTGCGCAGGGCATTACGGCCGTGGTCGATGCCATTGCCGGACAGGCCCGCTGGTTTCTGGGGGAAGCCGATACGGAGAAGCTTGCCCGGGAAGTCCTGTCGGAAAAGACGGCGCTGGTCGCGCTCGAAACCTTTCTGAGGGCATGGTGTGCCGCATCCGGGAAACCGACCGTTCTTCTTCTCGATGAAGTTGATGCCCTGATCGGAGATACGCTGATTTCGCTGCTGCGCCAGCTTCGATCGGGATATCCGAACCGGCCGAAGCTGTTTCCGCAATCGATCGTTCTGTGCGGGGTGCGGGACATCCGGGATTACCGCATCCACAGCAACATGGAAAAGGCGCTTATCACAGGCGGCAGCGCTTTCAACATCAAGGCCGAGTCTTTACGGCTGGGGGATTTCAATCAGGATGATGTCAAGACGCTGCTCTTGCAGCATACCGATGAGACCGGCCAGCGCTTCGAGCCCGAGGCAATCGAGACCGTCTGGCGCCTCACCTGTGGACAGCCCTGGCTCGTGAATGCACTGGCATACGAGGCCTGCTTCAAGATGCCGGAGGGCCAAAACCGGCGGGTTCCCATCACCGCGGCAATGATCGAAGCGGCCAAGGAGCGGCTCATTCAGTCCCGGGCGACACATCTGGATCAGCTTTCCGACAAGCTTCAGGAGGATCGGGTCCGGCGGGTGATCGAGCCGATGATGGCCGGAGCAAGCCTTGAAAGCATGAATCCGGATGATATCCAGTATCTGATCGATCTGGGGCTTTGTCGTCTCGAAACCACGGGCCGGTTGGTGATCGCCAATCCCATCTATCGGGAAGTATTGCCGAGGATGCTGGCCTGGGTCACACAGGCATCCCTTCCCCAGATTACCCCGACCTGGCTGAAACCCGATGGCGACCTCGATGCTGAAGCCCTTCTCGATGCCTTCCTGCGGTTCTGGCGGCAGCACGGGGAGCCGCTATTGAAAAGCGCGGCGTACCACGAAATAGCGCCGCATCTGGTGCTGATGGCCTTTCTGCACCGGGTGGTGAATGCAGGCGGCACGATCGAGCGGGAATATGCCATCGGCATGGGCAGGATGGACCTGTGTGTTCGTTACAAAAACTTTGTTCTGGGTATTGAGCTCAAGGTGTGGCGGGAAGGGGAGGCCGATCCCCTTTCGGAAGGTCTCGATCAGATCGACGGATACCTGGCCGGGATCTCCCAAAATACCGGATGGCTCGTCATCTTCGATCGCCGAAGCGGCCTTGCTCCCATCCGGGAGCGCACCACGACCGAATCGGCCAAAACACGGTCGGATCGGATCATCACCGTCATCCGGGCATAGTGCCCCGGGATCTTTCGAACGCCCTTTGTGTTCCGGGATTCAAATCCCGGGAATTCCTGAGGTCGGCAGACAATACCGGACATAAAATATCCATTGATTCTTTTTCGATAATTCATTATGCGCAACAAGATTACAATAACCCTCTTTCAGGAGGCGCCATGGATGCCTATATGGCAAGGCAGCCTATTTTCAACAGAGATCGGACGGTTTTCGGTTACGAACTGCTCTTCCGAGACGGCATTCATGCGTGCTTTCCTCAAGTCGACGGCAGTGTAGCGACAAGCTCGGTTTTATCGCAAAGCTTCCTGTCCATCGATCTGGAGAAGATGTTTCAACAGAAGCCGCTGTTCATTAATTTTCCGGCAAAACTCCTTCTCAGGTGGTGTAAGATTTTTTGTGTAAATTTTAAGCAGTAGAAAAAAGGGCGCTTTTCCGTTAAAAGAGGGTTTTGCCCAAAACAACCTCAAAGAAAGGAAAAGCGCCCAATGAGAATCGAGATCAGTGTACCCGAGGTGGTAAGCATTTTCAAAGAGATTCAGCAAAACCCGGAGCAGATATTCCAGATGGTTCGGCTGGATATAAAGGAAATAGTTGGACGGTATCTTTCTGAGA
>JBFMBE010000059.1:0-19043 GCA_040755275.1 Thermodesulfobacteriota bacterium | reverse complement strand
GTGCTGCATCCCTCGTCGTTGCGGCGTACGTTTCAGTACGCCTCACTCCTCGGGATTTGCACTCCTTGCCTGCGGCCTTTTTTCGAAGCCGTCCATATGATGGCCCCGAAAAAAGTCGCTAACCACCGATTTTCCTTCAAAGCCGGGCCTCCAGCAGGAGGGCGGGTGGTGTTTTGCGAAGCAGCGGAAACTGTTTGAAGCAGCCGGAGATCGTTGGATCGGGCGGACGCAATTCATTTATATCTGTATGAAAAACAATATGTTGAAAACCAGCAAACCATTCTTTTCATTCTGGCCATCCGCCCGATCCTACGAGCTCGGGCTGCTGAGTTTTTCCGCTGCTGAGCAAAATTCACCCGCCTTCCTGCGGGTCAATCCTGATGGCCCCGCAATAAGTCGCTTTTCCCGTGCTTTTTGTAAATGCCGGGCATAAGCGGGGCCATCCAATTATTCGATCACCTCGAGACTTCGTCTGGGAACGACGCCGAAGCGCTTCATGCGGTTGTATATGGTGACGCGGGAGACGCCGAGAAGCTCGGCTGCCTTGGACTGGTTGTAGCCGGTTCTTTCCAGAGCTTCGATGAGTTCCTGTTTTTCGATTTCCCGTAGATTGAACGATCGCATGCCTGCGGTAGGCTGAGTTGAGCTGTCGGATCCGGTACCGGCTATAGTAGGCGGGAGGTGGTGGGGTTGAATGAACGAGTCGTGACAGACCACAAAGGCATATTCGAATGCGCTTTTCAACTCCCGGACGTTTCCCGGCCAGGAATAGTTCATCAGGGTCGCCATGGCTTGGTTGTCGATTCCCTGGATGGGCTTTCCGCTCTTCAGACGGATTTTCCGAAAGAAGGCTTCCGACAAGAGCGGCACATCGGCGATCCGCTCCCGCAGCGGAGGCAGGTGAATCGGAATGACATTGATCCGAAAAAACAAATCCTTTCGAAATTTCCCCTGATCCACGAGTCGGGTCAGGTTCCAGTTCGTTGCCGAGATAATGCGCACATCCACAGACACCGAAGAACTCGACCCTACCCGTTCGATGACCTTTTCCTCGAGAACCCGCAACAGCTTGACCTGCGTTGTCATGGGTAGATCCCCGATTTCATCGAGAAAGATATCTCCACCCGAAGCTTTTTCGAAGCGGCCGATCCGATCCCGGATCGCACCCGTATAGGCCCCCTTGACATGACCGAACAGTTCGCTCTCCAACAAGGAATCCGTCAGGCTGGCACAGTTCACCTTGACGAAGGGCCCTTTCCGCCGCTCTCCGATTTCATGGATGGCCTGGGCAGCCAGCTCTTTACCGACCCCGCTTTCTCCGTAAATGATGACCGGCGCATCGGAAAGGGCCGCATTTTCGATGAGGTCGAACACCTGCCGCATGATCGGCGTTGCACCGATGATCCCATGAAAGGATTCTCCCGCCTGAAGTTCCCTCCGAAAGGCTTCCAACTGGCTATCCTTCTGGGTCAGCTCCGAAATGTCCGTATAGGTGCCGACGGCCCCGATCACCATCCCGTTTCTGTCTTTCAACAAGGAGGCATTCTGGAGCGCATGCAAGGCACCGCCGGTCTTCGTGGTGAGCAGACAGCGGCGCAGACGGATTTCGCCAGACTCGAACAAATCACATCGAAACCCGTTTTTCGTCGCGTAGCGTTGTTTCTGACATACATCACAGCCGATGGTTCGGCAGGGTTTTCCGATCAACTCGTCCCGATCGTAACCGGTCATCGCCTGAAAGGCCTGATTGACCGAAACGATAATGCCTTCGACATTGACGATCATGATCCCGTCCCGGATCGTGTTGAATACCGTCTTCCAATACTGATCGAGTTCCTGATCCGCCATGTTCCGCCTGTTTTCCAATCTCTGCCGTCCACGTGACGATTCGACAAACGAATCGTAGCGGGGGTGCAGGCTGTTCAACCCGGTTAATAGTTGTAAAAGATTATCATTTTATCAACTTTATCCTTTCCCGGCAAGCCATTCCATCCCGAAGCGTTCTCTTCTTCATATAACGTACCGATATATCGACATTTCCAAAATCTGGTTTCCAAGGCATCCAGTGGCATGCCATTTGCTATGACATAGCGCCTGGTATGGCAGGAGGAGGAGGACGCAATCGTTGATAGGAAAAGCCGATTATACGCTGGATGTTCGAGGGATCATCGCTCCGTTTTCCATCTTGAAGATATCTCTCGCTTTCCAGCGGTTGAAACCGAAACAGGTGATGCAGGTGACGGGATGCGATCCGGAAATGCAGCGAGACCTCCTTCGGGTGCTTCCACAAGCCTCCTATTCCGTCGTTTCGGTGGAACCGCTTTCCGGGGAAATCGGTATGACGATTCTTCACATTCAAAAAGAATCATGACCAGAAACCAACACAAGGAACGATTCATGACATCAGAACCCATTCGCGTTTCATCCAGGTCCAAGAGCAGATTTCTCGACAAGGTCAAGGCCCTGCTGCCGGAAGGCGGCAACCTGGATCTATGTCTCACCTGCGGGGCCTGCTCTTCGGGATGTCCGGCAACCGGGCTCGAAGACATGGACCCGAGAAAATTTCTCCGCATGGCCGCCCTCGGCATGGACGAGGCCATCGTCGAATCCAAATGGCCCTGGATGTGTTCCATGTGCCAGCGCTGCATCTATGTCTGTCCCATGAAGATCAACATTCCGCAGCTCGTCTTTTACGCCCGTCAGCTCACCCCTCGGGACCAACGTCCGAAAGGAATTCTGGGGTCCTGCGACATGGCGCTGAAAAGCGATTCCTGCAGTGCCATGGGTGCCAGCGAAGAGGATTTTGAATTCGTGGTCAACGATGTGCTCGAGGAGTATCGGGAAGCCCAGCCCGAATTCGCCGATATGCAGGCCCCGATCAACAAGGTCGGCGCCGAGTTTTTCCTGAACCAGAATTCGCGGGAACCCGTGACGGAACCCGATGAGATGGTGCCTCTATGGAAAATCCTGCACCTGGTAGGCGCCGACTGGACCTACGGCACCAAGGGATGGGCCGCCGAGAATTACTGTATGTTTTTGGCAGACGACAACAGCTGGAAACACATCGTGGAGGTAAAGGCCAAGGCCGTACACGATCTGGGCTGCCGCGTCTGGCTCAATACCGAGTGAGGGCACGAACTGTTCGCAGTCCGGTCCGGACTGCAGAAATACGGCATCGAAGCCCGCTTCGAGATCAAGAGCATCATCCAGTACTATGCACAGTGGATTCGGGAAGGCAAGCTAAAGGTCAGCTCGGCATGGAACCGGGATCGAAAAATCAAGTTCACGGTACAGGATCCCTGCCAGCTCGTTCGGAAAAGCTTCGGCGATCCGGTGGCGGAAGACCTTCGCTATGTCGTCAAGGCCGTCGTCGGCGAAGAAAATTTCATCGACATGCAGCCGAACCGATCCAACAACTACTGCTGCGGCGGAGGAGGAGGATACTTGCAGTCCGGATACACGGAAGCCCGACACACCTATGGCAGGCTCAAGTTCGAGCAGATCAAGGCCACCGGCGCCGCCTACTGTATCGCACCTTGCCACAATTGCCACAGCCAGATTCACGATCTGAACGACCATTTCGAAGGTGGGTACCATACGGTTCACCTGTGGACCCTGATCTGTCTGTCTCTCGGCATTTTGGGGCCGAAAGAGCGCGCTTATCTCGGAGACGATCTGCAAGATGTCGACGTGTTCCATCCGGAATCCGGGGAGTGATCTCGGCCGATGTCAGGGGCTCACCGAGCCAATCCATTCTTTGGACTCCTGACCCCTGACTTCTCACTTCTATTTTCATGACAAGGAAAGACGATGCATATTCAACAAGCATTCAAGAGCGGCAAATTTCTGGTGCTCGCGGAAATGAACACCCCAAAGGGTGTGGACATTTCCCGCTTCATGACGGATGTCCGACACATTCAGGGCCGCGTGGACGGCGTGGTCGTTCCGGATATGGACAACGGCGTCATGCGGATGAGCGCCCTTGCCGGAGCTGCCCTCCTCCGACAGGCCGGTATCGATGCCTTCATCACCACCTATGGAAGAGACCGAAACCGTTTGGCGATTCAGGGCGATCTGCTGGCAGCCCAGGTACTGGGTGTCACGGGCGTTGTGGTTGTAACGGGTGAACCCATGGCCAACAGCGACCATCGGGATGCCAAACCGGTGAACGATCTCGATGAAATCGGCATCCTGCGATGCGCAGCCCAGCTGAAGACCGGGAAGGATCTGGCAGGCTTCGATCTGGATGGATCACCGGAATGGATGGTCGGCTGCACCCTGCCCGCCACGGCGGATGATGCCGCCCTCGATCGGGAAATCGAGTCGGCCCGCATCAAGATCGAGAGCGGAGCCTCCTTCCTGATCACCCCGCCTGTGTTCGATGTCGACCGTTTCAAGACAACCGCTCCAAAACTCAAAGCTCTCGGCGTTCCGATCATCGCAACCGTATTTTTGATCAAATCGGTTGCTGTCGCCCGCTACATCGCCACCAACGAACCCGGCGCCCACCTCTCCGAGGAAACCATCGCCCGAATCCGGAAGGCGTCCGATCGGGAACTGGAATGCATCCGGATTGCCGGCGAAACGGCTGCTCACCTGAAATCCGTGGTTTCCGGCGTACTGATCCAGACCATGGGATGGGAACACCGGCTTCCGGCCGTTCTGGACGCGGCAGGCATGTCCTAACGCCGATCGTTCGGGCGTTTGGCTCATCAACCCTTCAGCATACCCTACGGGAAGAAGATGAAATCCACGAATCCATCCCAGCAACACAGCACCGTCCTGGTGGTCGGCGGCGGGATCGGCGGTATCCGCTGCGCCCTGGATTTGGCCGCATCCGGGAAAAACGTGCTGATGATCGACAAGGCCAACACGATCGGTGGGCTCATGACACAGCTCGACCGTACGTTTCCGACCAATAATTGTGACCTGTGCACCATCTCTCCGGACGTATCCGAGGAAAGCCGAAGCCGTCACATCGAATGGATGCCCCTGACGGAGCTGCAGGCATTGGAAGGAGAAGCCGGTTGCTTTACGGCCAGACTGGCCACCTTCCCCCGATACATCGATACGGGTGTCTGCACGGCATGCGGTGAATGCCATCGGCAATTTCCCGAATGCGTCGCCTTCAAACCGGGACTCGACCATCGGGCCCCCACCTGCATGCGCTACCCGCAGGCCACCCCGCAGGCCTATCGCATCGACCCATCCAAGGTCCAAGACTGGGATGCGCTCGTTCGCTGCTGCCCGGCGGGAGCCATCCGTCCGGACGACACGGAACGGGTGCTCGATATCGGTGTCGGATCGGTGGTTCTGGCCATGGGAGCCGCCGTTTTCGATCCCGCCGTATTGGACAATTTCAGCTACGGAAGGGATCCGGACGTTCTAACCAGCCTCGAGTACGAACGCATTTTGTCGGCATCGGGTCCGACCGGCGGAAATCTCGTCTGTCCATCGAGCGGCAGGATGCCGGAAAAGATCGCCTGGATCCAGTGTGTGGGATCCCGGGGCCTTCAGAAAAACGCTGTGCCCTACTGCTCCAGCGTGTGCTGCATGTTCGCACTCAAGGAAGCCACTGTCACCAAGGAACGCTTTCAACAGGGCATCGATACGGCCGTCTTCTACATGGATATCCGGACCTTCGGCAAAGACTACGAGCAGTACTACGAACGATGCCGCAACCAGTACGGTGTGCGCTTCGTCCGAAGCCGACCCCACAGCGTTTTCCGGAAACCGGGCGAAGACCGCCTCACCGTCACCTATGTCTCCGAAGAGCGACCGACCATGATCGAAGAAACGTTCGATCTGGTGGTCCTGTCCACAGGATTTCACACCACGGCCGATCTTCAGGAAACGGCGGCCCGAGCGGGTGTATCGCTGAACGCATACGGGTTTGCGGCCTGCCCCCCCTTCGATCCGGTGGCGACATCGAGACCGGGCGTTTATGTCTGCGGCATGTTCGAAAGCCCGAAGGACATTCCGGAAACGATGATCCAGGCCAGTGCAGCTGCCTGCCGGGCTTCTGCCCATGTGGAAAATGCCCTGGAGGCATCCCCCGATCCGGAGCAAGCCGATATCCATGAGACGATACCCGAAATCGACGTCACCGGCCAAGAGCCCCGGATCGGCATCTTCATCTGTGAATGCGGCGAAAACATCGGCGGTGTGGTTGACGTCGCCGATCTGGCGGAGTTTTGCGCCCAGCTGCCTGGTGTCATCGTGGCCCGATCCGTCGGACACGGTTGCTCTCGGGAATCGATGGAAACCATCCGAGCAAGCATCGTCGACAACCGGCTCAATCGGGTCATCATCGGTGGATGTTCTCCCAGAACTCATGAACTGCGGTTTCAAGACCTGATTCGAAAGGCCGGCCTCAACCGGAATCTGCTCGAAATCGCCAACCTGCGGGATCAGGACACCTGGGTGCATTACGACCGACCCCAGGATGCGAAAACCAAAGCCCGACAGCTTCTCTGGGCATCGGTTTCCGCCGTTCGAAAGGCACGTCCGCTGCCGGACAACCGGCTCGAGATGAATCCGGATGTGCTCGTGGTCGGCGGCGGTGTGGCGGGCATGAGCGCAAGCCTCCGGTTGGCCGATCAGGGAGTTCGGGTGTTTCTGGTGGAACGCCGCTCGATGCTCGGCGGAACGGCCAACCTCGTCCACAGAACCATCGAAGGAGACGACGTCGGCGCATTCGTCCGGGGGCTCATCGAAAAAACCTTGGCCCACCCGAACATCCAGGTCATCACCAGTGCCTTCATCGTCGATCACAGCGGCATTCCGGGACTGTTCAAGACCGGACTTCAGGTCGGCCCCAAGATGTTCTACCGTCAGATCAGCCATGGGGCAACGATCCTTGCGACCGGGGCCATTCCCAATCGGCCCGACAAGTATCTTCTGGGAAGGCATCCGGCAGTCATGACCCAGCTCGATGCCGAAACGGTTCTGGTCGAGCGACCTGAAACGGTCGATGCCTGGAATACCGTGGTGATGATTCAGTGCGTGGGGTCCCGCATACCCGAGAATCCGAACTGCTCCAGGATCTGCTGTCAGGCGGCCATCAAGAACGCTCTTGCCATCAAGGCCAGGCATCCAGAAACGCGGATCTTCGTCCTCTACCGGGACATTCGAACCCATGGATTTCAGGAGATCTTCTATCAGAAAGCCCGGGAACAAGGCATCGTTTTCGTCCGCTACGAACCCGAAGCCCCACCTGTGGTGGTTGCAGACGGTGATCGGGTGACGGTCACCTTCGCTGATCCCATCATCGGCCGCGACCTCGCCGTTTCAGCCGATGCCCTGCTGCTGAGCACCGGTTTTGCGGTGGATGAAGAGTCCACAGAAGATCTGGCTTCGATCTTCCGGCTACCCCGAACGACGGACGGATATTTCCTGGAGGATCACATCAAGCTGCGGCCCGTCGACCTGACGGTTCCCGGTTTCTTCGTCGCCGGTACGGCCCATGCACCCAAGAGCATCCGGGAAAGTGTGGCTCAGGCCGAGGCTGCGGCAGCCCGGGCCATGACGTTGTTGAACCGAAAAACCGTAGAACTTCCGACGGCCGTAGCCCACGTCGATGCCAAACGCTGTGCAGCCTGTCTGATCTGTGTTCGGGTCTGCCCCTTCGGGGTGCCCTTCATCAACGCCGACGGCTACTCCCAGATCGATCCCGTTCGTTGTCGCGGCTGTGGGCTCTGTGCCTCGGAGTGCCCGGCCAAAGCCATTCAGCTGATGAAGTTCGAAGACGATCAGATTTTGGAAAAACTCTCTGGATTGCTCGAAAGGATGGTCCCATGAATCCCCATGAACCCTTCGAACCGGTCATCGTCGCCTTCTGCTGCCATTACTGCGCCTATACGGCTGCGGACATGGCCGGCACCCGACGATTGTGCTATCCGGCCAATGTCTCGATTATCCGGGTCCCCTGCTCCGGCAAGGTGGATGCCATCCATATCCTCAAGGCCTTCGAAAAAGGGGCGGACGGGGTGTATGTCGCAGGATGTCTCGACGGGGACTGCCATTTCAAGAAAGGCAACCAGCGGGCTTCCAGGCGGGTGGCATATGTTCGACGACTGCTCGACGACATCGGCATCGGCTCGGAACGACTCGCCATGTTCAAGATGTCCGCCGGCATGGGCGAGCGGTTTGCGGAAGCGGCCACTCAGTTCACCGAAACCATCCGGGCACTTGGGCCTTCGCCGATACGCACGGCCGTCCAACAGGCCGCCTAACCGGGAGCTGATCCTCCCATCAGTCAAGGAGAACATCGTCTCATGATCACTGCTGAACGCAAACCCATCGATGAAATCATCGAATATATCCGGCCGTTCCAGAAGATTTTGCTGGTCGGATGCAACGAATGCGTCACCGTCTGCTCAGCAGGCGGCCGCAAAGAAGTGGGCATCCTCTCATCGATGCTGCAGATGTCTTTTCTCAAACAAGGCAAACCCATCCAGATCCTTGAACATACGCTGGAACGCCAGTGCGATCCGGAATACACGGAAGAGCTCGTTTCCATGATCGACGGTGTCGATGCCGTCCTATCCATGGCCTGCGGATGCGGTGTGCAGGAAGTGGCCCGGCGGTACCGCAACAAGCCGGTGTTTCCGGCGGTCAACACGAAATTCATGGGGGCATCGGAGCGTCAGGGCGTCTGGGCGGAGCGCTGCGCCGGATGCGGCGACTGTCTGCTTGGGATTACGGCTGGCATCTGCCCCATCGCCCGCTGCTCCAAGCAATTGATGAACGGCCCCTGCGGGGGATCGACAGGAGGCAAATGCGAAATCAGCCCCGATGTCGACTGCGCCTGGGCGCTCATCTGGGAGCGGCTCAAGGCATTGAAGCTGACAGATCGCTATGAAGAGATCATCCCGGCCAAGGACTGGCGAAACGGCCGGGGAGCGGGCCCCAGAAAAATCGTACGGGAGGATTTGGCCGAATGAAAACCGAAAGTGTACTCGAAAAAGTGCTTCGTTC
Source organism: Thermodesulfobacteriota bacterium (assembly GCA_040755275.1). Taxonomy (GTDB): domain Bacteria; phylum Desulfobacterota; class Desulfobacteria; order Desulfobacterales; family Desulfatirhabdiaceae; genus Desulfatirhabdium. Next base: position 10,064 of record JBFMBE010000059.1, on the reverse strand, counting down.
CGGGAATTTTGCCGTCACATCGGAATGTGGTCCGCCCCGAGGGGCTGTACCCGCCAAGATACTGGAAAAGGCGAAGATGCTCGGCGATGTTGTGGATGCCGTCAACGTGACGGACAACCAGACGGCTATGGTCCGCATGTCGAGTTTTGCGGCAAGCGTATTCCTGCGGCAGGCCGGGCTTCATCCGATCCTGCAGATGGTCACGCGGGACCGCAACCGTCTGGCCATGCAGGCCGACATCATCGGCGCCTATTCTCACGGAATCAATACCATGCTGTGTCTTTCAGGAGACCATCCCAAATTCGGAGACCATCCGATGGCCGCAGCCGTCCACGACATCGACTCGATCCAGTTCATTCAGATGGTGCGGAAGATGCGGGATGAAGGCAAGTTTCAGGGCGGTGCGGACATCGAAAACCCGCCGAGGATGTTCATCGGTGCAGCAGCCAACCCCTTCGCCGATCCCTTCGAACTGCGGGTGGCACGGCTCGCCAAAAAGGTAGCCGCAGGCGTGGATTTCATCCAGACCCAGTGCATCTTCAACCTCGACAAATTCGAGCTGTGGATGGAAGGGGTCCGAAAACGAGGCCTTCACGAAAAATGCTATATCCTGGCCGGTGTAACACCCATCAAGACCGTTGGAATGGCACGCTACATGAAGAACAAGGTGCCGGGCATGGATGTTCCGCAACACATCGTGGACCGAATGGCGAAAACCCCCAAGGAACAACAGGCCGACGAAGGGATTGCGATTTGTGTGGAAATGATCCAGCGCCTGCGACAAATCGAAGGTGTGGCTGGCATTCATCTAATGGCCATCGAATGGGAACACAAGGTTCCTGAAATCGTTCAGAAGGCCGGATTGTATCCGAGGCCGAAGATTTAACGAAGATCATCCGAACGAACCAACTGATCCGACTGATCAATTAATGAAAGGAAAATCTCATGAACACCAAGCCCCTCATTCTGGTAGTGGACGACGATCCCGATCTGGTGGAATCCGTCACGATGAAACTCCAAAGCATGAATTTCCGAACGGCCAGCGCCTATGACGGCGTGGAAGCCATGGAGCGGATCCAACAGGAAAAACCCGCACTGGTCATTCTCGATGTCATGATGCCTCGCAAAAACGGCTACGTTCTCTGTGACGAGCTCAAGAAAAACGATGCCTACAAGGACATCATCGTCATTCTGCTGACAGCCGTTGCAGACGCCGTTCCGTCGACCAGCTACACCCACTGGGACGGCAAGAACACCCTGGCGGACGATTACGTCCCGAAACCGATCGATCTGAACAAGCTCGTCGAAATCGTCAAAGACCATCTCGGATGATATCGAGCGGGACGGCAACCATCGGATGGAGGCGGGGAAAAGATGGAAGATGAAAGACTCGCCATCGGCGGTATCAAACTCAGCCCGTCTCTCGTTCTGTTTCGCTGGGATGCCTTCGATCCCGAGGCGCTCGAATCCTGTTTCGAGCGCCTCGGGGCCAATCGGATCAACCTGCCCGTCGTCTGGATCGATACCTCGGCAAACGTTTCGAGCGCCCGGTTCTGCATCGACGCTGGCGAAAGCGAACAGGCGCTACCGATCCTGCAAGCCTTCGGCGACATCCAGCCAATCGCTCGCGTGGTGGCTCTCAGCGTCTATCCCTTCGGCAAGCGCCTGACTCTTCTCGGTAGGGTTCTTCAGGCATTCGCCGAAAGCCGACTTGCGATCCATGCCGTGGTTTCATCTTTGGCCAGTATCGTTGTGCTCGGAGACGATACCCAACGGGAAGCGTGCGTAGAGGCCCTGCTGTGCCATCTGCGTCTTCCCGAAAACCATGCCCCGTTCGAACCCGAATTTCGGGTACGCTACCAGGAGCGTTCCTGATGGAAACCATCGCCATCTACTGGGAGCCGATCATCAAGACCTACGGTCTGTTCCGTTCCCGCGACCTGGTCCTTCTTTCCAAGGTGATTCCGCCCGAAGCGACGGCCGATGTAGGGCGGCTACTGGCGAAGGGAGGCTTCGAGCGACAACCGGAAATCGCACTGATCTCGGTGGCAGCCGACTCTGATGGATCCCTGCGGCTTTCGGCAGCGGTTCTTCCTGACGCAACCGGGCCGTCTTCCGCCTTTCATGCCGCATGGAAGCGGATTCCAGCCATCGACGAAGCGATCCGATCCGTCGATTTGCTCTACTTTCAGGGGCCCCACTTCGGAGACCGTTTCGGTATTGTCCACGCCGTACAAAGAGATCTTGCCCGAGCCGGTCTGGTACCACTGCTTCTTGTGTGCGCGGCAAGTTCAGTTTATATTCTGCTTCCGTCAGGCACGGCCGATCGAGGCGGCACCGCCTTGTCGTGCTCGTTTCAACACCCACCGGATGCGTGTGTACCATGACCCCTTCCCAGGACTGGAAAAGCCGCGTTTTCGATTCCTTGTCCTTTCCGACCCTCATTCTCGACACCGAATTCCGGATCGTCGCAGCCAACCGTAAATTCCTCGAGAAAAAACATATCTCCGGGGAAGATCGAATCGTCGGCAAAACCTGTCGAGACATTTTTCAGAACGGTCACGATCCTGACCTTCCCTGCCTGCGGGATGACTGCCCGCTTGCCCAGACCATCGCCTCGAAAAGCGGACATTCTTTGCTGCGGCAGGTCCGTCAGGAAGACGGTCGCATCCGATGGGAAGATCGGGTTTTCTCCCCCATTGTCGACGATCGGGGAGAGGTGTCCTTCGTGATCGAATCGATTCGGGATGTCACGAAAACCAAACAGCTCGAACTGATGTTTCAGGGAATCAGCGAATTCATGGATCGGGTCATCCAGAGCTCGCCATCCCCGATCGTCGCCGCAGACCGCAAAGGACAGGTCCTGCTGATGAACCCGTCTGCCGAGCATCTCTTCGGTTACCGGGTCGAAGATGTCCCCGAGCTGAACATCGAAATGCTCTATCCTCCGGGAGTCGCCCGGGAAATCATGAAGAAACTGCGGGACGATACGTTCGGCGGACATGGGAAAATGCCCATGACACGTGTGGACATCCGGACGTCATCGGGAGAACTGATTCCGGTGGAAATGACGGCTGCCATCATCTACGAAGGCGACGAAGAAGTCGCGACGATGGGCATTTACAACGATCTGCGCGAGCGGCTTTCGATTCGGCGGAAACTGATGGAAGCACAGGCACAAGTCGTCCAGTCCGAAAAAATGGCATCTCTCGGAAGGCTGGCTGCCGGTGTGGCCCACGAGATCAACAATCCGTTGACGGGTATCCTGATGTTTACCGCCATGGCACTCGAAAAACTCCCACCTGGAAGTTCCCTGCGAAAAACCCTCTCCTGCATTCTCGAGGACGCGGAGCGCTGCCGGGACATCGTCAAGAACCTGCTGGTCTACAGCCGTCAGACATCGACCCGAAAAGAGATCTTCGGTCTGAACGATCTTGTCGAGGAGGGTCTGCGCCTGATTCGGGATCAGAAACTCCTGATGCATATCGACATTCACCGGGACTTGGCCAAGGAACCTATCCGGGTTTTCGCCGATCAGAACAAGCTGAAGCAGGTCATGATCAACCTCATCATGAACGCCATTGACGCCATGACCGGTAAAGGCACGCTGACATTGCGGACCTATCGGCACGACGAGCGGGATTCAGGTTGCATCGAGGTTCAGGACACCGGCAGCGGGATCGCTGAAGAACACTTGTCTCGGATTTTCGATCCGTTCTACACGACGAAGCCGCCTGGAAAGGGCACGGGACTGGGGCTCAGTACGGCCATCGGTATTGTCAAGGACAACAACGGCAGTCTTTGCGTGAAAACAACCGGACCCGAAGGAACGACGTTTCTACTGGAACTGCCGTTGGTTCACGCCGCAGAAAGCGGATTGCCGGATTCCATCGGTTGAAAGATACAAGACGACATGAACGATATCTGGAATTATTCGGATACCAATCCGATCCGTATTTTGGTGATCGATGACGAATCCCGCATTCGGGAAGCCTGTCGCATGGTTCTGCAGGATTGCGGCTATGAGGTCATCCTGGCTCCCGATGGCATTCGAGGGCTCGATCTGGTTCAGGAATCCTATTTCGACATTATCCTTCTGGATCTGATGATGCCCGAGCTCTCCGGGTTGGAGGTGCTGGCCAGAATTCGGGAATGTTACCCAGATACGGTTGTCATCGTCATCACGGGATATGCCACGGTGGAACATTCCGTCGACGCGATGAAGAAGGGGGCCTTCGACTTCATTCCCAAACCGTTTTCTCCGGAACAGCTGCGGGTGACCGTTTCCAAGGCCATCGATTTCAACCGGGCACTCAGGGATATTTCGGAAACCCGATCGCGACTCAGAACCCTCGTGAATCGGCTTTCCGAAGGGGTGATGTGCATCAACCGGCAGAACCGGATCGTTCTGGCCAACCCGACCTTTCTGCGAATGGCTGGTTCGAAAACCGTATCTCCCTGGGGACTCGACTACCGAGAGGTCATCGACTTCGAGCCGCTCAAAGACCTCATCTTCCAGAGTACCCGAGGGTTTGAGGTCGAAGAGGAGGATTCGTTCGGAGAAACGGTTCAGGAGCTGGTGCAGGGTTCCGACGAGGCGCCGGAACAAACGATCATGCTCGTTCGGATCATCCCGTTCCGAAACCGACCCGGACGATGGGTCGGCTCCATCGTCGTCGTGAACGATATCACCACGCTCAGACACATGGATCGCATGAAATCCGAATTCGTGTCGATGGTGAGCCATGAGCTCAGAAGCCCCATGAACTCGGTGCTGATGCAGCTTCAGGTCATCCTGGAAGGATTGGCGGGAGACCTCACTCCCAAACAGCGGGAAATTTTGGAGCGGGCGCACGAAAAAATCGGCAATCTGGCCCTGATGACGACAGAACTGCTGGACCTCGCGACCATCGAAGCCGGCCTCATGATCTCGGAGAAAACCCTGATCGACATGACTGCTGTCATTCGGGACCAGGTGGAATTCCATCGGCCCAGGGCCGAATCCGAGTCGATCTGCCTGATGGCGGAACTTCCGCGATCTCTTCCGCCGATCCGAGCCAATCGCCGAAACATGGAAGAAGTACTCTCCAACCTCATCACCAATGCCATCAAGTATTCTCCAAACGGAGGGGTGGTGACGGTTTCTGCGGAACCATCCGGGGATTACCTGGCGGTTCGGGTGCAGGATACCGGCCTTGGCATCAACGAGGCGGACACGAAGAGGATTTTCCAACGTTTTTATCGGGTTCGCAACGAGGCCACCCGATCGATTCAGGGAACGGGATTGGGACTTGCCATCGTTCAGAAAATCGTCGAATCGCACAACGGGCGAATTTCCGTAGACAGCACCCCGGGAAAAGGCAGCATATTTACCGTATTGCTGCCCCTCGAACGCAAGTGAGCCCCCATCCGAACGGTCTTACATGACGGCTTCGCAAAAAGGCCGGATGCTGTGTCGTGCTGCATCCCTCGTCATTGCGGCGTACGTTTCAGTACGCCTCATTCCTCGGGATTTGCACTCCTTGCCTGCGGCCTTTTTTCGAAGCCGTCCATATGATGGACTTTTTGCGACTCCATCTTACATGAAGGCTCCATACGGATGCGCTCGCAAAAAGTCAGGCATTCTTTAGAGCCTCCACCACCCGATCGACAGCCGCATAGGCCGTGCACACGGCGATCCCGACGCCGGACTTGCTTCGGATCCAATCCTGATGCGCCAGAATCGATCCAGCAGCAAACAGCAAGGGATGGTAGACATCGTTGGAAGGGCCGATCGGCCGAAAGGCCGCATCGACGTCGATACCTGCCCGATGGATGGGATGCCCACGGGTGTCGAAGAAATCCGGCCGGTGCCATTCGGAGCGATCCTGGGGTTGCACCACCGGAAGATCGAGCAGGCTTTCCCGAACGCGATGCCTCTCCGCCGCAAGCCCCCCGCCGAAGAACCTTCCGGTAGCAAGCAGCACCGATCGGGCGGCGATTTCCGTCTCTGGAGCCATCCGGCCCACGGTCAGTCGAAATCCCGCAGCATCCGTCCGCAGCCCGAACACGCGATGCTGAAAATGGGCGCAAACCCCCATTTCCGGAAGGGCCCGTTCAAAGGTTTCCTTCAACCGGATCCCGGGAACCGATGGTGGAATGCCCGGAATTTCGAACACCGGCACCCCCAACCGCTCTTCCAGGTCACGCAACACCATGGTACTGTCGGAAATGCCCAAAATGGCAGGCAACCCCACCACCTTGGCATCCCCGAGTCCGGGCCGCACGACATCGGCAAGTTGTCTTCGGATCAGCGGATTTTCCATGGCCCGCGCCGTCATTTCGGGATAGAGTTCTCCCATGCCGCCGGTTTCCGGGAAAACCACATGCAGCGCCCGCAGCCCAGGCCAGACATCCCGCAGGCTCTGAACGATCTGAGTGGCGCTGAAGCCGCGCAGGCCTGCAATATCCACGATGAGACAGGGAAGATTCCGCTCGAATCCCAAGACACCAGCCGACATGGTGATTGGAATGCAATAGGACGTCTTGATCGTTCCCTGGCTGGTGATGATCCGGAGGTTTTCGTTCTCCCTGCGGTGATAGGGCAGGCCCCAGCGATCGAGAAAGCCCAATAAATCCGACCATGCCGACCGCATCTGCGCCACCGAAACCCGTGCATAGGGGTGGTTCGGCTCTTCGTGTACCAGCCGATCGATGGCAGCCCAGGGATTTTCCCAGCGATCCGCCTCAGTGAGCGGATGAATCGCCAGGAAATCGAGCAGGCCGCTCGAAAAGAGGATTTCTCCGGTCAGACCGGCGATGGCAACACGGAGCCCCCTGCCGGAAGCCAGCACGGCGGCACTCATGCCCGCCATCCCGGTTCCGATGACGGCCAGATCGTACGGTTCGGAAATGTTCGTATCATTGGTCATGCAAAGATGGCCTCGCAAAAAGTCAAGCCCTCTGGATTGACCCGCAGGAAGGCGCCTCTATCCCGATTTTGTCGATTGCCGGGCCTGAACATGGGGGTGTTCCATCTCGAAGAGCCCGCAGTGAATGGCCTCCTGCAACTCGGCATGCCGCATCTGCTCTCCCCAGAGAACGGCCTGCATTCCTTTCCATCTTTCCCGAAGAAAAGCGGCGAGTTCATCGCCTCCCTGCCGTCCCTGAAGCCACCCGCGGTCATACAGGTGGCTGATGATCCGAACGCTGCAGTACGCCCCCTGGCACGGCCCCTTGCCGATGCGACTCCTCACCCCGATGGCCTTCAGGCCGGCTGGAACATGCTGCGTGTTCAGGGTTTCCAGGATGCAGTCAATGGCGCTTTTGGGCACCATTTCGCATTCACACAACAGAAGATCACCCGCCTGTTGCGCCTTCATCCAGTAGCGAGGCGCCCTGCCGGGCTCGGACCACTGACAGGCGGCGTGCTCCGGCAGTGGGACGGTTCCGGTGGTGCAGGAGACGGCGTGACGAAGCTTTTCGCATACGAGATCCGCCGTTCGCTCGGCCATCAACCGATACGTCGTCAGCTTCCCTCCGGTGATGGTCACGAGGTTGTGGATGCCTTCCCGTGCATGATCGATCAGAACGAAATTGCGGCGGATCGACCGGCCGTCTGCAACTGCGTGGGTACCGACCAGAGGTCGGACGCCGCAGTAGGCGCGAATGAGCCTCGTTTGCACAAAGTCCGGCACCATGACCCCCATCTCCCGAACGAGCATGTCGACTTCATCGGTAGTAGGCAGCAGCCGGTCAGGCTCTTCCACCCGAAGCGAAGATGTCCCGGCGATGGAGACCGTGCCGCCCGGCACCAGAATGTCCCCGTCTGCAGGGGGTCTGAGTCGGTGAAGCACCCGTTCGGCGATCCGCTCATGGGAAATGACGAGGGTTCCCTTGGAATACACCATGGGAAGGGATAGACCTGCCAGATGCGCGATCTTTCCGGCCCAGGCACCTGCCGCGTTGACGACAATCCGAGGCCGGATGTGTTGGATGTCTCCGGTTGCGGGGTTGTGCAGGGTCACCTCCCGGATCGCCCCGTTTACGACGGTCATCGCTTCCACCGGAGAAAAACACATCAGTTTCGCCCCATGGGCCATGGCATCGAAAAGGTTTTCGAAGGCGAGCCGGAACGGATCGACGACGGCATCGGGTGTAAGATAGGCGGCCAGCACACCCCTTCCTACGGCTGGTTCCATCTCGAGCACCTCTTCGGGGGCCACCCTGCACACATCGATGCCGCTTTCGGCGCACGCCTCCTCGAATCGTCCGGCATGAGCCAAGTCCTCCCCGTTCATGGCCACGAAGAGCCCGCCCGTCGGCTCGATGCACTGGGCCGCCATCCGCTTGAGCAGCTCGTTTTCGGCCATGCACTCTGCCGCTGTCTCCACATCCTGAAGTACGTAGCGGCAGCCGCTGTGCAGCAGACCGTGATTGCCTCCTGACGCCCCCGAATTGACATCCCGCCGTTCGACAATCGTGCAGGGCACCCCCCGAAGCGTCAGATCACGTGCCAGTCCGACACCGGTGACCCCGCCTCCGATGATCAGTACGGGAGTTTCTTCCACGGTGCTCATGAATCCTGCCCGGTCGAAAAGAGAATGCTGCGGTTTTTCGCATCGAAGATGTGGATGTGCCCGATGTTCACCGTCATGGTGACCGATTCGCCGATGTGCGGCGCCAGTCGTCCTTCACATCTGCCGACCCACACCCGATCACCGATCCGTACGTGTACATAGGTCTCGCTGCCGAGAGGCTCCACCATTTCCACCCTGCCGTCGACATCGAGGCAATGGACCCAGTTGGTCTGAGTTCCGGCCAGGGTGAGGTCTTCGGGTCGCAGTCCACAGATGACCGCCTGGCCGTCTTCGAGGGCGCCTGCAGCCCCAGCCTTCGGGAGGCGGATGGGAAAAGCGGCATGATCCCCGAAAACGATCCGAGGGCTGGATAACGACAAGCGCCCTTCGACGAGGTTCATGGGCGGGCTTCCGATGAACCCGGCGACGAAGGTATTCACCGGACGATGAAAGAGCTCCAAAGGTCTGCCGATCTGCTCGATGCGGCCGTCGCGCAGCACGACAATGCGGTCCGCCAGTGTCATGGCCTCGATCTGGTCGTGGGTGACATAGATGACCGTGGCGTGCACCCGCTGATGCAGAAGCTTGATTTCCGCCCGCATCTGGGTACGCAGTTTGGCGTCGAGGTTGCTCAGGGGTTCGTCGAAGAGAAAGACCGACGGATTCCGAACAATGGCCCGACCCATGGCCACCCGTTGACGCTGGCCACCGGACAGCTCGAAGGGCTTTCGCTGAAGCAAATCGGTCAGCCCGAGAATTTCGGCGGCCGCTCGAACCCGTCGCTCGATTTCGGGACGGGGGGTCTTCTTGAGCCGCAACCCGAAAGACATGTTCTCGAACACGTTCATGTGGGGATAGAGGGCATAGTTTTGAAACACCATGGCGATGTGTCGGTCTTTGGGAGCCAGGTCGTTCACGACCTGATCCCCGATGGATATGGTGCCCGAGCTGATCGTCTCGAGTCCTGCAACCATCCGCAGGATGGTGGATTTCCCGCACCCGGAGGGCCCAACCAACACCATGAATTCCCGGTCTTCGATCGCCAGATTGATGTTGTGAATCACTTCCGTTTTTCCAAACCGCTTGATGACGTTTTTGAGAACGACGGTTGCCATGAAACGCTCCACAGGAGATGGGAAATGGGCCTCACTGGAAAAGCCCCCGAATCTGGAATATAGCCTGATCAGAATCCGCATTTCCAGGGACGATGTCAAGATTTTCCTGAAAGGAAGCTTCGAAAGATAGCTGTCACTTTCGATAACGGTCTCGATCCTGACGAAATGCTGAGAACCAATACCGTTCATATAAGATAGAGTCGCAAAAAGTCGCTAACCACCGATTTTCCTTCAAAGCCGGGCCTCCAGCAGGAGGGCGGGTGGTGTTTTGCGAAGCAGCGGAAACTGTTTGAAGCAGCCGGAGATCGTTGGATCGGACGGACGCGTTCGATCGAAATTTGCATTGAAAAGCAAGCCGTTGCGATTCAACCAGCCTCTGTTTGTTGTCTGG
>JBFMBE010000058.1:0-19076 GCA_040755275.1 Thermodesulfobacteriota bacterium | reverse complement strand
ATGTAAGCTCGAAAAATGGGAAAGAAGCTTACCTGATGAACGTCAAGCCGGCTTGCCCGTTGTAACCGTCGCTGGTTGGTTTGGCAGCCTCGGAGCTAGTCCAGTCCCACGAGGGTCAGTCGATGCCAAGGTAGGCCTTCTGAACCATTTCGTTGGTTTTGAGATTGGCTGCCGTATCGTGAAGAACGATTTCGCCGTTTTGAATGACGTAGCCGCGGTGGGCGATGGAAAGGGCCATGAGGGCGTTCTGTTCGACCAGAAGGATGGTGGTGCCTTTCTGGTTGAGGGTTTGGATGATATCGAAGATGAGCTCCACCAGCAGAGGAGAAAGCCCCATGGAAGGTTCATCCAACATCAGCAGATGCGGGTTCATCATGAGGCCTCGAGCGATCGCCAGCATTTGCTGCTCGCCTCCCGAAAGAGTGCCTCCGTACTGGTTGGTCCGCTCCTTCAGCCTGGGAAAGAGTTCGAAACCATAGGTCATGCGGTTTTCGATTTCAGCAGGATCGTTTACCGTAAAGGCCCCCATTTCGAGGTTTTCTCGAACCGTGAGCTTTGGGAAAATGCCACGGCCTTCCGGCACGTGCCCAATGCCTGACTGAACGATGGCATGGGGTTTGAGATGCGAAATATCCTTCCCTTCGAGGAGAATCCGCCCCTGCTTCGGGTGGATCAGCCCGGAAATCGTCCGAAGCGTCGTACTTTTTCCGGCGCCGTTCGATCCGATGAGCGTGACGATCTCCCCTTTGTCGACATCCAACGTGATCCCTTTGAGGGCATGGATGTGGCCGTAATAGCTGTGTACCCCCTGAAGAGACAGCAGGCTCATGCAGCTGCCTCCTTCTTCGGCTGATGGACCGACAGGGCCCCCCGTCCCAGATAGGCCTCGATGACCTGCTTGTTGGACCGGATCTCCGCAGGAGTTCCCTCGGCAATCTTCTCCCCGTGATCCATCACGCAAATCCATTCCGAAATATTCATGACCACACGCATATCGTGCTCTATCAGTAAGATCGTAATGCCCTTCTCATCCCGAATACGCCGGAACAACCGAATCAGGTCCTCTGTTTCCTGGGGGTTCATCCCGGCTGCCGGCTCGTCGAGCAGGAGCAGCTGCGGGTCTGCTGCCAGCGCACGTGCGATTTCCAGCCGCCTCTGCCCCCCGTAGGGAAGATTTCTGGCCAGCTCGTTTCCCACGTCTTTGAGGCCCACATACTGCATCAAGCTTTCGGCTTTCTGCTCGGCGTCCCGCTCCTCCCTGCGGAAGAACGGTAGATGAAGCAGGGTATCGACAGCCGTCTGCTTCAGGTGAACATGCATCCCGACGAGGATGTTTTCGATGACCGACATGTTCCCGAACAAGCGGATGTTCTGGAAGGTCCGCGCTACCCCGAGGGCGGCAATCTGGTCGGGTCGCAGACGATTCAGGGATTTCCCCTTGAAGGTGATTTCTCCGCCATCGGGATGGTAGATACCGGTCAGCGTGTTGAAGAACGTGGTTTTCCCGGCACCGTTCGGCCCGATGATGCTGACGATCCGGCCCTGTTCCAGTTGGAAGGACACCTTGTTGACGGCGATCAACCCGCCGAATTGCTTCAAAACATTGTTCGTTTCAAGAAGAGCCATGATGGAAGTCTCGTTCATTCGCCCGAAGGGTTCCCTTCGCCGGAAAGTTCCCGTTTGCGTCTTTGAGAGGGGATGAGCCCTTCCGGGCGAAAGATCATCATGAGGATCAGAATCAAGCCGAACAGCAAGCGCTGGTATTTGGCTGGATCGAGCTGGGTGGACAGGTTGGCCCATGCGAAGTTGATGATAGGAATGACGGCATCGCTTTGTCGCAATTGGCTCAAGTACAGAGACAGCCCCTGCAGGACCTGCAGGTTGAGGATGGTTACTGTCGCCGCCCCCAGAATGACTCCCGGAATGCTGCCCGAGCCGCCCAGGATCACCATGGCCAGCACCCCGATGGACTGCATGAAGGAAAAAGATTCGGGACTGATGAAGGTTCGACTGCCAGCCAGCAGCACCCCCATCACTCCGGCAAAAGAAGCACCGACGGCAAAGGCCGCCAGCTTCATGCGAACCAGCGGGATTCCCATCGCAATGGCAGCCGTTTCATCTTCCCGAATCGCCGTCCAAGCCCTTCCGATCTTGGAATCGTCCAGTCGCTTGGTCACGTAGACGATGACCACGATCACCAAAAGCGCCATCAGATAGAACATCACGTTGTACATATCCGCTGGACTGACCTCATGACCGACGATCCATGCGAAGATGCGGTTGAATCCATCGACAACCCAATCGGGCATGGTCGGGCGCTGAATGGGGGTGATTCCCTGGGGACCGTTGGTGAAATTCAGCGGCTTGTCAAGATTGTTGGCCAGCACGCGGATCACTTCCCCGAACCCAAGGGTCACGATGGCAAGATAATCCCCCCGAAGCCTTAGAACCGGGGTCCCCAGCAGAATGCCGGTAATCGCGGCCACGATGATGGCAATGAACATAAACAAGTAGAAAGCGTCACCCGGCAGGAGAAACGGAAGGTTCGAGGGCTGGGTTCCGGGAGCGAAAGGAAGCACATAATATTGCTGAGATCCAAAAAACGCCCACAGATAGGCCCCAACGGCATAGAAAGCCACATAGCCCAGATCCAGCAATCCAGCAAACCCAACCACGATGTTCAGTCCGAGCGCCAGAGCAGCAAACACGCTGATCTGGAAAATGACTTCGAGATAGAAGATGTTGCGTACCCCCAGCACCGGAAAGATCAGCAAGGTCAGCACCATGCCGGCGGTCAATTTGAACCAGCGATCCGTCGGAAAATGGTAGAGACTGTAGAAGGAAGTGATCAATACCAGAAAGGCGAGGTTGGACCTCGGGCTCATGTAGACCAGAGCGGCCCCCAAAAAGATGTGAGCCAGGATGAACACCCGGGGAAAGCTCGAAATCATCCGGTCAATCGGTTGGACAACGTTTTTCAACAGATGGAACATCTTGTATCCTCAGAAAACGGTCTATGCCTTCTGCGCCACACTCGCCCCCATGAGCCCCTGCGGCCGGAAGATGAGCACGAGAATCAGGATACTGAATGCAAAAATATCCTTGTATTCGGTTCCGGCAGCCCCCATGGTGAACACCCCCATGTAGGATCCGGCATATGTCTCCAACATTCCCAGAACGATGCCGCCCAGAAGGGCTCCGGTCATGTTCCCGATTCCCCCCAGAACGGCTGCGGTGAAGGCCTTCAACCCCGGAAAAAATCCGACGAAGGCATCGATCCGGGTAAACTTGAGTGCATAGAGAACCCCTGCGGCGCCACCCAGCAGGCCCCCCACCAAAAAGGTGAGAGAGATGATCCGGTTCACGTCGATCCCCATCAGGCTGGCTGTTGGGTGGTCTTGAGCCACGGCCCGGATGGCCTTGCCGATCTTGGTGGCGTTCACCAGGTAGTTGAGGGCTACCAGCATCAGGACGGCTGCAACGATGACGATGATCGATTTCACGGATACACCGAAGGTGATGTTGGTGGCACCGAGACTCATTTTCCCCAGCAGCAGTCTGCGGTCGAAATTCCCGAACGTGGGAAAGATACGGTTGAACTGGCCGGTTGTGAGACTTTCGACCAACCGGATGAGATCCTGGAGCAAAAAGGAGACGCCGATCGCGGAAATAAGCGGTACGAGACGGGATGCATGCCTCAGGGGCCTATAAGCAATCCGCTCCACCGTGACGGCCAGAGCACCGGCTGCAACCATTCCGGCGACAATGGCTGCAATGAGATAGACATAGGCCCATCCGAGCGAAGCTCCCTTCAATACGCCAAAACTGTCCAGTGCGATGAGGATCTCGACACCGACGAAGGCTCCCACGGCAAAGATTTCACTGTGAGCAAAATTGATGAATTCCAGCACACCATACACCATGGTATATCCGAGTGCGATGGCTGCATAGACGAACCCGATCGTCAAACCGTCCAAGGCGACTTGCGGCAGGTTGACGAGTGTGTAGGTGAAGAGCGAAACATTCAATCGGTCCAGAAGGGTCTGGCCGACGATGGTTCGATCCAAGATCCAAGCAAGAAGGAGCGTAAAGATCGACAGCAGGAGGGTGGTACCAATGGAGAAGAAAGCCATCTGCCCCAGGGGACGGATCAACTCCTGAATGTTGAACGTCTTTGAAAAAGATTTCATAGATATCCGATGACGACAAAATCCCGGACGACGCATATTCGGCCATCCGGGATCTGTTGCAGAAAACGCCTTTATTTCGGCGGTGCAATGTCGAGAGTCTGAACGACCGGATTGTCATTCCATTTCGCCGGATCGGCCGAAGTTACCTGGATGACGAAATACTTCGCGACAGTCGGATCCCCGATTTCGTTGAACGTGAACGTGCCCGTAATTCCCTTGAACTCCTTCAAGGCCCGGATCTGTTTTGCGACCGCCTGTCGGGTCGGCATCTTGTTGCCGGCTGCCTTTGCGGCTTCTTCGATGGCCTTCAGGCAGATCGCCATCGAATCATATCCCTGAGCGGCGAAGGGCTGGGGGGCGGCATTGAATTTCGCCTTGAAGTCGGCCACGAATTTGGCGGTTCCCGGATAAATGTTGGCCGGACCGGATACGGTTGAATAGAAGGTTCCAGCGCCATCGAGCAAGGTCTGCCCGGCGATCTTGACGGCATCGGAAGAATCGAAGCCGTCATCGCTGATGAACATCCCCATATATCCCTTTTCCCGGGCCTGCTTGAACATGACGGCGGCCTGGGAATACATGCCGCCGAAATAAACGGCATCAGGATTCCCTGCGATGATAGGGGACAGGAGCGCATCGAAATTGGCCTTTTCTTCCGTGCCTTCAAACCCGAGAACCTTCATTCCCTTTTCGGCGGCTCTCTTCTTGAAGAACTCGGCAATTCCCTGGCCGTAAGCCGTCTTGTCGTGAACGACGAAAACGCTCTTGACGTTTTTTCCGGCGGCAAAATCCGCCCCGACGACACCCTGCACATCGTCACGCCCGACGATCCGGTTGACTTCGAGATAGCCACGGGTTGTGACCTTGGGGTTGGTGTTTGCCGGTGAGACATTGGCCAGATTGGAGGTGTGGTATACCTCGGAAGACGGAATCTGAACACCGGAATTGTAATGTCCAACGACTGCCAGAATGGCCGGATCGGCGACGATGCGCTTGGCATTGGCGACACCGGTGTCGGGATTGGCCTGATCATCGAAAGGTGCCAGCTCGACCTTGAATCCCATCTTGGTGAGTGGTCCGCTCAACTGCTCCAGAGCCAGCTCGGCTCCTCGCTTGATATCGACGCCAACGACGGACTGATCCCCGGAAAGAGGCGACTGTGTGGCGATCTTGATGACCGGATTGGCAGCCATCACCGAACCATTGAAGGCAACACATGCTGCGATGACCAACGTCAGTACAACGATAAGCCGTCTTGTCATACCTTTCCTCCTTTATACCGTTTGAATGTTCAGACCTGCTACCCACACACCACCTATCGATCCGCTCACTACTCAATCCCGTTCTCAAAGTCAAGAACGGATGCTTCCTCCCTGAAAGCGAAACCGCTGCTTCAGCCGTTCATTGACCAGAGGTGGGACCATATCGGATACATCGCCGCCGAAGCAGGCTGCCTGTTTGATGATGGAAGAGCTCGTGAATATCCATCGAAGCCCTGTCATCAGAAAGACCGTCTGGATGTCTCGATTGAGCTTGCGATTCATGAGCGCCATCTGAAACTCGTATTCGAAATCCGAAACCGCCCTCATACCCCGGAGAATGGCGCTGGCTCCCTTCTGTTGGGCATAGTCGACCAGAAGGCCGTCATGGTATTCCACTTCGACATGGGGATTGTGGTTGAGGCTTGCTAAAAGAAGATCTCGACGCTCCTCAACACTGAACAGATACTGTTTCGATGGATTATGAAGAATAGCAACCACGATTTTGTCAAACAGAACGAGTCCCCTCTCGATGATGTCGAGATGACCATTGGTCACCGGATCGAAGGATCCGGGATACACTGCGATACGTTGTGTCATGTAAATTACCGATTTGCGGGTTCAAGCCATCTGTAAAAACGGACGGCTGTTCGTCCATAGGTTCTCATGTCTTCCTGGATCAGGTTGCCGACCGTATCCGGAAGCGTTTCCACGGCTGCATATTCCACCACGACAATGGCATGATCCCGCAGTACACCTTTCTGGACGAGGCGATTCAGGGTGGGTGCGGCCATTCCTTTGCCATAGGGTGGATCGATAAACACGAGATCGAAACCGTCGATTTGAGGGTCCAGACAGTTGAGATTCTGTAGGATATTCCAGCGAACGATACGCGTTTTCGTTTCGAAACCGCAGGAAGCGACGTTCTTTCGGATGACAGCGATCGCTTTTTCCGAAACATCCACAATGACCGCCGATGAAGCCCCTCTGCTCAGGGCTTCGATCGCCAGTGCCCCTGTCCCGGAAAACAGATCCAGCACCTTCACGTCATAAAATTGCTGTCCCAGA
The DNA here is from genome assembly GCA_040755275.1 of Thermodesulfobacteriota bacterium. Classification (GTDB taxonomy): domain Bacteria; phylum Desulfobacterota; class Desulfobacteria; order Desulfobacterales; family Desulfatirhabdiaceae; genus Desulfatirhabdium. The sequence goes on along the minus strand of JBFMBE010000058.1, from coordinate 12,559 downwards.
ATATTGAAAACGGCTTCCTTGACCCGATCGGCCGTCGGCCGGGTCTGGCTTCCGGCTGGAGAAGCCAGTTTTCGTCCCTTGCAGATTCCCGATATCACCCGCATCGCTTACCTACATGCTCCGCTTTCTGGCAACCTGCTCCCTCAGCCACCCCAACCAAGCATCCATGCCTTGGCCCGTTTTCGCCGAAAGCTCGAAAATCGGCATTCCGTCATGAACTTGGCGAATGTAGGCCACGGCAGCGTCACGATCGTATTCCAGATAAGGAAGCAGATCGATCTTGTTCAGAACGGCCACATCACATACCCGAAACATCAGTGGGTACTTCACCGGTTTGTCCTCTCCTTCGGTAACGCTCAGTACGACGGCCTTGGCATCCTCACCGATATCGAATTCGGCAGGGCAAACCAGGTTACCGACGTTTTCGATGATCAGTAACTCCAGTCGACTCAGATCAAAGGAATCGAGTGCGCTGGCGATCACATGGGCCGCCAGATGGCAATCGCCACCGAAGGCATCCGTATTCACCTGAACGACCGGCGCCCCACTTCGGGCAAGTCTTTCCGCATCATGGGTCGTACTGACATCTCCCACGATGATCCCTGCACGAAGTTCCGGTGCCAGACGGGTCAGGGTATGTTCGAGCAAGGTGGTTTTCCCGGAACCGGGCGAGCTCATGACATTGACGACAAAGACACGATGCTGCCGGAATTTTTCCCGGTTCTGGTTAGCCACCGTCAAATTGGCATCCAATACTTTTTTGACGATTTGAATTTCCATACGATTCCCTTCCTGGATGCCCTCCTCAACCATCGAAAAGCACCCCACTTCGTCATTCCCGATCATCATTGATGGCCCCGCAAAAAGTCGCTAGAAATGGGAATTGGACCGAAAAAATCCCATACAGGCGATTCATGTAGGGGCGATTCATGATGGCCCCGCAAAAAGTCTCTAACCACCGCTTTTCCTTCAAAGCCGGGCCTCCAGCAGGAGGGCGGGTGGTGTTTTGCGAAGCAGCGGAAACTGTTTGAAGCAGCCGGAGATCGTTGGATCGGGCGGACGCAATTCATTAATATTGGTTTGAAAAACAGCATATTGAAAACCACCAAACCATTCTTTCCATTTTGGCCATCCGCCCGATCCTACGAGCTCAGGCTGCTGAGTTTTTCCGCTGCTGAGCAACATTCACCCGCCTTCCTGCGGGTCAAATGAGAGGGCCTGACTTTTTGCGGGGCCATCATTCATGAATCGCCCCTACAATAGGGCGAACCATGGCACATCTGACCGAATCGGAAATCGAATATGCTGCGATCGGGTGGCCAGACAGCAATCAGAGGCTGGTTGAATCGCAACGGCTTACTGTTCAATCGATCTTTCGATCCAGTACGTCCGTCCGATCCTTCGAGCTCGGGCTGCTGAGTTTTTCCGCTGCTGAGCAACATTCACCCGCCTTCCTGCGGGTCAATGCATAGGGCCTGACTTTTTGCGAGGCCATCATCGCGGGTATCCAGCCGATTCAATGAGATCCTATCCCTCTTCCAGTTCGATGGATACGATGTCGAGTTCACGGCCGGATATCATCTCGATGTTGCCGCTTTCACATGCCTCGCATCGGAACGCCGGACCGTTCACCGTCCAGTTGCCACCGCAATCCTTGCATCGGACCACGACAGGAACCTCTTCGATGCGCAGCTCTGCTCCCTCGACTGCCGTTCCCTTGGATGCCACCTCGAAGCAGAACCTCAGATTGTCCGGAATGATGGCGGATAGCTTACCGGCCCGGAGAAGAATCGACTCGACGCGAGCGGGCTTCATCTCCTCCGGTATGGAAGCGCATGCGATGTCGATGATTTGCAGGGCGATGCCCATTTCATGCATAAGAGGATCCGATCAGGTATTCGTGTGACCGAATACCCGTGCGCAAAATTCGCCCAGGGATCCCAGATCTTCACACACATGCACGCCGCAGGCCCGCATGGCTGCAATTTTCGCCTGACCGGTTCCGGAGCTTCCGCTGATGATGGCCCCTGCATGACCCATCCGGCGACCGGGTGGTGCGGTCAGCCCTGCGATGAACCCGACAACCGGCTTGCTCATCCGATCCCGGATGAATGCAGCCGCATCTTCTTCTGCAGACCCCCCGATTTCTCCCACCATCACAACACCCTTTGTATCTGGATCCCGTTCGAATGCATCGAGGCAATCGATGAAGTTGGTACCGTTGATCGGATCACCCCCGATGCCGATACAGGTGGTTTGACCGATTCCCTGCAGGGTGAGCTGGTGAACGACCTCATAGGTGAGGGTACCGGAACGAGAAACGACCCCGATAGGCCCTCCGGGTTTGTGGATCGGTCCAGGCATGATGCCGATCTTGCATTCCCCGGGGGTGATAATGCCCGGGCAGTTCGGGCCGATCAGGCGGCAGGCCTTTCCGGAGAGATAATTCTTGACCCGCATCATGTCGAGGACTGGGATGCCTTCGGTGATGGCCACGATGACGGAAATCCCGGCATCCGCTGATTCCATGATGGCATCTGCCGCAAAGGCCGGTGGAACGAAAATCATGCTGCAATTGGCGCCTGTCTCCCGCACGGCGTCCGCAACTGTATTGAATACTGGAATGCCATCCATCTGTTGTCCGGCTTTTCCGGGTGTGACCCCGGCCACCACATTCGTACCGTAGGCAACACATTGCCGGGTATGAAACTGACCCTCCCTGCCGGTAATTCCCTGAACCAGCAGCCGAGTGGATTTATTGACGAATATGCTCACGATCGTCTCCCCAATCTCTGATATGTTCGTTGGGCCTCTTCTGACAACATTGCAAATGAGGCCGGATCCTGGGGCGTGTTGCATCCAGCGTCTTTGCGGCGTACGTTTACATCCGCGTCACGCATCGGCATTTGCACGCCTTTCCTGCGGACTTCCGACGAAGCCGTCCATACGATGGACGTTGATTCAAGCGAACCTTCCAGATGAGCTCGCAGCAAGTCACTGTTCCCGTGCTTTTCGCAAATGTCGAGCCTAAGCGGAATGGCTGGGAAAGCCCGGCGATACTGCTGCCAAAACGTGTTTGAAGCCGCCGGATCTCGTTGGATCGGGCAGCCGAGTTTCTTCGCAGCATTGCAAAAGAATTGCCCCCTCACCCCGCGACTCGACAGAAACTGCTGGGCTTATCGCAAGCTCATCATTTCTTTCTACGGCCGATCCGGCCATCTCTCAACCCTGGACGATCTGGGCAACCTTTGCCGCCGCATCCTTCAAATCCACGGCCGTAATGAGGTTTAATCCGGAGGAAGCCAAAATTTCCCGGCCTTTCTCGACATTGGTTCCTTCCATCCGGACAACGACGGGAACGGTGATGCCGGTTTTCCGAGCGGCCTGGACCACACCTTCCGCCAAGACGTCGCAGCGAAGAATCCCTCCGAAAATGTTGATCAAAATACCTTTCACATTCTGATCGCTCAGGATGATGCGAAACCCGTTCTCGACCATCTCTGCGCTCGCACCTCCGCCGACATCCAGAAAGTTGGCAGGGCGTGCACCCGCTTGCTGGATGATATCCATGGTGGCCATCGCCAGGCCTGCGCCGTTGACCATGTTGCCGACATTGCCGTCCAGATTGATATAGTTGAGATTGTATTTGGAGGCTTCGACCTCGAGTGGATGCTCTTCGTCTATATCGCGGAGTGCCACGACATCGGGATGGCGGAACAAGGCATTGTCGTCGAAATTGATCTTCGCATCGAGGGCGATGACCTTCTGATCGGCTGTGATGACGAGCGGATTGATTTCAACAAGCGAGCAATCGTAATCGATGAGCAACCGATACAGTCGATTGAGAATCGCGGTAAACTCCTTGATCGTATTGCCTTCCAGTTTTAGACCATAGGCGACCTTGCGGCAATGGAAGGGTTGAATCCCGATCAGTGGATCAACGAACACCTTGATGATTTTTTCGGGCTGTTCGGCTGCAACGGCCTCGATGTCCATGCCGCCAGCCTCGCTCGCAATGATGGCGATCGTAGCCGTTGCACGATCCGGCAACAAGCTGAGATACAGTTCTTTCTCGATGTTCAGACCCTGCTCGACCAAGAGCTTGTTCACCTGTTTTCCCTGGGGGCCGGTCTGGTGGGTGACGAGGGTCATGCCGAGCATGGCCTCGGCCAGGGACCTGACCTCATCCCTGGATGCAGCCAGTTTGACGCCGCCTCCCTTTCCCCGACCTCCTGCATGAATCTGAGCCTTCACGACGACAGGGTAGGCACCGAGATGATCGGCAACACCCAAAGCCTCATCCACTGTAAACGCGGGTCCTCCTTCAGGCACGGGAATCTGGAATTTCCGGAACAACTCCTTTGCCTGGTATTCATGAATTTTCATCGATGGACTCCCTGTATGCAATCACAATTCGATCCAGATATGTCGGTGCGTAAGAGCGTGAATACGGCCGGAGACCTGGGAACTCTCTCGATAGCGATTTTCCCCGTTTACATTTTCTTTGGCATCGCAAAACGTCAGCTACTCTCTATCGATCCACCAGAGGACCGGTGAATTTCGCTCAGCATCGGATAACCTGGAGCAGCTATCTCGTAGGATCGGTCGCATAGCCAAGATGAAATCAAGGCGTACTGGAATGCAAGACACCGGTTATCCATCACCAATGGATGACGTGCCCCCTCCCGATCCAACGACCTCCGACTGCTTCAAACCTTTTCCAGGGCTTCGCAAAACATCACCAGCCCTCCCTCTCTTGCACCTACCTACGACATGCCGGACCGTCAACCGATGACAGCCAGCGCCGCACCCTTTTGAACCGAGTCCCCACTCTTGAAGCCGATGGCCTTGATGACTCCGTCCACCGGCGCCGGCAGGGCGTTTTCCATCTTCATGGCTTCCAAAACGACGACCGTCTCGCCCTTACTCACGGAATCTCCGACATTCTTCTCGTAGCGGACGATCATGCCAGGCATCGGAGCCGGCAAAACCGTACCGTCTGCAGGCTGTTCGCTCACGGGCTCGACCGCCTTCTTGGGTGCCTCCGCCTTCGGAGCCGCTGCAGGTATCGGAGCCTGTGGGGGAGGCGCTGAAACGGGTGCCGGTTGAACCGAACGCACGACAGGAGCCCCTCCGATTTCTTCCACTTCTACCGCATAGAATTCATTGTCCACAAAAACGTTGAACTTTCTCAAATTGTCCCCTTTTGCTGGAATCGGTTTCTCGGGTTTTTCCACCAGTTTTCCGGCCAACGCCTTCTTGATCAATTCTTCGCGCGCCTTCACCTGCTCCAGGGTAATGGGCTTCACTTCGTCCGGAACGGGTTCCTTGCCGTACTTCCATTGAAGGAAGCGCTTCCCGGTCACCGGATAGAGCGCATAAATGAGGACATCGTCGATATCTGCGGCCAGGCCGGCCACATCGGCCTTGGCCTTGTCCAGTTCTGGTTCGAGCACTTCTGCCGGTCTGCATGTAATGGGATTCTCTCCTCGGGCATAGCCCTTGAGCGCCTTCTTCTGAAGCTCGGGATTGATCGGAACCGCCGTTTTACCGTAGAGCCCGTAGCAGAGATCCTTCACCTGAGCCGTGATCATCTTGTAGCGCTCGTTCTCGTCATCGAAGAGCACGTTGTTGACGGTCTGAATGCCGACGATCTGGCTGGTGGGGGTGACCAGCGGAATCTGACCCAGGTCCTTTCGAACCTTCGGCAGCTCCGCATACACCTGATCGATCTTGTCGAGCGCATTCATTTCCCGAAGCTGATTGACCAGGTTGGAAAGCATGCCCCCCGGCGTCTGATGCAGCAGGACGTTGATATCGATGATGGACATCTTCGTATCGTCGAGCAGGTGACGATACTTCGGGCAGATTTCCTTTTCAAGGATTTCGTTGATCTGGGCCAAGGCTTTGATATCGAATCCCGTATCCCGGTTGGTGCCGATCAAGGTCATCACGAGCGGCTCGATGGCCGGATGGGAGGTTCGGTAAGCATAGGGAGACATGCAGGTATCCACGATGTCTACCCCCGCCTCGATGGCTTTCAAATGGGCCATGGAAGACATGCCGGAAGTGAAATGGCTGTGCAGGTGAATCGGTACCTGAACGGTCTGCTTGAGGGCCTTTACAATGGCATAGGCATCATACGGAGCGATCAGACCGGCCATGTCCTTGATGCAGATGCTGTCGGCCCCCATTGCCTCGAGTTCCTTGGCTTTGTTGACGTAATAGTCGAGGTTGTAAACCTCACCCCCGAGTCTCGGTTCCGTCAAGGAATAGCAAATACAACCCTGAAAATGCTTCCCACACCGTTTGATGACTGGAACGACGGTTTCAAAATTCCGATAGTCATTCAACGCATCGAACGTCCGGAAAATGTCCATCCCATTGGCTGCAGCCCGCTCGACGAAGGCTTCTGCAACGTCATCCGGATAATTCCGGTACCCCACCAGATTCTGGGCTCGAAGCAGCATCGAAAAGGGCGTTTTTTTGATGTAACGCTTCAGCGTCCGGATGCGTTCCCAGGGATCTTCGTTCAGAAATCGGTGCATCGTATCGAAGGTCGCCCCGCCCCAGGTTTCCATGGCCCAGAAGCCGATTTCATCCATCATTTCGGCGACTGGAATCATATCTTCCGTCCTGCCTCGCGTTGCAAACAGGGACTGGTGACCGTCTCTCAAGGTCAGGTCTTCGATCTTGACGGGATTTTCCGCTTTGGGCCGATCCTTGCTGTAGTTCAGTGTCGTCATAAAGACTTGGTCATGTGCTGTCATATCTCGCATCTCCTCTTCGGACAAATTCATCAGAAAAGCGTCTCTAGCTGTCTACCGGACGCCGTGGGTACGAAAGGTTCGCATTTGCATCAACCCGCGCCATTGCATGATGTCCAGCCGTCCACTCAACCCCCAGTGCTTCTGTGCAACGGGCTGGCCAACCGGCTGTTGAGCTTCAGCCGGTATCCCGACCTCAAAAGCGGCTGCATCTTCTTCCGAACGCATATAGGCATAGACCGCAGCAACGGCAGCCATCATTTTACTTGTGGGTTTCATCGCCGCCTCCTTAGACCGGTATATTGCCGTGTTTCTTGGGGGGCCGAATTTCGCGCTTCGAGCACATGATTTCCAGCGCGTCGATCAATCGGGGCCGTGTTTCACGTGGAACAATGACGGCGTCGATGTAGCCCCTGCTCGCTGCACAATAGGGGTTCGAAAAGAGGTTTTCGTATTCGGCGATTTTCTCCTTTCGCTTGGCGACAGGATCGGCTGCGGATTGGATTTCCTTTCGATGGATGATGTTGGCTGCACCTTCGGCACCCATGACTGCGATCTGAGCCGTAGGCCAGGCAAAGGCCATGTCTGCGCCCAAGTCTTTGGAACACATGGCCAGATAGGATCCACCATAGTCCTTTCGCGTCACCAGCAGCAGCTTGGGCACCGTGGCTTCGGAATAACACCACAGCAGTTTGGCACCGTGCCGAATGATTCCACCCCATTCCTGATGGCTGCCCGGAAGGTATCCGGGAACATCCGCGATAGTGAGCATCGGAATGTTGAAGGCGTCGCAGAACCGAATGAATCGCGTGGCTTTGTCGGAGGCGTTGATGTCGAGGCATCCGGCCATCACCTTGGGCTGATTGGCGATGACACCGATCGTGCGGCCATTGAGTCGGGCAAAGCAGACGATGATGTTCGGAGCGTAGTATTCATGGGGCTCGAAGATGACGCCGTTATCGACGATGGACCGGATGAGCGTCTTCATATCATAGCTCTGATTCGGGCTGTCGGGAACAAGCGAATCGAGAGCCGGATCGATTCGGGAAGGGCTGTCACCGGTGGCGACTATGGGCGGATCTTCCATGTTGTTCGAGGGAAGGTAGCTCAGAAGTTCCTTGATTTTGTCGATGGTATCGGCGTCGTTTTCACAGGCGAAGTGGGCGACACCGCTCTTTTCGTTGTGCGTCATGGCCCCGCCGAGGTCTTCGAAGGTGATTTCCTCCCCGGTGACCGCCTTGATGACTTCCGGACCCGTGATGAACATGTAGGAGGTTTTCTTCACCATGAAGATCCAGTCCGTCATGGCCGGTGAATAGACGGCTCCACCAGCCGTCGTCCCCATGATGGCCGAAATTTGCGGAATGACACCGGATGCAATGGCGTTCCGATAGAAAATCTGCCCGAAACCACTCAAGGCATCCACCCCCTCCTGGATGCGGGCTCCCCCCGAATCATTGATGCCGACGAATGGAACACCGGCTTTCAGAGCGAGATCCATGACCTTGCAGATCTTCTTGGCGTGCATCTCGCCGAGTGACCCGCCTCGACTGGTGAAGTCCTGTGAAAAAGCGAAGACCGGCCTTCCCTGGACAAGCCCGTGACCGGTCACGACGCCGTCACTCGGGATTTCCACTTTGTCCATCCCGAAATTCGTGCATCGATGGGTGACGAACATGTCGATTTCCCGGAACGATCCGGGATCGAACAGCAGATCGAGCCGTTCCCGGGCGGTCAGCTTGCCCTTTTCCTTTTCCTTGGCGATGGCTTTTTCACCGCCCATCTGAAGGACGATTCGCTCCCGCTCCTTCAGTTCCTTGATCTTGTCTTCCACAATACCCATTTCCGAAATCCTTTCCCATTGGTGTACACGATCCATATCCATCGCGGATCCACATCAGTCAATCCGTGGAGAAGTAGCTACAAATCGGTTTGTTACCGGCACCGTCATTCCAGGCTGTCATGGAACCCCGGCTATACGGTGGCTGGTATGGATACTTGCCCCATCAACCATCAGCCGGGGCACTGCGTTCATTCGGATCGATCATCCAGACGATGGATCGTTGTCCAACATCCACAGCAGCCGCTCGGCCGCTGCGGATGCAGTCGTCTGCCCGGTTTCAACCTGTACGAGCAACCTGGAAAGATGTTGCTGAACCAGGGGATGTGAATGAAACCGTTGCTTCAGCCCCTCTTCAATGAGGGACCACATCCAGGAAACGGCTTGTTTCCGGCGCATCGTATCCAGGGAATCGTTCTCGATAAGCCGCCTGCGATGTTCGAGAACCGTCTCCCATATGGTGTCGATCCCTCGCATTTCCAGCGCACTGCAGGTCAGCACCGGCGGCGTCCAGAACGGCGTATTCGGTGTCAGCAAATGCAAGGCATTTTCGTAATCCTTCCGCGCGAGATCGGCCTTTTCCAGATTGTCACCATCGGCCTTGTTGATGGCAATGGCATCGGCCATCTCGAGGATACCTTTTTTAATCCCTTGAATTTCGTCCCCGGCGCCGGCCAGCATCAAAACGAGGAAAAAATCGACCATCGCCGATACGGCCACTTCGGATTGTCCGACCCCGACCGTCTCAACCACGATCACATCGAATCCGGCAGCTTCACAGATGAGCAGGGTTTCCCGGGTCTTGCGGGCAACGCCTCCCAGGGTGCCGCCCGACGGAGAGGGCCGAATGAAAGCGGCCTCTTCGACCGACAGCTTTTCCATCCGAGTCTTGTCGGCCAGGATGCTGCCGCCGCTTCGGGTGCTGGAAGGATCCACGGCCAGCACGGCCACCCGCTTTCCGCTACGGATGAGCATCATCCCGAGGCTCTCGATGAAGGTGCTCTTGCCGACACCCGGAACACCGGAAATGCCGAGCCGAACGGCATTTCCGGTGTAAGGAAGAATCCTGTCCAGCACCTCCTGAGCCACCCGTTGATGCTCGGGCAACAAACTTTCGACAAGCGTGATGGCCTTGGCGAGCATCCGTCGGTTGCCGGATCGAATGCCGCAAACGATTTCCTCCGGTGAGATGCCTCCGGTATTCATGATTTGCCGAATCGCTCTTCGATCAGGCTGAGGGTCTTGTCGGCCGATTGCGGCAGAGGGGTTCCTGGACCGAAGACGGCAGCGGCTCCAGCCTGCTGGAGAAATTCATAGTCCTGAGGCGGAATGACACCACCCACCACGACCAGAATGTCCTCCCCTCCCTGAGCCTTCAGCGCAGCGACCAGCTGCGGGACAAGCGCCTTATGACCAGCGGCGAGTGTGGAGACACCGACGACGTGAACGTCGTTTTCGACGGCCATTCGTGCGGCCTCTTCCGGGGTCTGGAACATCGGCCCGAGGTCGACATCGAATCCGAAATCGGCATAGGCTGTTGCAACCACCTTGACGCCCCGGTCATGACCGTCTTGTCCCATTTTCGACAGCAGGATCCGGGGCCTTCTCCCCTGTTTGGCGGCAAACTGTTCACACCGCTTCCGCAACGTTTCGATCACGCTCTGATCTCCATATTCCGAAGCATACACACCGGAAATGCATCGGGTGGTTGCAACGAATCGCCCGAACACCTTTTCCATGGCATCCGAAACCTCACCGACGGTTGCCCTGGCCCGAATGGCCGCAATGCAGACCTCGAGCAGATTACCGCCAATTTCAGCTGCCTTGGTGATCGCTTCGAGCGCCTGTCGAACGGCCTCGTTGTTCCGCTTGCTCTTGAGCTCTTTCAGCCGGGCGATCTGTTCCTCCCGCACCGTTTCGGAAACTTCCAGAACCTCTTCGAGCGGCTTCTCTTCGATACGGTATTTGTTGACCCCGACGATGACGTCCTTGCCTTGATCGATTCTGGCCTGCCGTCGGGCCGCCGATTCCTCGATGCGCAGCTTTGGCATTCCGGATTCAATGGCCTTGGCCATTCCCCCAAGCTCTTCGACTTCCTTGAGAATCTTCCGGACTTCCCGGATGATACCATCCGTGAGCGCCTCTACGTAATAGGAACCGCCGAGAGGATCGGCCACATGGCAGATCTGGGATTCCTCTTGAATGATGATCTGGGTGTTGCGGGCGATTCGAGCCGAAAAGTCGGTGGGCAGACCGACGGCCTCATCGAAGGAGTTCGTGTGCAGGGACTGGGTTCCACCGAGGGCGGCTGCCAGGGCTTCGAGTGTGGTGCGGATGATGTTGTTGTAAGGATCCTGCATCGTCAGGCTCCAACCGGAAGTCTGGCAATGCGTTCGCAGCATGAGCGACTGCGGATTCTTCGGTTGAAACTGGGACATCAGTTCATGCCATAGAAATCGCGCAGCTCTCAGCATGGCGATATCCATGAAGAAGTTCATCCCGATCCCGAAGAAGAAGGACAACCGCGGGGCGAACGTATCGATATCCATCCCAGTCTTCAGAGCGGCCCGTACGTACTCGAGCCCGTCCGCAAGCGTGAAGGCGCACTGCAACACGGAATTGGCGCCTGCCTCCATCATGTGGTAGCCGCTGATACTCACCGTGTTGAATTTGGGCATATGCTTGGAGCAGTAGGCGATGATGTCGGATACGATCCGCATCGAGGGTTCGGGCGGGTAGATGTAGGTGTTCCGGGTGAGGTATTCTTTGAGAATATCGTTCTGGATGGTGCCGGTGAGCTGTTCCTGCTTCACTCCTTGCTCCTCGGCAGCAACGATGTAGCCCGCCATGATGGGCAGAACCGCACCGTTCATGGTCATGGAAACCGACATTTCATCCAGAGGGATCTGATCGAAGAGAATTTTCATGTCTTCGACCGAGTCGATGGCAACCCCTGCCTTGCCGACATCACCGACGACCCGGGGGTGATCGGAATCATAGCCGCGGTGCGTTGCCAGATCGAAAGCAACCGAAAGCCCTTTCTGACCTGCAGCGAGATTCCGACGATAAAAGGCGTTGGATTCCTTTGCCGTCGAAAACCCGGCATACTGACGGATGGTCCAAGGACGCCCTGCGTACATGGTGGTCATCGGCCCACGTACATAAGGCGGAAGCCCAGGAAGGGTGTTGACATGTTCCATCCCTTCGAGGTCTTCTAGGGTATATACCGGCTTGACCAGAATGCCTTCCGGTGTCATCCAGTTGAGCGTGTCCGGGCTCTTGCCCTTCATCTGCTTCGTAGCAAGAGCCTTCCATTCAGCCATTTGAGGATGTTCTGCCATGATGATCGCTCCGTTGCTGGTGAAAGGGGATGACGGTTATGATAGTCTTTGTGACTTCATCCGCCAGGATTGAACATGGATGGCCTCGCAAAAAGTCGCTTTTCCGTGCTTTTCGTAATTGCCGGGCATAAGCTGGGTGACAGGGGAAGCCTTTTGAGACTTCTGCGAAAACGTGTTTGAAGCCGTAGGAGATCGTTGGATCGGACGGACGTGCTTGATCGAAATTGCCATTCAAAAGCAAGCCGTTGCAATTCAACGAGCCTCTGTTTAGTTTCTGGCCATCCGTCCAATCCTGCGAGATCGGGCGAAGGTGTATAGTTCAACATTCACCGCAATATGGATGGCGTCGAAAAAGTCGCCGCTACCCCGATGTTGTCGATTGCCGGGCCTGAGCATGGGGTCGGGGTTGCCTTTTGAGCTTGCTGCGAAAAAGGCATCCCCGACCCCATGCGGCTAAACAGAGACCTCCTGACTTTTTACGACTCCATCACCATTGATGGCCCCGCAAAAAGTCGATTTTCCCGTGCTTTTCGTAAATGCCGGGCATAAGCGGGGTGGCTGGGGAAGCCTTTTGAGACTGCTGCGAAAACGTGTTTGAAGCCGCCGGATAT
>JBFMBE010000057.1:0-19321 GCA_040755275.1 Thermodesulfobacteriota bacterium | reverse complement strand
CATATTGGTTTGAAAAACATTATGTTGCAACTCGGTAATCCTGTATTCCAAGTTTGGCTATCCGCCCGATCCAACGAGATCGGGCGGCTGAGTTTTTTCGCAGCATCGAAAAAGGTTCCCCAGTCACACAGCGACTCGACAGAGACTTCCTGACTTTTTGCGAGGCCATCCTGTATGATGGTTGCCCAAAGAGTCTAAATTGGTCTATGGTTGCCACCACGAGCCAGTGATGACAGACTTGGGCGGATAGAAGTATCCCTCTACTCTCATTCCTACCATCCATATTGCCTTTTCGCCATAAATCATTGACATTTTCTTCCCGTATGGTGTATCGAAACAATATTTTGGTTGATTTAGTTCTTCTTTTTTTGAGCGATAACATGGAGCTTCATGAATGAGTCAACCGATCCTTCGAATATCGGAAGAGGAGGTCCAGCGGCGGATTGACCAAATCGCTCAACGGATATCCTTGGATTATGAGGGCCGGGATGTCGTCGTGGTAGGCGTTCTGAAGGGTGCATTCATCTTTATGGCCGATCTCATCCGAAAATTGACCATTCCGGTGGTGGTCGATTTTGTGCGGGTGGCAAGCTATGGTGACTCCACCGTTTCATCGGGCGAGGTCGCTCTGAAGCTTCCGATTGGAACAGATATCACCGAAAAGCATGTTCTTCTTGTAGAAGATATCGTGGATACCGGCATCACCATTCGGTATCTGATCGATTATCTGAAGTCGCTCCGTGCAGCTTCCGTTGCCGTATGTGCATTGATCGACAAATCCGAAAGACGTGAGGTTCCAGTTCCGATCGACTATGTTTGTCTGAACGTCTCCAAAGGGTTTCTGGTTGGATACGGGCTGGATCATGCCGAACGATATAGACAACTTTCGGCCATATATGAGATGGTCGATTCCGAGCCCGTGGCCTGATATTGAGTGTATGAACGAATCCGCCGAATTCCGCTATCATACGACGTCGTTTATCTCATGATGCAGATCGAGAGGCAGCCATGATTGTAACATGCGAGCAATGCAGCAGGCGTTTTCATCTCGATGACAATCGCATTTCGGCATCAGGGTCGAAGGTTCGATGTTCAAAATGCAAGCATGTTTTCAAGGTTTATCGGCAAATCGACCCAATCGTTTCGGAAACCGTTGAACCTCTCGTAACGAGCCCCCCATCCCAGGAGCAAACATCGATCGCCGATACCTCCTTGTTCGATGCCGTTCGACTGGATGAAATTCCCCTGCCTACGGCTACGGAATCCCGCATTCAACCCTCGGATGATTCCGTCGGTATCGTTGTGTCTCCAATGGAAGGATCGACGCTTGAACCGTCGATCCTGGCGATGGATACCGGTATCCCGGAAAGTCAACCATCAACACCCCCGGAAATCGAACTGACACCCATTTCGTTCGAAGACATCGATCTACATCCGCACGTTCCCCAGAAGGAAGCTGCGCCATCGGAAGACTCCGATGCGTCCGCCAGCAAATCCCTGGAAGATATCGATCTCGATCTGGAATTCCTGACATTGGAGAAGGATACCGGGAAGGACCAGCCTGCGGTGACCTCGGCCTCTACCTTAAACCTGGATGGCTTGACGCTCGATGATCTCGATTCACTGGCCTCGACGTCACAACCGAAGGAAGAGGCACAACGATCAAGCCGCATCGAAACACCAGAGGCGGAGCCATCTGCATTCGTCGATGAGATTTACGTAGAAGACGTTCCAACGACCAATGCCGCTGTCGAACCGGCGGCACCAGCATCCCAGGGTCAGGACCGGCGGGTATCCAAAACGGCCAAAAGCGATACCATAACGTTTGACGATATCGAGGCTCTCGATTTGGATGAGATTGAGCGGCTGATCGAAAACAATCAAATGGGATTGAACGCAGGGGAACGAACCCAAGAGGAAGTTGCCTTTTCCCGTGATTTGCCCTCTGGACCCGGCCGACCCATCGATTCGGAAGGCCCTGCGGATCATCCGATCCGTGTCGCCGCTGCTGCCATTGCGCATCAGCAGGCCGCTTTCACCGAAACCGCCATCCTCGATCCAAGCACGCTTTCTGTTGGATCGCAGCTTCCGGATACGGGTGAAACCCAGGAAAGAGAAAAGCGGGATATTGTATCCAAAAAGCCCGTCAATAAGACACTGATCGCCTTGCTGTGTCTGGTGATTCTCGGTGGTGCTGGATATCTCGCCCTGCCTTTTCTTTCGAGCCTACCGATTCCGTTTCTGGCTTCCCAGCCCCAGGAGCCCGAAGATGTGGTAGGAAACCGCAAGATCCGCATTTTTGACGTCAACAGCAAGTTCATGGATACGGCTGGAGCAGGACGGCTTTTCATCATCACCGGCAAAATCCGCAACGATTATACGGAGGCCCGCGGGTTCGTGTCTGTCAAGGGAAAACTCTATGATGCCGCCAAGAAAGAGGTTCAAAGCCAGACGGTGTTCTGCGGAAATCTGCTGTCGGATGGAGACTTGAACACGATGCAGGTTGAAGCCATTCAAAAAGCGCTGTCCCATCGGCTCGGAAAGGACCGAGCCAATGCCAGAATCGAGCCGGGTGGCTCCATTCCCTTCATGATGGTTTTTTCGCAACTACCCGATCAGTTGGATGAATTCAGCCTGGAGGTGATTGGTTCTGCAAAGATATCCTGATGTTCGGAGGACCGATTCGAACCTCGTCGAAAACGTAGCTTGACGAAATTCCAGGCTTTTGGTAGAAGCACGTCAACCGATACGGTTGATGTTTCGAACGAGGGGATGTAGCTCAGCTGGGAGAGCGCGGCGTTCGCAACGCCGAGGTCGTGGGTTCGAGCCCCATCATCTCCACCACTCATCCTTCCAACACCGCCCAATCCATTCCAGAACCTCTTGAAACGCACAGGGTTGCATCGGGTATTCATCGAAATGAAGCTTGACGGCTCAACACCCGCCGGAGCAAGGCGCCGTTGCGATGTACCGAATGAACATATCGTGCTGAAAAACCGATGATACGGATCGCCATTCACATAGTTGCAGCGGCACTATGCTGTCTTTCATGGATTGCGGAAACCCATGCCGACGACAAGCAATCCCTCGGAAAATTTCTGTTGAGGGTCCAGCGATACGAAGATGCCCTGGTTGTCTACAATGAATTGATCGGCAAACGGTCTTCCGACTCGCAACTATACCACAACCGAGGTGTCGCCTACCTGCATACCGGTCAACTCGACAAGGCGCTTGCCGACTTCAACGAATCCATCACCCTCGACCCGAAGAACGCCGAAGCCTACAACAGCAGGGGTGTGTGTTGGTTCTACAAAGGAGACTACGAAAAAGCCGTCCAGGACTACACCCGGGCCATCGAGTGTAATCCCCAGCTGACACGCGCGTACAACCAGCTGGCTTGGATTCTATCCGTTTGCCCCAATCCCCGGATTCGAAACGGCAGCCGGGCGGTCGAACTGGCCAAAAAGGCGGTCGAGCTCGAGCCAAGCGCCTACCATTACGATACCTTGGCCGCTGCCTATGCCGAAGCCGGTCAGTTCAAGGATGCGGTCAAGATTCAGAAACGCGCCCTTCTGATGCAGCTGACCGAGGGAAGAACGCAGGCACTCGAGCGCTATACCGAGCGGCTTCGATCCTATGAGGCCAAAAAGCCATGGCGGGAAAGAAATGCCGCAGGCATGTATCAAGCCGAACCCACTCCCGGTAAAACGGGATCGAGTCCCATCACCATCACCGCCATGGCTTCCATCGACATGCCGGCCGAAAACCCTTCCGCTCCTTCAAAGATTCCCCCTCAGGCTTCGGATGCTGAGAAAAAAGCGATGTCAGAAAAGTCGCCTTCCCCCCTACCGGCTGAACCCATCAAGCAGTATCAGTCTTCCACCGACACCGTCCCCAAAGCCATTGAGAAGGCCGAACAATCGGTTCCAGCCGCCATGAGCTCACCTCCTAAAGGAATCGGTATCACACCGTTTTCCGTCATCATTGGATCGAGTCAGTACAGACAGAAAGCCTATCGTATCGCCATGAAGCTCCGTTCCAAAGGGGATGCCCCCTTCATCGTACGAGAAACGGATCCGGTTACCGGTGAATGGTATAAGATCTATTTGGGAAATTTTTCCAGTGCGATGGAAGCGTGGCATTATATCGATACCCGCTTGAAAAATCGATTTCGAGATCCACAGGTTACCTATCTGCCGTATGCCGTCATGCTTGGGAAACCCCCTACCCCAGCCGAAAGTCGGAATCAGGAAGCGGTTTTCATGTCCAAGGGATATTGGGTGTATTCTGCCGAAGACCCGAGACGTCCCGGCCAAAACCGGCTCCTGGTCGGTGCGTTTGAAAAAGATGTTCAGGCGATGGAACTTGCTGGGATGCTTCAGCAGGCAGGACAAAACGTCCAAGTCGTCATGAGATGATGGCCCCGCAAAAAGTCGGAAAGTCTCGTCATCGTCGCATGGCGGGGCATACGCCTTTTTCGCTGCAGCGGATAAACTCAGCCGCCCGAGCTCGTAAGGGCCGGGCGTTGGGACGGTCCTTCGATACAGGCCAGTAAGCTACAACGGTTTGATTTTCAAACATTCGTTTGTTGTTGAACGCCGCCCGGCCCAACGATCTCCGGCGGCTTCAAACAAGTATCCGCTGCAGCATCAAAAGGCATATGCCCCGCCATGCTCAGGCCCGGCAATCGACAAAATCGGGGTAGCGGCGACTTTTTGCGGGGCCATCATCTTTGCTCACAGCCCAAATATTTTTTTGAAGACCCACATAATTCTCGAAGAGGTGGCTAACGCTCCGCATAACCGGCTGGCAATGGAGCGCAGCGCAATTGCCAGTCCGAGCTGATGGGGTTGTTAGGCATTATGAAGTGATGACTCAAATTCATCGCGAGGCAATCCTGACTGGCGGATGATGGATTGAAGGGTTCCGATTCTGATTTCGTCATGGTTTGGGACAGGAACCGTTATTGTGCCTCGGGAAAGCTTCTTTTGCATTACGATATGGCTACCTCGTCGACGCACCTCGATGAAGCCATGCCTGGAAAGAATGGAGCACACCTCTTCGCCAGAAAGCGTTCGGGGCCTACCCAACTGCCACCTCAACTTGGGTTACAAAAATCTCGCCGTGAAGACGTTGGTCAACTTCCTGGGATGATGCTTCTTCAAAAAAGAGTTCCAATGCTTCTCGAAGATTGTCACGAGCTTCTTCGATGCTACAGCCTTGACTCGCGATATCTAACTCCGGGCACAAAGAAACGTAACCATCACCTTCCCGCTCAATAATTGCTGTAAGTTTCATTTGTTGCCTCCTGTTTGATCCAATTTACTCTCTTTAAAGAATATTAACACGGATTTCCCTCTGTGCCAATAAGAGTTGGACAGATTGAAGCAGAAAATTTAGAGTAGAGGGCGAAAGGAGGTATATGGAACATGTGTGGTTAGCGACTTTTTGCGACACCATCATCATGAATAGGAAGGTTGTTGTTCAGGTATACGGTATCCTCTATGTAACAGGGTTTGGAGCGATTGAATCTGTTCTGCCGACGCGTCAATGCCGGCTTGCCGGAGCAGATGACGAAGTCCCGCCCCTCCGGAATGGCTGCCAATGGTCATCCGGTGTCTTCTGCCGATAATGTGGGGCGCGAAGGGCTCATATGATCTACAGTCCCGGAGCAGTGCGTGGCAGTGAACCCCGGATTCATGCGTAAAACACAAATCACCGACAATGGGTCGATCCGGGGCTATGGGCCTATCCGAAGCCAAGGCCACTAGCTTGCAGATGGAAGGCATACGGGTAGAATCGATGCCGCAGCAAAGCGAAGGATGCAGCATGAGCAGGATGGCCACCTGCTCCAACGCCGTATTGCCTGCCCTTTCACCAATACCGTTTATGGTGACACTAAGGGCATTGGCTCCTGCTTCGGCTGCGACTAATGCGTTTGCGGTGGCCAAACCAAGGTCGTTGTGACCGTGAAACTCCACAGGCAGATTGGGAGCTGCCTGGCGGCACAAGGTGATGAGACGCCTGATCGTATCGGGGCGGCCCACTCCGACGGTATCCGCCAGTCGAAGACGATGAACTTCCGCACGAGCCGCCGCTTCCACGAATTGCAACAAGAGTGACTCATCCGCCCGGGTAGCATCCTGAGCTCCGATACTGATTCGGGTAAAGTGGGGTCTTGCCAGAGATACCAATTCCTGCAACTGTTGAAACAGCCAAGCACGGTTTTTTCCCAGTGCCTGAAGCAGAATATTCGAAACCGGAAAACTGATGTGAATCCCGGATACCCCACATCGAACAGCGGCCCAAACATCTTCGCTTCGAGCCCTGCACCAAACGCTCAGACGGCATCGCAACCCCAGGCTGCCGATTTGGACGATATCCGCTTCTTCCTGAGCACCCATTGCCGGTATGCCCGTTTCGATTTCGTCGATACCGAGGGCATCGAGAGCACGAGCGATGGCAATTTTGTCACACGAATCGAAGACGACTCCAGCCGCTTGAGCGCCGTCTCGCAACGTCGTATCATTGAATTCAATGTATGTATCGGAGCGCGACGTATCCATACGAATCGACCGATCGATCACGTCGATCGGTCTCCCTATCGGGAATCGAGCGTGTTCCGCCGGATTCATATCTATGGGATGAGATGGGTTCCGGCCGGAACGCCCGATTCGATGGCATCCAGGATTTCGTCCACATCGGACTCGCTATTTACATTGCCGTACCAATGGCCTTGTGGTTGAACCACCATGACCGGGCCATAATCACAAGCCTTCAGGCAACCGGTTCCGGTGATCTGAGCATCCAGGCCACGATCCAAGATTTCATTTTCGATGTAGGGCAGCAATGCGATGGATCCCTTTTTCCGGCAGACCCCTTTCGAATCTCCGTCTGCTCTGAAACTGGCACAAACAAAGAGATGAACCTTCGGTTTATCCATTCGTCCCCCTTTCTGTGATGCAGCTATGCTCCGCAACCCATCATGTCTCCAGCACAGGATGAGCCGCATCGTTTGGGCCTCCGCACCGCCATGGCATGCAGTTGTTGACCGGTATAGACTCGGTTGACAGCGTCTTCGATCAGGCCTTCGCAAACGGCAATGGTTACGCCACGCATTGAAAGGATTTTTCGAGGGCTATCCCCCACGCCGGAAACCAACAGCATTCGGCAGTCGGCCAACTGATCACCCAACCGGTTCCAGCGTTCCGGGCCTGATCCAGGCTTCGGTGCCTGACGTTTCTCGATCAAACAGACGGTTCCTTGTCTTCTTCCAAAGATATGCAACTCTTCGGCTTCCCCCAGATGTTGGTTGACCAGGACCCCTTCCCGGGTTGCCACTGCAACGTATGGCCGGTCCAGGGCTTGATCAGTGACGGATGGCTCGGAGAGATTCTGACAACGATGGAGAAGATCCAAGGATTGAGACGACGTCTCTTCTCCCAGCAGACCGATGGCATCGGCTCGGCATCGGGTGCAATGGGTCATTTGAGGCAAATATTCTCCAGCCTGCCGGCGTATGGCACTCATGGTTGCCGGATCCGGTTCGGTCAAATGTGCCAATGCGCTTCCTTTGCACGGAAAATAGGGCATGCAATTGAACAGATCCACTCCAAGGCCTGCCACGGTTTTTGCGATTTCCACGATATGGTTCTCATTGATTCCCGGCAGCACGATGGCGTTGACTTTTACCCGTATGCCCACTCGTTTGAGCGCCCTGATTGCCGATAGCTGGCGTTCGAGCAGGATGCCCGCCCCCTCTTCACCCGATATCAGATGTTTTCCGATACGCATCCAGCTGTATATTTGGGAACCGATGGTCGGATTCACGGCATTGATGGTTAAAGTGACATGGCTGACCTTGACGTTGACCAACTCTTCGATGTAGGGGCCGATATTCAGGCCGTTGCTTGCGATGCAGAGCATGATATCGGGATAGGCGCTGCGGACTTCGGACAAGGTTTCCAGGGTTTGCGCGACATTTGCAAAGGGATCTCCCGGTCCGGCAATGCCCACGACCCGAATGTCCGGTCGTTGCTTCAAAACGACGTCAAGATATGCCTGAGCTTGAAACGGGGACAGTACGGCACTGGTAACCCCGGGACGGCTTTCGTTGACACAGTCGAACCGTCTATTGCAAAATTTGCACTGGATGTTGCAACGCGGGGCGACCGGCAGATGTACACGGCCGACATGTCGATGACTTTTCAGGTTAAAACAGGGATGTTCTTCAAGATTCATGGCTGTCGCCTTGCGTTCGTAAGATGATTGAAATCGAGTCGTTCACCACATCCGGATTTTTGGATGGCCCCGCAAAAAGTCGCTAACCAGCGGTTTTCCTTCAATGCCGGGCCTCCAACAGGAGGACGGGTCATGAGCGAGCACCTGACTGTTTGCCAGGCTACATATACGTATATCCAACCTCGGAACCGTCCTGCCGATACTCAATCAAGGCATTTGCAATCCGATCGAACAAATCCATGGCTCCATCATAACCCACATGCAGCAAACGCGGTCCGCCCATTCGGTCATGAATCGGAAACCCAACACGGACAAGGGGAATCCTCAAACGCCTTGCCATGGCGTAGCCTTTGCTGTGACCGATGATCAGATCCGGTTCAGCTTCGACGGCTGCGGCCTCGATGGTCGCAAAATCGGCATTTTCCAGAACGCACATTTCCTTATGCCAAGGCGAAGGAACAACGGCGCGAACGGCCTCATCCAGATACCCGCTCAAGCCGCCGGATGCGCAGACCACTGGATGAATACCGATTTCCGCCAGGAATGCCGAAAGTCCGACGACGAGATCTTCTTCTCCGAATACGACGGCCCGCATGGTGTTGACATGCTTGTGGCCGTCCACCAGCGCATCGATCAAGCGGCTGCGCTGTTCTCGGAGGTATTCGGGAATTGGTCTTCCACGGATTGTCCCCAACACATTCAACCATGCATCGGTATGTCGAATACCAATCGGAAATCCAAGCCGAACGGCCTGAACGCCGAACTGCCGGGAAAGGTAGGTGGCTGTGGTTTCTTTGGCTCGCGACAAGGTATGGCCAAACTCGATACTGATTGCCGCATCACCTGCCCGCACAATGGATGATACCGGTGTTCCTCCCACGGGAATGCGTTGGTAACTCTCCCAAAGGCCACCATCCAACGTCTGGCTGTAATCGGGAAGAATCATCGGTTCCAATTCAAAGGCCGAAATCGTATTTTTCACATGTCGGATGTCTTCCGGTGAAAGAAACCCCGGAAACAGGTTGATTCGCATTGGATCAAAAGACTCTCGGGTCGCCAAATGAGCCACCGTGGCACGTACGGCGCTGTGAAAACCCTCCATGTGCGTTCCCTGGTAACTCGGCGTGCTGACATGAACGATTGGGGGTATTTTTGCGTACATTTGAGAAGCCCGATACTGCTTGATGAACATCGGAACATCATCGCCGATGGTTTCTGAAAGACAGGTGGTAGCCACGCCGATCAGAGATGGATCGTACTGTCGACAAATATTGTCGATAGCGACTTGGAGATTGATGCCTCCCCCGAACACCGCTGTCTGTTCGCCGAAGTTGGAACAGGCGATATCGACAGGTTCCTTAAAATGGCTGATGAGGTAACGACGAATATAGGTACTGCACCCCTGAGAGCCGTGAAGCAGGGGAACGGCGCCACGAATACCTTTGAAGACCAAGGCTGCACCCAAGGGGGTGCACAGCTTGCAGCCATTTTGAGTGGCGGACGCTGCCGGGCCCAAGGCAATGTCCTGAAGGGAATAGCCGTTTTGTTGTTGTAAAAGGCTCATTTAGAATC
The DNA here is from genome assembly GCA_040755275.1 of Thermodesulfobacteriota bacterium. GTDB lineage: Bacteria > Desulfobacterota > Desulfobacteria > Desulfobacterales > Desulfatirhabdiaceae > Desulfatirhabdium. The sequence goes on along the minus strand of JBFMBE010000057.1, from coordinate 9,508 downwards.
CACCTTTCATTCAAGTACCGTCAACCCATGATGACGTCGCAAAAAGTCGCTAACCACCGATTTTCCTTCAAAGCCGAGCCTCCAGCAGGAGGGCGGGTGGTGTTTTGCAAAGCAGCGGAAACTGTTTGAAGCAGCCGGAGATCGTAGGATCTGGCGGACGCAATTCATTTATATCTATAAGAAAAACAATATGATGAAAACCAGTAAACCATTCTTTTCATTCTGGCCATCCGCCCGATCCTACGAGCTCGGGCTGCTGAGTTTTTCCGCTGCTGAGCAAAATTCACCCACCTTCCTGCGGGTCAATCCTGAGGGCCTGACTTTTTGCGAGGCCATCACCCATTGCTTTTGACAATTCTATGCCGACTTCTTGTCGAATGATCGGTTTAAGCATTCCTTTCGGATTCGATTCTGTAGGGTGGTGATCGGTATCGTGGTTTCGAAACGGTACAAACTGCCAAACCGGGCTCGTTACCGTGGTATGGATTTCTCGAGCGAAGTTCACCATGCCTTCGAATCCAGCCAGCGGCGTTTTTCGCTCGTGGTTGTGGTCGCAAAATCCGATTCCCAGCTTGTATGCGATGGGGCGCTCCTTGACACCCCCGATGAACAGATCGGCTCGCTTTTCGATCACGAAGCGGGAAAGCTCGAGGGGATTGGCATCGTCCAAAATGACGGTGCCTGGATCACATAGATCCCGCAGCACCGCATAATCGTCGGAGGTTCCGGTCTGGGATCCTGCAACAACCACCCGCATACCGAGCTGTCGCAATGCCTTGATCAAGGAAAACACCTTGAAGGCTCCCCCCACATAAACGGCGGCCCGTTTGCCTTCGAGATCGGCCCGAAACCGTTGCAATTGGGGAATGACACCCTTGATCCGATCCCGGACGAGCTCTTCGGTTCGTCGTTGAACGTCACCGTTTGAAAAATGGGATGAAACGTCGTAGAGGGCCTTGGCCGTATCCTCGATCCCGAAATAGGATGCCCGGATGTAGGGGATGCCGTATCGGGCTTTCAGGATCTCCGCCAAAAAGGTCATGGCTCCGGAGCACTGCACGACGTTCAGGGAAGCGCCGTGGGCCCGACGGATATCTTCAACCCGTGCGTCTCCTGTCAGTACGGATACGACTTCGACGCCCATGCGTCTATAGTAGTCTCGGATCAGCCAAGCTTCGCCGCCGATGTTGAATTCCCCCAAAATATTGATGCTCGTCGAGGATATTTCCTTTGTTTCTCCTGTGCCCAACAATTCGGAAAGGGCATCGCAAGCCGCTTTATATCCATCCCTTTTGGTTCCCTTAAATCCCTCCGAGTGGACGGGAATGACTGGAATCTTTTTTTCTCGGCTGACTCGTTGGCATACGGCACCCACGTCATCCCCGATGATCCCTACGATGCAGGTACTGTAAACAAAGGCGGCTTTGGGCGAGTAGGAGTCGATCAGTTCCGTCAACGCCCGGTAGAGCTTTTGTTCACCTCCGAAAATGACCTCTTTCTCGCGTAAATCGGTGGAAAAGCTCATCCGATGCAATTGTTCTCCTGAAGAAAGGGCTCCACGAATGTCCCAGGTATAGGCCGCACAACCGATGGGTCCGTGAACCAGATGCAAGGCATCGGCAATGGGATAGAGCACCACCCGGGATCCGCAGAACACACAAGCACGCTGACTGATGCTTCCGGCTGTACTTTGCCGGTTGCACTCCATGTTGAAAGAGGCGGCTCCAGTTTCGAAAATGTGATGTCTTCTCTCGCTCAGGATAGGAATGGCAGCCATCATGGGTTCATCTTTCTTCGAATTTCGGTTCGATATGGAATCGATGATCGTGTTCTGCGGAAGCTGCAGCAGCTCGTCGAAGCCGTAATAGATATCTCGTCACTGCGTGCCTGAAAGATCTCGGCTTGATACAATTTCGGAATCCTTACAGCACCAATTCGAAATCGATGTCCGTACTGTCACGCTCTTTTCGATCCAACAACGCATCCAGAATTTTTTCAAGCAACCTCAGCGTTCCTCGATATCCCACGGACGGAAAATAGCTGTGTCCCATGCGATCGAGAATGGGAAAACCGAAACGTACGAAAGGGATGTCTTCATCCCTGGCGATGTACTTCACGTAGGTGTTCCCCATGAGCAGATCCACCGGCCGATTTTTGATCCATTGATGGAAGAGGAACATATCCCCTGGAACCGCAATCCGAACCTCATCGTTTACGCCGGAGAGAACTTCCTGTAGAGACGATTCGAATTTCTTTCCGGCAGGCGTACCAGTGACGACATAGACGGGTTTCATGTCCAATGCCGTCAGAAACCGGCTCAGGGCCAAGAGGTGATCGGGATCCCCCACGAGCCCGACCCGCTTCCCATAGAGGTATGGGTGCCAATCGCAGATGGCATCCACCAGTTGTCCCCGTTCCAAATCGATGCTGTCGGGTACATGGACACCGGCCATGTTGCGCAGCGTATCCACGAACGCATCGGTGTCGTGCAAACCGATCGGCAGGTTGAGTACCCGGCAAGGAACCTTGCATTTGGCATCCAAGGCCAATGCCGCTGGCCCGGAAGCCAGTGCACCCAGTGCAATCGTTCCCTGAGCTCCTCCGGTCCTCTGGAGTTCTGGTACGGTTACCCCTCCCTCCGGGAACATCTTGTATTTGCCGGTCATTGGACCGTTCAGTACATTGGCTGTATTCGGGAAAACGATGGTGGATACGCCCATCTCCCGAGCGATACGGCACAGTTCAGACATATCGGCGGGTTCCACGAAACCGGGAATCAAGTTGACTTCTCGGTTTCTGGGGACGGATATCTCTGATAAATAATCCACCATGGCTTTTGTCATGTTCGCGAAACCGGTGACATGGGAACCGATGTAACTTGGCGTATTGGCATGGATGACATACCTACCCTCCGGAATACGACCTTCTCCTTTCGCCTTGTTGATGATCTGGGGAATATCGTCACCGATGGTTTCCGACAGACAAGTGGTATGAATGGCGATGACCTCCGGTTCATACACCGTGAAAATGTTGTCGATAGCTTGCAGCAGATTGGCCTGTCCACCAAAAACCGATGCACCCTCCGTGAAGGCGCTGGTTGCGGCCATCACCGGCTCCTTATAGTGTCTTGTCAGGGTGCTGCGATGATAGGCATAACATCCTTGGGAACCGTGGCTGTGAGGCAAACATCCGTGAATCCCCAAAGCGGCGTACATGGCGCCGATGGGCTGGCAGGTCTTGGCTGGATTGACCGTCAAGGCCGATCGTTCCTCAATCTGTGATGTCGTATGTCTGAGCAACATAGGGTGGAACTCCTGATCGATGAATTGGGTTCTCGGATCTTTTGAATCTACGGGATGTCAATCACAGGCGTATGTCGCCACCAGTTCCGGATGCTGCCTCCAAGGTGCCTTCAAATCCTGCCAAACGCGGCTGCTCACCATGCGGCCGATCTCCCGATAGAAGTGGATCGCCCCCCTGAACCCGGCGTAGGGACCGCCATAGTCGTAGCTGTGCAGCTGCTTCATGGGAATGCCATGTTTTTGGATGACATACTTCTCCTTGATACCCGCGCAGAAGACGTCGGGTTTGAACAGAGCGATCAATTTTTCGGTTTCGTGGTGACTGATGTCGTCGATGACAAGAGAGCCATCGTCCATGTCGGGCATCAACCCTTCATAGTCGGAAAGACGTATTCCTTCAGACGCCAATTCGTGGGCACGTTCCGGGGAAATCCGCGGGCGAAAGCGGTGCTGGTCGGGATACACGTCTAACTCTTCGATGTTTCGGCTGTCTGCATCCACCTTGATCGATGGCAGAACACGACGACCTTCATAATCATCTCGATGGGCGAACTCGTATCCTGCGGACAGCACCTTCATGCCGAGCTCACGAAACAATTCCTGGTAGTGGTGGGCTCGAGAACCTCCAACAAACAGCATCACTTTCTTTCCCCGCGTCCGTGGTCGAATTTCCGAAGCGGCCGCTTCTACGGCAGGAAGCTCTGCGGCAATGACCGCCTCGGTACGCTCGATCAGTCGCGCATCGTCGAAATAACGGGCGATCTTGCGAAGGGATTTGGCTGTAGCCTGAGCACCGATGAAATTGATTTTCATCCAGGGCAGACCGAATTGTTTCTCCATCATCTCTGCCACGTAATTGATCGATCGATGACACATGACCAGGTTCAGGTCTGCGGTATGGGCATTGGCCAAGTGGTCGATGCTGGAGTTGCCGCTGAAAGTTGAGATCAGGGATAGCCCACAGGCCTCGAAGAGGCGTTCGATTTCGAAGGCGTCGCCCCCGATGTTGTATTCGCCCAGGAGGTTGATCTTGAAGGCTCCGGGTTTCACACGGTCATCGGTTCCGATGACATGGGTGAAAATGCCGTTGTTGGCGATGTGGTGGCCGGCCGACTGGCTGACACCCTTGTAGCCTTCGCAGGAAAAACCGAATACGTTGATGCCCAGCTTTTCCTTCATTTCCCGGCACACGGAATGGACGTCGTCTCCGATCAAGCCAACGGGACAGGTGGAAAAGACAGCGATGGCCTTGGGATGGAAATTGTCATAAGCTTCCTGTATGGCTTGTCGAAGTTTCTTCTCACCCCCGAAGATGATCTGCTCTTCCTGCATATCCGTAGAGAAACAATAGGTCATGAAATTGTGGCCATCGGGCGTCGTTGACGGATCCGTCTGGTTGCGCCGGGTCAGCCAACTATAGAATCCGCATCCGATAGGCCCGTGGGTGATGTTGATGATGTCACGGGTGGGACCGAGTACAACCCCCTTGCATCCGGCGTAGCAGCAACCGCGTTGCCCGATCAGACCGGGGATGGTGCGTACGTTGGACTGGATTTCGGGGATGGTCCCATCGGGTCCGTTCCGGTTGATCACGATCTGTTTGTCCCGTTTGCGAGCCACCTTCGCCGGATATTTGGCAATCAGTCGCTTCCGGACATCCGTCATATCGAATTCTTCTGTACGGTTCGTTTCCGCTATATCGGTACGCCTTTCCATAACCGATCTCCTCTTTTGAACGACGTCGAAACCATTCAGGGATACCCTGCATTCCATAGGGACCGGCGCTTTCCTGTCATGCCCTGTGGCCCGTCAATCCACACCACCTGGATAAAGAAGTCTTCTGGAAACGTCACCCGGTCGAAGGGTGGCACACCCCCCCGCCCCTGTTGGAGGGCCCGGCCCGTCGATCTGCTTTTCAACCTTCATCCAATACGGTATCCCCATATTCTCCCGTGCGAACCCGATAGGCTTCGAGACAAGGCATCACAAAGATCACGCCATCGCCTGGTTTTCCGGTTTGATTCGCATGGATGAGTGTACGGACCGCTTTTTCCACCAGGTCATCCCGAACCACCAAAATGAGCAGTCTTTTGGGGATCAGCCGCTGGCTTTGACCCAGCTGGGAGATCGCCTCTTCGTAACCGCGCTCGGCGCCTTTGAGCAGGTGCAGATCCACCAAGCCCTTACCCCTTCCCAAGCACTCTCTGGCCGTTACAGATGGCAATCCGGCCTCAGCCAAGGCTTTCTTGGTCTGGTTCATGCGATTGAGCCGAACAATGGCCAAGATCTTTTTCATAGTGCCACCTCTTCGATTCCACCGTCGGCTTTCTGCTTGACACCCGAGCTGATGGTGTAGGTTTCCAACACCGGAACGATGAATATCTTCCCGTCTCCGAACGCTCCTTTATCACCGGTTCGCGCTGCTTTCATGATGGTGCGAACGACGAAATCCTTGTCGCTGTCCTTAACCACGGTGAGGAGCATTTCCTTTGGAATCTCGTCGTAGGTGATTTCCCCGATTTTGATGCCGCGCTGTTTGCCCCTGCCCACCACGGATATCTTGGTGACTCCTGGGAAACCGGCTTCCATCAGGGCCGCCAACACATCATCGACTTTTTCCGGCCTGACGATCGATCGTATCATGATCATGACATTGTCTCCTAATCATCGAGTCTTTTGAACGTCCTGCTTGCGGTTTCATCCGTTGACATCGGTATGCATGGATGGGACGTTATGCCGCTATCCCATACTCAATCAGCAACTTTTCCAGCTCATCGATCGCCAGCGGATTCGGGATGACCTTCATTTGGTTGCAGTCGATTTTGCGGGCCAAGGTGCGGTATTCATCCGCCTGTGCGTGGGTCGGTTCGAAATCGATGACGGTTTTACGATTGATTTCAGCCCGCTGCACCATGTTGTCCCTGGGAATGAAGTGGATCATCTGGGTACCGAGTTTCTTGGCGAAAGCCTCGATCATTTCCAATTCATTATCGACTTTTCTACTGTTGCAGATCAGCCCCCCCAGGCGGACGCCTCCCGCCTCCGCAAACTTGACGATGCCTTTGCAGATGTTGTTCGCTGCATACATGGCCATCATCTCACCCGAAACCACGATATAAATCTCCTGTGCCTTTCCTTCCCGAATGGGCATGGCGAAACCGCCGCAAACCACGTCCCCAAGCACATCGTAAAACACGTAGTCCAAGGATTCACTGTCGGCATAAGCCCCCAGCTGTTCGAGCAGGTTGATGGAAGTGATGATGCCGCGGCCGGCACATCCCACTCCAGGCTCCGGGCCTCCCGATTCCGTGCACAACGTTCCGCCAAAGCCCACCTTGCGTACATCTTCCAGATCCACGTCTTCACCTTCTTCGCGCAAGGTGTCGAGTACCGTCTTCTGTGCCAAACCGCCGAGAAGCAACCTTGTGGAGTCGGCCTTGGGATCGCAACCGACCACCATCACTTTTTTCCCCATCTCAGCCAATCCAGCTACCGTGTTCTGGGTGGTGGTGGATTTACCGATACCACCTTTTCCGTAAATAGCGACTTTACGCATGGTATTTCTCCTTTCGATCATTCCGGATGCATCCGGTGACACGTCCATTCGTTTTTGCCCGAGCGTTTGCTCCTGGTCGTATCAAACCATGTGCCAATATCCGAAAAATCGGAAAGAAATGTTCGTTTACCGTGACTGCAACGGATCCGTATGGATTCGTGGCCGCGTCTAAGTCCGAAAATATCTTCCGATTGTCGACAATTTCATTCATTGATGTCGATTTCTACAAAAACGTGGATGCTTCTTTCCGAATGTAGACGACGTTTCAGAGCACGCTATCGGGGTAGGAACCGGACACGAGGTCAACAAACGGAGTGAGGTCGCACGGAAGGAAGCTCATCGGAAATCACTCGATCGGGAAGGATGGAAGAATTGCGTTTAGCTTCCTTCCTCGCGGATGCACCCTATCCATCGGCATCGAAACAGCCGTACCGTAAGTGCATCGCTTCCCTTTCGGGTCGAGGTCCCACACTCAGGTTGCAAAGGGAGTAGGCGGATCGGTCAAATCAAATGATCGGTGGATTTGAAACGGATACCGTATTTTTGGATACGGTACCCCAATTGGCGGGGCGTAATACCGAGGATTCTGGCGGCTCGTTGTTGAACGCAGCCGGCCTCCTTGAGGGCCTGGAGGATACGGCGGCGTTCCAGCGCCTGCATTTGACTGGCGAGATCTTCCGTTTCCGAAAGATGGTTTTCAGCAGGGAATGAAATTGTATGTTTGCTATGAAGGATCGTTGGGGGCAATTCGGCGTCGGTGATGATTTCCTTGTCGGACATGATGACCAGTCGTTCGGTGGTATTGGCCAGCTCCCGAATGTTGCCCGGCCAGCGATATGCCTTGAGCTTCGATAGTGCCGAAGCACTCAATTGCACCCGACGGTTGTATTGCCGGTTGAATTTATCCAGATAGAAATTCAACAGCAGGGGGATATCCTCTCCGCGCTCCCGCAAGGGAGGAAGAACGATGGGTACGACATTCAACCGCCAATACAAATCTTCCCGAAACAAACCTTTTGCAACTGCTTCCATCAGATTTCGATTGGTCGCCGTCACCACGCGAACATCCACCGTGAGTTTTTCGGATGAGCCGATGCGCTCGAAGGAGCGCTCCTGAAGCACTCGCAGCAATTTGACTTGGAGATTGAGTGGAAGTTCGCCGATCTCATCGAGAAAGATCGTCCCCTGGTCCGCGGCCTCAAAGCGGCCTACCCGACGAACTGTCGCCCCGGTGTAGGCCCCTTTTTCAACACCGAACAGTTCGGCTTCGATCAGGTTTTCCGGAAGGGCCGCCAGATTGACGGCGACAAAGGGCTGTTTCGCCCTGCGACTCTGGTAGTGCAGTGTCTGGGCGATCAATTCCTTTCCGGTACCGCTTTCTCCAAGCAACAAGACGGTGGTGTCTGTGGAAGCCACCCGCCGTACCAACTTGAGAACCTGCTGAAATGGAGCCGATTCACCAACGATATTGGGCAGGCTGAACTTTTCCTCGAGCTGCATGCGCAGATAGCCGCACTCGTTTTCGGCTTTGCGCAGGTGGGTCCAGAGCATGACAAACTGGGCGATAAAGGAGGCCACGATGGAAAGCACCCGCAGATCGTCGTCTACGTTGCCATCTTTTTCCGTGTAAATGCCGTCTACACTGATGACTCCAAGCGCCTTCCCCTCCAGAGATATGGGCATACACAAAAACGAAATGCCGCTTTTTTGCGGACGGGATTCTGTCTTGTTCAAAAACATCGGCTCCTCACCGATGTTGGGAATGAACATGGGCTGACCCGTTTTGATGACTCGGCCTACGATTCCTTCTCCGATCCGATACTTGCCCCGTCAAATTTCCTCACGGTTCAACCCATAGGCGGCTACGATCTGCAGCTCCTGGGAAAGCGGGTCGAGCAGAAATACACACCCCCGTTGCAATCCCAAGCGGCTGGCCAGAATTTCCATGGCTGCGTATAGGTTCTTCTCCAGATCGAACGAACTGGTCAGCACCTGGCTGACCTGAAGAATCGCCTTTAACTCTTCGTTTTTTCGTACCAGTGGGTTCATAGCGTCCAGTTGAGCAAGGATTGGACCAGGAGGGTTGATACGATTTATCTATCTGATATCATAGCTTTCTAATTCAAGTAGGAAGACTTACACGGTATATAATAAATACATATCTGTATTCATAGACCATTAATAATACATATTTGTTTCTTTCCTACGTCAACGACTCAAGACTTTCAAACCACAACGAGTCATCTCCCAATGGCTCGAACAGTGCAACCGTATCAGTTGTCGCTTTTCCTCAAGGCACATCCATTGCCCACAGAAAGGACATTTGAAGAAATCGCGGCGGATGAGGCGCTATGGGACACGTAATTCGCAGAAACTGACGACGACAAGTGGGCGGCATTGCTTGCGGAAGAAGAAACCGAAATGGATGAAGGTAAAACGTTGCCGGTGTTTCATGAGTACGGTGACTTCATCGGCCACCAATGAAGTCCATACGATCAAATCGTTCTGAAAATTGCATTGATGGCCCCGCAAACAGTCAGGAAGTTTCTATTGATGAGGTCGCAAAAAGTCAGGAAGTCTCTGTCGAGTCGCGGGGTGACTGGGGAACCTTTTTCGCTGCTGCGAAAAAACTCAGCCGCCCGATCTCGTA
>JBFMBE010000056.1:0-19383 GCA_040755275.1 Thermodesulfobacteriota bacterium | reverse complement strand
CTTTTCACGTGCTTTTGGGGAATGCCGGGCATAAGCGGGGTGGCTGGGGAAGCCTTTTGAGACTGCTGCGAAAACGTGTTTGAAGCCGCCGGATATCGTTGGATCGGACGGACGCGCATGAACGAATGGACATTGAAAAGCAAGCCATTGCGATTCCACCAGCCTGTATTCATTGTTTGGCCATCCGTCCGATCCTACGAGATCGGGCGGCTGAGTTTTTTCGCAGCAGCGAAAAAGGTTCCCCAGTCACCCCGCGACTCGACAGAGACTTCCTGACTTTTTGCGACCTCATCTAAGTTAATGGAGTCGTATAAAGTCGGACCTCTGGATTAACCCGCAGGAAGGCGGGTGAATTTTGCTCAGCAGCGAAAAGGGCATCCCCGTCCCCATGCGGCCAACCACAGACTGTCCGATTTTTTGCGAGGCCATCCAAGAATCAACTGCCCTTCTGCTGATTTTTGACTTCAAAAGTCCGTTCTCTGAACTTCTTGCGGCACTCGTCACTGCAAAAATAAAGGGTTTTCCCGTCCACATCGAACGGGAAGCCGCTTTTCTGGGGAAAGTACACTCCGCAGACCGGATCCTGGATCATCACGTCCGCCAAAGGTTCCCGTTCCCGAGGGTCGGGTTCAACCGTTCGGATGTTGCCGAGAATCGCCGCCTTGAGCAAGCGAAAGCCCAGGTAGCCCAGCAAGAAAAGTAGCGCAATTTTGATCATCGATCACCTGTACACTGGTTTCCGGTTGCGGAACATGCGACAAGAGCGTCTGCAAATCAGAACCGATGACCGGATGCACCCAGTATGGATCGATATCGCAGGCCGGCTGCAGGACAAAACGCCTCTCATGAATCCGGGGATGTGGAACGATGAGCCGATCGGTCGTGAACATGCCGTCATCGAAAAAGAGAATGTCCAGATCGAGAACTCTCGGACCGAACCGAATGCCCCCCTCCTTTCGACCTGCCAGCCGCTGAATGTCCTGAAGCGCATGCAGCAAGTCGTGCGGATCGAGGTCTGTTTCGATACGCACCACACCGTTCACGAACCAATCCTGATCGAGCACATGCATGGGTTTCGTCCGATAGTTTCTTGAGACGACACCGGATATGGCCACATGCGATTCTACCATCCGGGCGAGCCCGAAACGACAGTTGGCAATCTTGTCCCCCAAATTCGAGCCGAAACCGATCCACGCCGTATGTGCCATTCAGCAAACGTTTGCCTTCTCGATGCGGTTGAGTGCTTCTGCGATGCGGTCCGTCGATACCGTCATGGCGATCCGGAAATAGCCTTCCCCGGCCGCCCCGAACCCGTTGCCCGGGGTTACGACAATGCCCGCCTTTGTCAGCATCAGACCTGCGAATTCCTTGGATGTATAGCCTTTCGGCACCTCCACCCAGACGTAGAATGTCGCCTTGGGCACTTCGAAACGGAATCCAAGTTGCTTGAGTCCCGCAACCAGAAGATCCCTGCGCTTCTGATACTCCGCATTGATTTCTGCAAGACAGGCCGGATCTGAGTCCAATGCGACGATACCCGCGTACTGAACGGCCTGAAACGCTCCAGAATCGATGTTGCTCTTGATCTTGCCGAGCGCCTGGATGACGTCGGCCCGTCCGACGGCAAAACCCAGCCGCCAGCCGGTCATGTTGTAGGTTTTGGAGAGGGAATGGAATTCGATGCCGACTTCCTTGGCCCCAGGTGTCTCCAAGAAGCTTCTGGGGGCATATCCGTCGAACGCGATTTCCGAATAGGCTGCATCATGACAGACCAGGATGTTGTTCGTTTCGGCGAAACGAACGAGCTTCTCAAAAAAATCGGCTTCTGCAACCGTGGATGTGGGATTGTTCGGATAATTGACAAACATCAGCTTCGCCCTGGATCGAACATCCAACGGAATGGCATCGAGATCCGGCAGAAAGCCGTTTTCTTTCTTCAGGTCGAGAAAATACGTAGAGCCTCCTGCAAACTGAACACCCGTATGATACACCGGGTACCCGGGGCTTGTCGCCAGCGCCAGATCGCCCGGATTGATGTATGCAAGGGGAATGTGAGCGATTCCTTCCTTGGATCCGATCAGGGTGATCACTTCCCGATGCGGATCGAGATCGACACCGAATCGCCGACTGTACCATCTGGCAACGGCTTCGTTGAATCCTACCATGCCCGAATAGGATGGATACCGATGATTGGCCGGATCGTGGGCCGCACGGTTCAATGCTTCGATGATATGGGAAGGTGTGGGCATATCGGGATCACCCACGCCCAAATCGATGATGTCCACACCCTGTTTCCGGACGGCCGCCTTTTGCTCGTCGATTTCTTTGAACAAATAAGGGGGTAGCTGTTGTACCCGTTGAGCCAGCTCGATCGTTACACTCATGCACATTCCTTTCCTTGGGAAGAAATCCAGGCTTCTTCCGAAAGTTCGGCCTTGTAAATGACACGCGCATCGCCTTCGAGAAACAGGTTCGTATAGGCCGATGCCGATCGCTCGAAATGAATCGTCAGCTGAGATCCACTTCGGGTATCGATGGCAACTGGAGAAGGCCAGCCGTATTTTTCGGCCATCACCAGGGCCGCAGCCGTCGAACCCGTTCCACAGGCCAGGGTTTCGTCCTCCACCCCGCGCTCATAGGTGCGAATGGCCAGACGTCCCTGCCCTTTCGGAGTTGCGAAGTTCACATTGGTTCCGGCAGGCGCAAAGTCGACATGGTAGCGAATTTCGCGTCCCAGTGCCTTCACATCGATCCGATCGACATCTGGAACTTCCATCACGACATGGGGGACTCCGGTATGGGCGAAGCTGATGGTTGCATGTCCCGTCGAAAGCCGGATGCCGCGATCGAGCGATGGCACGGTTGCATCCGTCAGCCGGATGCTGACCTGACCCGAGGCAAACACCTCGGCTTCGATAAGACCTGCCCCGGTTTCAAAGCACATCCGTCCGTTATTCCCGATGCCGAGAAACGAAGCCACCCGTGCTGCACACCGGGCACCGTTTCCACACATGTCGGCCTCCGAACCGTCGGCATTGTAAAACCGCCATCGAAAATCGGCATTCTGCGAGCTCTCGATCAGAATCAGCCCGTCTGCACCTACAGAGAGTTTGCGTCTGCAGGCACCGACGATCAGTTCTTTCAAACGACGTTCATCGATGACCGGAGTCCGGTTGTCGATGATGATGAAATCGTTTCCGGCTCCGCTCATTTTATAAAAAAAGATCGGGTTCATGATCACCTGTAAAATTGACTATGGGCTGTTGGCAGTGGATACTGCCGATGGCACATCCGGTTTCCCGCGTTTCCAAACCTCCTTGGCGGTTTGCTGATCATGGCCAAAAATCCGCGGTCTTTTCCTTTCGGACCAGGTCTTCATAGGTCTCCCGTTCCCGGATGACCGCGAAGCGATCTTCCTTCACCAACACCTCTGCGGCACGCAGCCGGGAACAATAATTCGACGACATGGAAAAACCGTAAGCCCCTGCGCTCATGACAGCCAGCAGATCCCCCCGCCGGACCGACGGAAGGGTGCGCATCTGAGCCAGAAAATCCCCGGATTCGCAGATCGGACCAACCACATCCGCCACGATTTCAGGCAGCGTTTCCCGTCGATCGACCGGACGAATATCGTGGAAGGCACCGTAGAGGACAGGCCGCATCAGATCGTTCATGGCCGCATCCGTAATGACGAATTCCTTGGCCGGTGAATGCTTCCGATAAAGGACTCGGGTAACGAGAATGCCCGCGTTCCCGACAAGAACCCTGCCGGGTTCAAACACCAGTGTGAGTTTCCGGTCTCCGAGAACCTTTCGGATGGCGTCCGCATATTCGCTCGGATGCGGCGGCTGTTCGTCCCGGTAGGTAATCCCCAGCCCTCCCCCCATGTCGAGGTATCGAATACCGATTCCCATCCGCCTCAGCCGATCGATCAGATCGACGAGGCTGTTCAGGGCTTCCTCGAAAGGATCCACCTGGGTGATCTGGCTGCCGATATGACAGTCGATACCCACGATCTCGACATGATCCATACGGCTTGCTGCAGCATAGGTTTCGAGAGCGGTTTCAACATCGATGCCGAACTTGTTCTTCTTCAACCCCGTCGAAATGTGGGGATGGGTTTTGGGATCGACATCGGGATTCACACGAATGGAAATCCGGGCCGTTCGATCAAGGGCTTTGGCCCTAACCTGAAGAAGGTCGAGCTCTTCGCGGGACTCGATGTTGAACATCAGAATGCCGGTGTTCAGGGCAAAATCGATTTCATCGATGCGTTTTCCGACTCCAGAGTACACGATGGTTTCCGGCCGGAACCCAGCCTTGAGTCCCTTATAGAGCTCTCCACCCGAAACGATGTCCAGTCCAGCCCCCTCGTCACACAGGATTTTCAGAACTCCCAGGGACGTATTGGCCTTGGCGGAATAGCAGACAAGCCGATCGAATCCGTCGAAAGCGGAATCGAAGGCATGAAAGTGCCGGATCAACGTGGCGTGGCTGTACAGATAAAACGGTGTTCCGACAGCATCGGCGATTTCGGGAATGGATACATTCTCGCAATGCAGAATGTCGTTGTGATATTGAAAATGGTTCATGATATCCTGTTTGTCGAATGAAGATTCATCCCGGCCTCGCGGCACATATGCCGAGGCAATATCGAAGGCAGCCGATGGATCGATCAGGGCTGGATTTCCGCGACATTCGAATCTTTCCCCGGATTCCCGTAAACATCGATCCCAACGACTTTATAGAAATAGATCATGCCCGGATCGACACCATCCGTCACCTGCATGCGATAGGACGCACCGGATCGGGATGATACTACCGGCCATTCGGAAATCTTCGTAAACAACATGGGGCATCCCGGGCAGTCCCCATCCGCAAGGGAACGAGACGCTCGATACAGGACGAATTTCTGGACAGGAACCGGCTGCGATGTTTCCACGGTCCAGGAAATCTCAACCCGGTTGTCGATCATCCGGGCTCCAAGATCGGTCACGCCTTGGACCAGGGCTTCCTGTTTCGGTACCACGGGATAGGCTTTTTTCCCGCATCCTGAAGCCGTCCACCCGACAACCCCGATCAACAGACAGGCTACAGCCATCCACGGTATCGATCGCTTCATCGTTTCTGATCCTTTCCCTTGTAATTGGTCGGACGACGATCGTCCCGCCATCCCTCAAACCGCTGCATCCATACAGAAGGCCTCCTAGGGCTGGACCATTCCAAGTCGAACCTTCGCCTCGGCGATGGCCCGCCGAACGTTGGCTTCCGCCGTTCCTCCCTCCGACATTCGTCGATCGATCATGTTCTCCGGCTGCAATACCGCATAAACATCTTCGGCCACGAGCGACGAAAACGCTTTCAGTTCGTCCAGGCTCAGTTCGTCCAGCTCCTTGTTCCGACTCAGGGCATAGGCCACGGCTTTACCGGCGCAGGCATGCGCTTCCCGGAACGGCATGCCCTTTGCCGTCAAATAGTCGGCAAAATCGGTGGCATTGAGAAAGCCTCGTGTGGCAGCTTCCCGCATGCGATCCTTTCGAAATCGGACGGCGGGCAGCATGCGCACCGTGATGTCCAGGCAGGCCTTGAGGGTATCCACGGCATCGAACAACTGAGGTTTGTCTTCCTGCATATCTCGGTTATAAGCCAGAGGAAGGGATTTCATCAAGGTAAAAACAGCAATCATGGCGCCGAATATCCGCCCGGTTTTTCCTCGAATCAGTTCGGCCACGTCAGGATTCTTTTTCTGTGGCATGATGCTGCTGCCGGTTGCAAAGGCATCGGCGATCTCGATGAACCCAAACTCCATGCTCGACCACAGGACGAGCTCCTCCGAAAGGCGGCTCAAGTGCACCATGCAGATAGCGGCATCCGAGAGAAACTCCAGAACGAAATCCCGATCCGACACCGCATCGATGCTGTTTGCGGCCACTTCCTGAAAACCCAGTTGCTCTGCAACATACCGCCGATCGATCGGATAGGTCGTTCCAGCCAGGGCGGCACTACCGAGCGGCAGGACGTTCGTCCGCTGGAGGCTGTCAGTGAAACGGGCTTCATCCCTTCGGAACATCTCGGTATAGGCCATCAGATGATGGCTGAGCAGTACGGGCTGTGCCCGCTGCAGGTGGGTATAGCCCGGCATGATGATGTCGATGTGGGTTTCGGCAAGCCGAACCAGAACCTGCTGCAGCGTTCCGAGCAGATGGATGACGGCCTGTGTCTGCTCTCGAACATACAATCGGGTATCGAGGGCTACCTGATCGTTTCGGCTTCTTGCCGTATGAAGCTTCTGAGCGGTTTTACCGATCTCATGAGAGAGCTTGGTTTCGATATGCATGTGGATGTCTTCCAATGCCGGATCGAATTCGAAATGTCCCCTCTGGATCTCCCGCTGGATCGCACTGAGCCCCTGAACCAGGGTGGCGGCCTCCTCCTCGGAAATGATCCCCTGCCTGGCCAGCATTCGGCAGTGGGCGATGCTACCCTCGATGTCCTGGGCATAGAGACGCTTGTCGACATCGATCGAAGCGGTGAACAACTCCACACTGCGATCAGTCTTTTCACTGAACCTGCCGTCCCAGGGTTTTTCAGCCAAGGTTGTCCGCTCCTTTCATTCTAACCTGAAATCCGTGTCCGCATCGCAACACGTCAAGCTACCGGCTCCCAGCCAACTGCATCAGCTTCTGAATCCGCAGTCGAAGCGCATTCAACCGGATGAATCCCTCGGCGTCCTTCTGTCGATAAACCGATTCATCCTCGAAGGTCGCGAAATCCAAACGATAGAGAGATCTGTCGGACTTTCTTCCGAGAACTCGACAATTGCCCTTGTACAGTTCAAGCCGAACCACCCCGGAAACGTTCTGTTGGGTGTCATCGATCATGCGCTGCAGCATCCGCATTTCCGGGGAAAACCAGAATCCGTAATAGACGAGTTCTGCGTATTTGGGAATGAGGCTGTCCCGCAAATGCATCACTTCCCGATCGAGGGTGATGGATTCCATAGCCATGTGGGCCACCCGCAGAATGGTTCCCCCCGGAGTTTCGTAGACACCTCTCGATTTCATGCCGACAAAACGGTTTTCAACAAGGTCCACCCGACCGATACCATGTTTTCCGCCCAATACGTTCAGGGCCTTGAGCAGCTTGGCGGGTGTCATCCGGTTTCCGTTCAAGCAAACGGGGTCGCCGCTTTCGAAAGTGAGTTCGATCACCTCGGGCTGGTCGGGCGCGGCTTTCGGAGAAACGGTCAGCTTGAAGATGTCCTCCGGCGGTTCGGCCCAGGGATCTTCCAGAATGCCACCCTCATAACTGATGTGCAGCAGGTTGGCATCCGAGCTGTAAGGTTTGGCCGGGGTGGTTGGAACGGAAATGCCGTGTTTTCGGGCGTATTCCATGAGGGCCGTACGCGAAGTCAGGTTCCATTCTCGCCAGGGAGCAATGATGTGGATGTTCGGATCGATGGCGTAGTAGGTGAGCTCGAAGCGGACCTGATCGTTTCCCTTGCCGGTGGCACCGTGGCTCACGGCATCCGCGCTTTCGGCCAAGGCCGTTTCCATCTGGTACTTGGCGATCAGGGGCCGGGCCAGAGAGGTCCCGAGGAGATACTGCCCTTCGTAGATGGCGTTTGCCCGAAACGCCGGAAAAACGAATTCCCGGACGAAGGTTTCCTTCAAGTCGGAGATGTAGACCTTGGATGCACCTGTCGCGATGGCATTGTTGCGGATCTGTTCCAGGTCCTCCTCCTGGCCGATATCGGCCGAAAAGGTGATGACCTGGCATTGGTAGGTTTCGATCAGCCACTTGAGGATGACCGATGTATCGAGGCCGCCGGAATAGGCCAGAACGACCTTTTTGACGGTTTTAGGCATGAGAGGCTCCTTTCGTGAGCAATTCCATCAGAATCGCCTTGTTCATGTGCATTTTGTTTTCGGCCTGATTCCAAATCACGGACTTTGGATCTTCCAGAAGTTCCTCCGACACTTCCTCCCCCCGGTGAGCAGGCAAGCAGTGAAGCACGATCGCTTCGGGGTCGGCCAAAGAAACCAGTTGGCGGTCGATCTGAAACCCCTGGAAAATCTTCTTGCGTTCGGCCTGCTCGGATTCCTGTCCCATGCTGGCCCACACATCCGTATATAGGACGTGAGCACCGGAAGCCGCCTCCCTCGGATCGGAGACAACCGATATCCGGCCGGCCGCCATTCCCCTGGCCCTCTCCAGAATGCCCGAATCGGGATGGTACCCTTTCGGACAGGCCAGAACCAGATCGAAGCCAAGAACGGCTGCCGCATTGATCCAGGAGTGGGCCACATTATTTCCATCTCCGATCCAGGCCACCCGGATGCCGGAATAGGTGCCGAAGCACTCAATCACGGTCATCAGATCGCTCAATACTTGGGTAGGATGATAGCGGTCCGTCAGGGCATTGATGACGGGGATGGATGCAAATTCGGCGAATTCCTCGAGCAGGTCCTGCGAAAAGGTTCGGATGGCGACGGAATCCACATACCGAGCCAGCACCCGTGCCGTATCCCGGACGGGTTCGTTTCGGCTGACCTGGGTGTCACGGGTGTTGATATAGAGCGGTGTTCCGCCGAGCTGCACCATGGCAGCCTCGAAAGAAACCCGGGTCCGGGTGGACGGCTTGTCAAAAATGAGTGCGAGGGACTTTCCGATCAGCGGCCGATCTGCAATCCCCTGGTTTCTGCGCTTCTTGAAGGCGATCGCGAGTTCAAACAACCGGTCGAAATCGGACTGGGTCAAATCGAGCAAGGTCAGCAGGTCTTTTTTCATCGGCCGAGTACCTCATCCAGACAGGAAAGAAGCGCATCGATGTCGTCTGCACCGATCAGAAGCGGGGGAACGAACCGAAGGACATTTCCCTGAACACAGTTGATCAAGAATCCCTTTTCCATGCACGCTGCGACCACATCGGCCCCTTCCGCCTCGATTTCGGCACCGATCATCAGTCCCCTGCCGCGAACATCCCGAAGAATGGCGTGTCGTTGGGCAATGTCCCATAGACCGGCCATCAGCCGTTCTCCCATGGCTCTTGCGTGAGCGAGGATGTCGGTTTCCGTCAGAATTCGCAGTACGGCCCTGGATGCCGCCGTGACCAGAGGGGTCCCGCCGAAGGTCGATGCGTGCGCTCCCGGAGTAAAGGCGCCTGCAACCGTTTCCGTGCAGGCCATGGCCCCCATCGGAAGACCGTTCGCCAGGGCTTTGGCCAAGGTCATGATGTCGGGCCGCACTCCTTCATGCTCATAAGCGAAGAGCTTTCCGGTACGCCCCATGCCGGTCTGAATCTCGTCGTAGATCAGCAGCGCTCCGGTTTCATCGCAAAGCCGGCGGACCGCCTGCACGTATTTGGGATCGGGGGGGCGGATGCCGCCTTCACCTTGAATGGGTTCCATCATCACGGCACAGGTCGCTTCGCTGACCGCTTCCCGCAGAGCGTCGATGTCGTTGTATGGCACAAATCGAAATCCCGGCAGAACGGGTTCGAAGCCTTTTCGGATCTTCTCCTGGCCGGTAGCCGACAGCGCTCCCATGGTTCTGCCATGAAAGGACTGAACCATCGAAACGACCTCGTATCGATCGGCCTCCCCCCGGTCCTTGAAATACTTTCGAGCGATCTTGATGGCCGCCTCGTTGGCCTCCGCCCCGCTGTTGCAGAAGAAGACCCGATCCGCGAAGCTGTGTTCGGTCAGCATGCGGGCCACATCGATCTGTGGCCTGGTGTAATAGAGATTCGATACATGAACAAGCGTTGCGGCCTGCTCGCTGATCGCCCGTGTGACTTCCGGATGACAATGTCCGAGGTTGCATACAGCGATGCCTGCCACAAAATCCCGATAGACCTTCCCGTTTTCGTCCCAGAGCAGGCAGCCCTCACCGCGAACCAGCACGATGGGAAACCGCTTGTAGGTTCCGGCGATGTGCTGCTCTGCGGCGTCGATCCATACCGATGAAGTAGGTGTCGTCATTTGGTGAATTCCGTTCCGATGCCGCGATCCGTAAACAGTTCGAGAAGCAGCGCATGCCGCTTGCGGCCGTTGATGATATGCACTTTCTGCACCCCATTCAGAATGGCCTCTAGGGCGCATTCGACCTTGGGGATCATGCCACCGGTAATTTCCCCAGCTTCGATGAGCGAGTTGGCCAGCTCCCGGTTGAGCGATGAAACGAGCCTGCCATTAGCATCGAGAATGCCGTCGACGTCCGTCAACAGGATGAGCCTTTCGGCCGAAAGCGAGATGGCGATATGGCTGGCCACCAGGTCGGCATTGATGTTAAACGTCTCCCCATTCTCACCGACACCTACCGGAGCAATCACGGGAATGAACCCCTGGGTGGCCAGAGTATGGATGAGGGCGGGGTTGACTTCGGTCACTTCTCCGACGAGCCCCGGATCGATGATTTCGGGAGGGCTGTCTGCCGATTCCCGATGAACGATCTGCATTTTCCGGGCGGTGATGAGCCCTCCGTCCTTGCCCGAAAGACCGACGGCCCGCCCGCCCATGCGGTTGATCTGTAGAACAATGGCCTTGTTGATCTTGCCGGCGAGAACCATTTCCACCACATCCATCGTGACATCGTCGGTGAGACGCATGCCGCGGACAAACCGCGGCTGAATGTGCATTTTTTCGAGCACTTCATTGATCTGCGGCCCGCCACCGTGAACGATGACCGGATTGAGCCCGACATATTTGAGCAGGGTGATGTCCTGGGCGAAATCGGCCTTGAGCTGCTCGTCCACCATGGCGTGGCCGCCGTATTTGACGACGACGGTCATCCCGGCGAACCGGCGGATGTATGGCAAGGATTCGACAAGAATATCGGCAACGTTCGGGGTCATGTGGGCTTCTCCGGGCAGAGTCTATAAGCCTTTCATATGATGATGGAGTCGTAAAAATTCAGGAAGTCTTTGTCGAGTCGCGGGGTGACTGGGGAACCTGTTTCGCTGCTGAACAAAATTCACCCGCCTTTCTGCGGGTCAAATGAGAGGGTCGGACTTTTTGCGACTCCATCATAAAATGATGGCCCCGCAAAAAGTCGCCGCTACCCCGATTTTGTCGACTGCCGGGCCTGAGCATGGCAGGGCATATGCCTTTTGATGCTGCAGCGGATACTTGTTTGAAGCCGCCGGAGATCGTTGGGCCGAGCGGCGTTCAACAACAAACAATTGTTTGAAAATCAAACCGTTGTAGCTTACTGGCATGTATCGAATGACTGACCCCAATGCCCGGCCCTTACGAGCTCGGGCGGCTGAGTTTATCCGCTGCAGCGAAAAAGGCGTATGTCCTGCCATGCGACGATGACGAGATTTTCCGACTTTTAGCGGGACCATCATAAAATGAATCTGCTCAAATCCTGATTGTTCTTGATGGCTGAAAGCCGAGCATCCACGAGGGCCGCATCGATGCGGATGGTCGATTCCGAAACGTCCGGGGCCTCGAACAGGATGTCCTCGAGCAGTTTCTCCATGACCGTATGCAGACGTCGGGCTCCGATGTTGTCTGTCGAGGCGTTCACTTCCTCAGCGA
Organism: Thermodesulfobacteriota bacterium; assembly: GCA_040755275.1. GTDB lineage: Bacteria > Desulfobacterota > Desulfobacteria > Desulfobacterales > Desulfatirhabdiaceae > Desulfatirhabdium. The sequence goes on along the minus strand of JBFMBE010000056.1, from coordinate 7,840 downwards.
TGGTTGCAATCCGATCGATGGCTTCTTCTTCGAAAACAAGACGAACGCCTTCGGTCGCCAGCAATTCGGTGTACTGAAGAATTAATGCGTTTTCGGGTTCCGTCAGTATCCGCTTGAAATCCGTTTTCGTCAAAGACTGCAGCTCCACCCGGATGGGAAACCGTCCCTGGAGTTCAGGAATGAGATCGGAAGGAGCAATCCCATGGAACGCACCCGAAGCGATGAACAGGATGTGGTCGGTCTTGACCGGACCGTATTTGGTGTTGACGCTGCTGCCTTCGACGATCGGCAGCAGATCCCTCTGAACACCCTCCCGGGAAACATCGGGACCTGTCGTCGATCCTTTACCGACAATCTTGTCGATTTCATCCAAAAAGACGATACCCGCCTGCTCCACCCGACTGATCGCCTCCGCAACGACTTCCTCCATGTCGATGAGGTTCTGGGCCTCTTCCTGGGTCAGGATCTTCATCGCTTCGGGCACCTTAACCTTTCGCCTTCGGGTGTTCTTGGGTAGAAGTCCGCTCAACATATCCTTGAAATTGATGCCCATTTCCTCCATACCGACATTGGAGAAGATTTCGATAGTCGGCATCTGCCGTTCGGTCACGTCCAGATCGACATAGCGGTTGTCGAGCTTTCCTTCCCGAAGCATGTGGCGGAGCTTTTCTCGGGTGGACGACCCCTCCTCGGAAGCGGCGGTGATCACTTCCAGCTGTGGCCCATCCTTGCCGATCTCGCTGGGAGTCGAACGAGATTTGGGCAGGAGCAGATCAAGCATGCGCTCTTCTGCAACGCTTCTGGCCTTGGGCTGCACCGCCTGCTGGGCCCTGCTCTTGGCTTGGGTGATGGCCAGCTCGACCAGATCCCGGATCATCGACTCGACATCACGGCCGACATAGCCCACTTCCGTAAACTTGGATGCCTCCACCTTAATGAAGGGTGCATCGGCAAGTTTGGCGAGCCTGCGGGCGATTTCGGTTTTTCCAACACCGGTCGGTCCGATCAAGATGATGTTCTTCGGAGCGATTTCGTCTCGAAGCTCTTCCCGCACCTGCTGTCTGCGCCAGCGGTTTCGGAGTGCGATGGCCACACTGCGTTTGGCCTCGTGCTGTCCGACAATGTACTTGTCGAGTTCCCGGACAATATCAACCGGCTTCAATGCGTCCATGCGCAATTTCCTCGATGGTGATTTCGGTGTTCGTATAGACGCATAACGAAGCGGCGATGGCCATGGCCTGTTTCACGATTTCCACCGGGTCCAACCGACTGTGATGCAGGAGTGCCGTGGCTGCCGCCTGAGCGGCCACGGCCCCCGACCCGATGGCGATGACCGGTTCATCCGGTTCGATGATGTCCCCATTGCCGCTCAGCAAATAGGTGTTTTGAACATCGGCCGCAATCATCAGGGCTTCGAGCCGTCGGAGCATCTTGTCGGTACGCCAGTCCCTTGCCAGTTCTACTGCCGCACGTGTCAGGTTACCGTTGGTCTTTTCGAGTTTTGCCTCGAGCTTCTCGGAAAGGGTGAGGGCATCGGCTGTGGCTCCGGCAAATCCGACGATGATGCGATCCTGGTAAATCCGGCGCACCTTTCGAGCCCGATGTTTGACGATGGTGTCGCTCATCGTGATCTGCCCGTCTCCGGCAACGACCACTCGACCATTCGCTCGAAGGGTCAAAACGGTCGTACCGTGAAAGGGAATCGTCGACGTCGTACCGGAATTCATCATCGCATGCATCCTCATCATCATGAAACGTAGGGCTTGGTTTTACAAGCGACCGCTATCTGGATCATTCCCAGGTTGCTTCCACTGCCCACCGCCGTCCAACCATTTCCTTCATTTGCGCGGATGGGCACGGTCATAGACCTCCATCAGCTTGTCGATCGATACATGGATGTATTTCTGGGTTGTCGACAGGCTCTTGTGCCCGAGCATTTCTTGTACACTTCTCAGACCGGCTCCGGCATCCAGCAGATGGGTGGCAAAGGAATGGCGGATCTTGTGCGGGGAGATTCGAAAGAGAATTCCGCATCGAAGAACCCACGACTCCAACACCCGATAAACGGCTCTCGGCGTGATGCGCTTTCCCCGGTCCCCCCAAAAAACCGCCTCCGGTTCGGAAACCGTTTTCGACGGATCGACCTGCAGCTCCCATGCACTGCGATACGACTGAAGCGCCGCCAACGCCCGTTTGCCGACCGGAACGATCCGCTCCTTGGAGCCCTTGCCCCGAATGCGGATCAATCCAGCATCCGGATCGATATCCGAAAGGTTCATCCCCGTCAGTTCGGATACCCGGATCCCGGTCGAATAGAGGATTTCGAGCATGGCCTTGTCCCGAAGACCGGAGATCGTCCCCGTATCGATGCCATCGAGAAGCCGGAACATGTCATCCACCGACAGGAAGACCGGAATGGGTTTGTCGGCCTTTGGAGTCGCCACATGTTCGGCGGGATTGTTCCGTACGATGCCCCGTTTGACAAGAAACCGGAAAAAGGATCGTACGGCTGCGATTTTCCTGCCGATGGAGCTCTTGCGGTGATCGTCATGGAGCTTTGCCAGATATCCACGAACAACCAGCACATCGATGTCGTGATCCGGATCGATCCCTTCGGATGGCTTTTCGAGCATCTGCCCCACGACATCGAAAAACTGTTCGATGTCCGTTCGATAGGCCCGAACCGTATGTTCGGAATATCCCTTTTCCGTTTCAAGATGGATCAAAAACGGTTCCAGAAATCGGTTCATTTCCCGTTTCCCCTGCACGCCGGCCACGCGATCAGGGATTGAATCTCTTCCCAGGAGCCGACTTCCCGGAAAGGATGAGGTTTTCGATTCCAGGGCTGACGAAAAACGATGGGCTCCACCCCGCATTCCCGAAGGTGAAAACAGGTTTCGAGCCGGTCATCCACAAAATGCCGAATCCCCTTTTCGAGCAGGGTTTGGGCCTTGGCTTCAAAGGCACCCGTTGTCACGAGTTCAAAGCGCTGCCTCGGCAACATCAGATGGTTCTGAATCCAATCTTCGATAGGTCCGGGATAGGGTCTTGCCGTCACGAAAACCACCTGCCCGGTCGTCTCCGCAAGCCGACCGATCACCTGGGCTGCCCCCGGTATAGGCTGTAGAGGGTGTTCATACGTTCCATCGAGGAGCATTCCGATGATGGCATCGATGATTTTCGGATCGATCGGCAGGCATTCGCTGAGCTCGTAACACGTGATGTCTTCATAGGATACCCGATCGATCCGGTACTGCTCGGAGGCAATCCGCAAAAAAAGGCCCATTGTATCCGCCAGAACACCGTCCACATCAAAAGCGACGGCTTCGGGATCAATGACGGAAGCCCCTTGCTTGAGCAGATGCAGGTCCATGAATCCGATCAGCCCACCCTCCGGGTCATCTTCTTCAGCCGTAGAATCCGTTTTCTCAGAATCATCGCCATCTTTACGTTCTGCTCCTTGATGGCATTTTCTCGATCCACCTTTAAGGCACGCATTTTTTGCTTGATTTCCCGCACGGAGGAGCTGCTCTTTTTCGGGGCATCTAGTGTAATCCCTCTGGCCTTGCTGATGGCGGCGATGAGTTCCGCCTTATTCATTCCAACGATGCCTTGCAGATCCGTTTCCTTCTTCGCAAGATCCCGCAATTCCAATGTCGTCATTTTATCGAGAGGCTTTTCCTTCGCCTCTTTCTTTTGAATGCCCATAACCGAATATCTCCTTCTGTCCAATGTTCATGATGAATGCATGCGTTTCATGAAACGACTCGAGCGGAGGCTGGATTCTCCTCCGCTCGAATACGAGAAAGAAGCTGATTACATACCCAATTTATTTGGAAACTGTCAAGAAAGACTTATCGATCGACCTCAATCGATTGGTTCCACCCAAACAGAATGGCCTCCCAAACAGTCACCCCTACCCCGATTTTGTCGATTGCCGGGCCTGATCATGGGGACGGGGATGCCTGTTAAGACTGCGTGGAAAAGCACGGAAAAAGAGCCTTTTTGGGCGGCCATCCCGTAGAAATGCCGGAAAACAGATGGATGGATTGACCAATTCCATTGACGTCCTATTATCCGTCTGGTAAAGAAAACATCAAGAAAATTCGTCTGAAACGTTCATACTGCCATGCATGGTACAGCCTATCGATCCCGACGGGCTGTTATGATCATCCCACGCCCTGCCGCATCTTGGACTACCCCCCTCCTTTCCCGAAGGAGGTTGGCGTATACCATGATACACGACTTCGAATTGCACGGGCCTATCCTGGTTCAACTCCGATGATTTCGACTGTCTTCAAGGTGGCTTTAAGATGAACATCTGAACCAGATACGCTCAACCTATGTTCTATCGCTTTTTTACCCGTCGTCTGGAAGCCCGGCATCGCATCCATGCCACCTAGCAACCTGAGGCGATACCCTTTCCATCCATCCGTCCCCGAAAATTCTTCTGGGACATTTTCCGTTGAAAGGAGAACACCCATGAATCCAGACAGCGAACGTCCGGAACCCGGCATGGCCTCTCATCCCGCAGTCACAAGCGGGGCATCCACCCGGAAATGGTGGCCGAACCAATTGAATCTGAAAATTCTTCACCAGAACTCCCCCGAATGCAATCCGCTGGGTGAAGGGTTCAACTACGCGAAAGCATTTCTAAGCCTCGATCTGCAGGCCGTAAAGAATGACATTCGCGAGTTATTGACGACATCACAAGACTGGTGGCCTGCTGACTTCGGGCACTATGGCCCGCTCATCATCCGTATGGCTTGGCACAGTGCTGGAACCTACCGGATCGGGGACGGCCGCGGGGGTGCCAACAGCGGTCAGCAACGTTTCGCTCCATTGAACAGCTGGCCCGACAATGTCAATCTGGACAAGGCAAGACGACTGCTGTGGCCGATCAAACAGAAATACGGCCGAAGCCTCTCTTGGGCAGACCTGATGATCCTTGCCGGAAACGTCGCCCTGGAATCGATGGGATTTAAGACCTTCGGCTTTGCAGGTGGACGGGAAGATTGGTGGGAAGCAGACGAGAGCGTCTATTGGGGCATGGAGGGCAAATGGCTGGATGACCAGCGCCACTCCGCAGCCGGGGACTTGGAAAACCCATTGGCTGCGGTCCAGATGGGACTGATCTACGTCAATCCCGAAGGCCCGAACGGAAATCCAGATCCGATCGCAGCGGCGAAAGACATCCGGGAAACCTTCGGGCGCATGGGCATGAACGACGAAGAGACCGTTGCCCTGATTGTGGGCGGCCACACTTTCGGAAAGTGTCACGGAGCAGGACCGGCCTCCCATCTGGGACCTGAACCCGAGGCTGCACCTGTCGAAGAACAGGGACTGGGATGGAGAAACAGCCTGGGCACCGGAAAAGGCCCGGACACGATCACCAGTGGGCTTGAAGTCACATGGACCGTTACCCCAACGAAATGGAGCAACAACTTTCTGTTCAACCTGTTCCGCTATGAATGGGAATTGACGAAAAGCCCTGCCGGGGCCAACCAGTGGGTGGCCAAGGACGCGCCCGCCATCGTTCCTGACGCCCACGACCCGAACCGGAAGCATCCGCCGACCATGTTGACCACAGATCTGTCGCTGCGCTTTGATCCGGTTTACGAAAAGATTTCCCGGCGGTTCCTGGAGCATCCGGAAGAGCTTGCCGATGCATTTGCACGGGCCTGGTTCAAACTCACCCATCGGGACATGGGCCCACGTTCGCGGTATCTTGGCCCGGAGATTCCAACCGAAGAACTCATCTGGCAGGACCCGATCCCTGTGGTAAATCATCCCTTGGTCGATGAGAAGGATGTCGCCTCACTCAAGAAGGAGGTTTTGGCTTGCGGGCTTTCGCTCTCCGAGCTGATCTACACAGCCTGGTCTTCTGCAGCCACATTCCGAGGGTCCGACAAACGAGGCGGTGCAAACGGTGCCAGAATCCGCCTTTCTCCCCAGAAAGACTGGGAGGTCAACCATCCCGAACGACTCGCCGAGATACTCACCGTTCTGGAGAATATCCAGAAGAAATTCAACGATTCATCTGTGGATGGCAAACGGATCTCGCTTGCAGACCTCATCGTTCTGGCTGGATGCGCCGGTATCGAACAGGCGGCCAGAAATGCCGGTCATGACGTTACGGTTCCTTTCTCACCCGGACGCATGGATGCATTGTCGGAGCAGACGGATGTCGCATCCTTTTCGGTACTGGAACCCCTCTACGACGGCTTCCGCAATTATCTCAAAGGACGATACAGCGTTCCAGCTGAAGTACTGCTGATCGACAAGGCACAGCTTCTAACCCTGACCGTTCCCGAAATGACGGTGCTTGTCGGTGGAATGCGGGTATTGAACGCCAACTTCAGGCAATCCCAGCACGGTGTCTTCACCCGCCGCCCCGAAACCCTTACCAATGATTTCTTTGTCAACCTACTCGATATGAACACCGAATGGATACCCGTATCAAAGGATCCGGACGTGTTCGAAGGTCGAAACCGAAAAACTGGTGAATTGCTCTGGACAGCCACGCGTGTCGACCTGATCTTCGGTCACAACGCCCAGCTTCGCGCCATAGCGGAAGTCTACGCCTGTGCAGACGGCGGGGAGAAGTTCGTCAATGACTTCGTGACAGCCTGGAACAAGGTCATGAATCTGGACCGATTCGATCTGACTGGAATGAAATGATGGCGTCGCAAAAAGTCGCTTTTCCTGTGCTTTTCGAGAATGCCGGGCATCAGCGGGGTGGCTGGGGAAGCCTTTTGAGCTTGCTGCGAAAAAGATTCCCCAGTCACCCCGCGACTCGACAGAAACGCCCTGACTTTTTGCGCGGCCATCAAGTCTGATGGCGTCGCAAAAAGTCCACCATAAGGACGGCTTCGAAAAAAGGCCGCAGGCAAGGAGTGCAAATCCCGAGGAGTGAGGCGTACTTAAACGTACGCCGCAACGACGAGGGATGCAGCACGACACAGCATCCGGCCTTTTTGCGAAGCCGTCAAGTCTGCATTCAAGCAACTTCCGAGCAAATGCAACGACCTGACTATCCGAAAACGGTCTGAATCAAATAGGTGGTATAGCCAGCGTAACCAAACAGCAGAATCGCTCCTTCAAGACGATTAATACGCCCACCGTTTCCACGGAACCCATAGCCGATCAGGAATAAGGATAAGGTCAGCGCGGCCATGACCGGCATATCCCGACGGAATATATCGGTCCCTGTCGCCATCGGGTGGATCGCCCCCGCTATACCGACAACCGCCAGGGTGTTGAAGAGGTTGGAGCCGATGACATTCCCGAGTGCGATATCATGCTCCCCCCGTCGGGTGGCGAGAAGCGATGAGGCCAGCTCTGGAAGGGATGTTCCGACAGCTACGACGGTCAGCCCGATAATCAAGTCACTGACACCGAGGCCGCGGGCAAGTTCCACTGCACCCCATACCAGGATGCGGGAGCTAACAATCAGAAGAATGAGCCCAATAATCAGCCAGAGCAACGCCCGATGAATGGACATGGCATGGGTGCTCAACTCCCGCTCCATCTCACATCCAAATGCATCGGATTTCATGGCATATCCCTCCCAGATGGTCCACGCCATCAACCCGGCAAATACACACAGCAACACCAATGCATCGATTCGGGTGACTTCGCCATCATGCAGTTGCCATGCAGCTAGTGCGGTTACTGCTGTGAGAATGGGCAGCTCCTTGCGCAACACCTGAGAACCTACATTCCACACCCCTTGGCAGGGGCAAAAGGGTAATTTTTACCAATCTTTTTTCTGGACTCTGCTCATAAAACGTGGTAAAAGGGTTGGCCATGAAAGTGCCAACTCTTATTCAAAGCCGCC
>JBFMBE010000055.1:0-19456 GCA_040755275.1 Thermodesulfobacteriota bacterium | reverse complement strand
CCAAACCGGATCAAACAGTTTGTCAAAGAGCTATTTTGGTTTTTTGAACATCATATTTGTTATGGAGAATAGTTGATTCCTGAATACTCTTCATTTTCGATCTTCGACTTTTTGCGGGGCCATCAATTTTAAGCTTTCCCAGAAATTTCCTATTAGGTTTTATAGACCAACAAGGAGGGCAAATGGATATCCTGACCGAAACCGCAGCGGAGCGAACCATCGGCAAACTCAAAGGTCGCATGGATACCCTGACGACCAAAACCTTCGATCAATGGTTTTCGAACCAGATGGGGCAGGCGCGTACCCATTTGATCCTCGATATGAGCGAGCTCGTGTACATCAGCAGCTCGGGGCTGCGATCACTGCTTGCCGCAGCCAAACAAATCAAGGCGGCAAGCGGCACACTCGTTCTCTGCGGCCTGACAGGTGTCGTACGCCAGGTCTTCGAGCTTTCCGGCTTTTTCACGATCTTCCAGGTCGTCGACGATATCGACAAGGCGCTTCAGAAAACCGGGTGACCCAATGGATGAGCCGATACGGCTGCACCGCCCCATCCCCCGCAACGACGCCCGTCCGAAAGCCTGCGGCCGAGAGGTCTATGCGGTGGATCGCTACCCGAACAATGCCCTTTTGGCAGGCGCCTTGCGATGCGGAGTTGCCGCCGGGCGGATCCGCGACATCGATATCCGACAGGCATCGGCCGTACCCGGTGTCTTTCGCATCCTGACTGCATCCGATGTCCCCGGCTCGAACCGCCAGGGCATCATCCACAAGGACATGCCTGTACTCTGTGAGAATATCGTCCGCTATTGCGGCGATCCGGTCGCCTTGGTCCTTGCCGAGTCATCCGAATCTCTCCAGCAGGCCCTTTCTCGAATTCAGATCGACATCGAGCCCCTGCCAGCAGTTTGCAGCCTGGAGCAAGCCCTGGCATCGGGCGCCTCGCTCGTCCACGACGATCGGCCCGGCAATCTTCTGGCTCACGCCCTCATTCAGAAAGGCGACGCGACAACGGCTTTTGCGACCTGTGACGCCGTCGTCGAAGGCTCATTTTCAACACCGGTGCAGGATCATGCCTTTCTCGAAACCGAAAGCGGAATTGCCCGAATGGAGGAAGACGGCGGACTCCTCATGGAGGTATCGACCCAGAGTCCTTTTCGGGACCGCTTCGAGATCGCCCACGCCCTCGGCCTTGATTTCCAGAAGATCCGGATCGTAGCCCCGGCTCTCGGCGGCGGTTTCGGCGGCAAGGACGGTGCGACCGTCCAATGCCTTCTGGCGCTTGCGGCCCTCCATTCCAACGGCAGGTGGGTCCGCATGCACTGGAGCCGGGAAGAGCACTTCGTCGCCGGTTACAAGCGCCATGCCTGCCGCATGCACTACCGCCTCGGCGCTAAGGCCGACGGAACCCTCGTCGCACTCGATACCCGCCTGTGGTACGATACGGGGGCCTATGCCCACCTGGGTGCCGAAGTCATGGAACTTGGAATGGAACACGCCGCCGGCCCTTATCGGATTCCGAACACCCGAATCGAGGGTTGGTGTGTCCACACCAACCAGCCGGTAGCCGGCGCCATGCGGGCCTTCGGTGTCTGTCAGGTCACCTTCGGCATCGAATCGATGATGGACATGCTGGCTGAACGCCTGAAAATGGACCCTCTGACATTGCGCATCCGCAATGCACTCTGCAAAGGCGACGAAAACGGTGCAGGTGTTCGCCTCGAAACCTCGACCGGTATCCGAGACTGCCTCGAGCGGATTCAGGATCATCCGCTGTGGCGACAGAGAACCGAATGGAAGGACGCAGCCCCCCGCTTTCGCAGGCGGGGGGTTGGAGTGGTCGGTGTCTGGAATGCGGCAGGATACGGCGGCGGCGTTCGAGATGCAGCCATCGCCAAAATCGAACTTCTCCTGGACGGCACGTTTCTCGTTCACAATGCCGTATCCGACATGGGACAAGGCAATTCCTGCGCCTTCTTTCAGATCGCAGGCCACATCCTCAACCAGGACCCTGGACGCATCCATGTCCGACAACCCGACACCCGTTCTGCATACCCGTCCGGATCGTCATCCGCCGGACGAACCACGTACACCTACGGCCGAGCACTCATCGAGGCATGCGAACGGATGAAGGCCCGTTTGATCAATCGTGCCGGCCTGATCCTGTTTCTACAGGACGACGACGGACTCGAACTGGAGCCCGGTCGGGTCGTCCACAAACCCTCCGGCCGGAAAGTTCCCCTCAAAGCTTTGGCCGGTCTGATGCAGCCTGAAGAGCGGGTGATCCTTTCCGAAACGGTCGCACCCACCTGCAAGAACGTCCCTGCAACGGCGACCGGGTTTTTCATCGGATTCCCCCATGTCATCTTCGCCTACGGAGCACATCTGGTGCGGATCGAAATCGACGAGAGGACCGGCGAGATCACGATTGTGAACTACCTCGCGGTGACCGATGGCGGCAGGGTACTCAACCCGACCATGTTTGAACAGCAGGTTCAGGGAGGAGTGGCCCAGGGGCTGGGATATGCCTTGATGGAAGACCTCGTCGTCCGAGACGGCCGAGTGCTGACGCAAGATTTTACGACCTACCTCATTCCCGGATCCTTGGATGTCCCGGACATCGTTTCGATCGCTGTCGAAGATCACCCGGAGGAATCGGGCCCCTTCGGCATGAAAGGAATCGGAGAGGTGGCGATGAACGGCCCCCTTCCGGCTGTCGCGAATGCCGTTTGGGATGCCTGCGGTATCCGAATCCGGCAAGGACCGATTACGGCGGAACGAGTATGGAGCGAAATGCCATGAGCAGAGATCATCAAGCCACCATCCGCTTCATGTTGAACGGCGAACCGACGGAGTGCACCTGCCCTCCGGACATGCGAGTGATCGACCTGCTGCGGGAAGCAATGGGCCTCACCGGCACGAAGGAAGGATGCGGAACCGGCGAATGCGGGGCATGCACCATTCTGTTGGACGGGATCCCCCGGCTTTCCTGCCTGATGGTGGCTGCCCAGCTTCACGAAAGACGAATCGAAACCGTGGAAGGCATCGAACGAAGCGCGGAAGGTCGCAAACTCGTCGATGCCTTCGTCGAACACGGAGCCGTTCAATGCGGTTTCTGTACGCCGGCAATGGAGATGACGGCCCTTGCCCTGCTACGTTCCCGAAACCCATTGGATCGGAAGGCGATTCGGGCGGCCCTTTCCGGAAACCTTTGCCGCTGCACCGGATATGTCAAGATCGTGGATGCGGTCGAGCGGGCCGCAGCGGAACCGCTGTCATGAGGGCCATCTTCATTCCCGAGAGCATCGAGGAAGCCCTCTCGATTCGGAATGCCTATCCGCAAGCGCTCTGGATGGCGGGCGGAACGGATCTTCTGGTGCAGCTGAGAGTGCGGGTGCACCCCGAGGACGATCGACCCCTGATCCTCCTGGAGCGGGTGGCATCCCTGGCCCGGATCGACATCCATGAAGATGAAATATGCATTGGCTCCTGCATTTCGTTCAACCAGATTGCATCCGATCCGCTTCTCACCGCCGAAGTTCCGGTCCTCACCCAGGCGGCGTCAACCGTCGGCGGCCCGGCCCTCCGGAACATGGCCACCATCGGCGGCAATGTCTGCACCGCATCCCCTGGGGGAGATTCCCTCCCCGCCCTGTACGTACTCGATGCATCGGTCGAACTGGTTTCGACATCCGGAACCCGAAGGCTTCCTCTATCCGAATTCCTGACCGGACCCCGGAAAACGGCTCTTCTCCCGGATGAGCTCCTGACATCGATTGTCATCCCCAGACGAAGACCGCTCTGGACCCTGCAGAGATACGAAAAGATCGGCAAACGAAAGGCCTTGGCCATCGCCGTCGCCTCGATGGCAGCCGTGATCCGGACGGATGCTGCCTGTGGCATCGTCGAAGAAGCGCATTTCGCTTGGGGAAGTGTGGGACCGACGGTGATACGCTGCCCACCGGCCGAAGAAGCCCTGATCGGACGACCGCTCACGCAAGATGCGCTTCGGTCTGCGGCTCAAATCGTCCCCAGCTGGGTCCATCCCATAGACGACATCCGCGCCTCCGCCGAATACAGGCGTACGGTCGGTCCACGATTGCTGCTGCGGCTTCTCGATCCATGAATCCTCTGTTGTTCTCCCGACCCTTTCTCGTTCTGTGCATCCAGTTCCTGCTGGTATCCACGGTTGTGGCCCTCTTTTTCCCCCTGCAGGCCTACGTGAAAGGGCTCGGTTTTTCGGACGGAATCGTGGGATTTCTCCTGGGAGCAGACGCCCTGTCGGCCCTGATCCTGCAGCCATTCATCACGCCGCTCATCACGACCGTGACGGCGAAGCGCTGGATTCTGGCGGGCGCAGTTGTTCTGGCAGCCGCCCTGATCCTCGAAGGAACCCTGCTCGATCCGCTCGGATTCGTTGCAGCGCGACTGATCCAGGGCTGCGGCTTCATCATCGTGGTTTCGGGCGTCATGGTACTGTTCGTGGAAGTCATCCCGAAAGCCATGAGCGGCCGGGCCTTTGGATGGATTTCTCTCATCCGACTAATTCCCTACGCCGCCTTGCCCCTCGTTTACGATGCACTCGGTGTGGCTTCGGATAGGCTCGGTCTCATCCTGCGGTGGTCTTCTACAGGATGCGCCGTTCTTGCAGCCCTGCTGCTTCTGCTGCCTTCTTCGGCCGATGTCGCCAAGACCGGTCGGCCGATCGTTTTTCCCTATTCACTGATGATACGTTCACTTTTCGACGCGGCGTTGTTTCCGATGTTTGCGACCGTCATCCTGCTTTATGCCGGCTATTCGACCGTATTCTTCTTTCTCAAAGGGTATGGTGCCGCAAACGGATTATCAACGATCGGCCTGTTTTTCACCGTAGCCACCTTCGTCATGATGGTGGTTCGGGCAGCCGGCGGGGGGTGGTTCGATCGATGGGACAAGCGTTCTGCCAATGCCTGCGCCCTTGCCATCTGCAGCGTTGCATCGGGAATCCTCCCTGTTTCGAAGACAATGCCTTCGATCATCGCCCTCGCCGTTCTCTGCGGCATCGGATGGGGGATCGCCATGCCCCTGCTGAACGCACTCATCTTCGACGTTTCAAGGCCTGAAACGGCCGGTTTGAACCAGAACCTGGCACTGCTCATGCTTCAGGTCGGTTTCTTCCTGGGGCCGCTGACAGGCGGGCAGCTGTTGTCTTTCGGCGGATACGAAGCCGTGTTTTTCGGAGCTGCAGCGATGACGGCCCTTGCAATCCCTATGATCTATCGGAGGAGTGGCGAAATCCATGTCTGAACAGTTTCAGGTCATCCAACACATTGTTGCGGCTGCAGAGCGGGGCATCGATATAGGCCTTGCCGTAACGGTAGAACATCATGGATCAACCCCGCGTAAGCCCGGAGCCATGCTGGTGCTCGATGGAGAAGGAAGACAGGTCGGAACCATCGGTGGTGGGGAATTGGAACGGCAGGTCACACAAACTCTCGCCCGAGCGATGATGGAACATCGGGCTGTCTTCCGGCATTTCGATCTTGCACCCGAGGGCTTCGGTATGCCCTGTGGCGGACGCATCCGGATTCTCATGACACCGGTTTCGTCACCGGAAGACCGGACCGTTTTCCGGAAGATCCTTGAACACCTGAAACGGGGATCGAGCTGTCTGCTGCGCGCCGAAATGACCGAGCCAGGAACCATCCACTGGTCCATCGAGGCGGCGAGACAGGAAACTCTTTCCGGATTTGACCTCCACCTCGAACCACCGGCTCCCCTGTTCATCTTCGGTGCCGGTCACATCGCTCAGGCCCTTGCACCGATGGCCGCTCGAGTGGATTTCTTCGTGACGGTTTTGGACGATCGAGAAGAACAGCTGGAACGATGGAGCGATGCTGGTGATGTCACCACCGTCAGGATCGACTCCTTCGAGAACTGCCTGACCGGCCGGACACTCGCCGAAACCGACTACGTTCTCATCGCCACCTACGGCCACCAGCACGATCTGGTGGTTCTGCGGCAGGTGCTTGCAACGGCCGCCGGATACATTGGCATGGTCGGAAGCCGTGGAAAACGGGATACCATCTTTGGACGTCTCAAGGCCGAAGGTATGCATGAAGCGGCGCTCCACAGGGTGCGCTGTCCGGTGGGAATTCCGATCCGTGCCGAGACACCTGCCGAAATCGCCGTGAGCATTCTGGCCGAAATGATCGCTCACCGAAGAAACGCCCCGTGAAAATCGGCGCCATTGTTCCGGCTGCAGGCGCCTCCTCCCGCATGGGGCAAGACAAGGCCCTGCTGCCTCTCGCCGGAGCGACGGTCCTGGAGCATGTCCTGGGAACCCACAGGCGGGCAGACATCGCCCCCGTTGTCGTCGTGTCCGGAGCCAATGACGCCGAACTTCGCAGGCGGTATCCCGATATCCGGATGGTTCAAAATCCTCATCCGCAACGGGGCATGTTCTCATCGATTCAGGCTGGCGTTTTGGCCCTTTCCGAAGACATCGACGCCTTCTTCGTCCATCCCGTCGATATCCCCCTGATCCGCTCGGAAACCCTCCTTCAACTGAAGGCCTGTTTTGCGCTCCACCATAACCGGTGCCGACAGACAGCATGCCTTCAGTCGTACGTTCCCGTCCACGGAAGAAGGCGGGGACACCCGCCGCTTCTCGACCGATCGTTCATTCCGGTCATCCGGGAAGACGCGGGAGAAAACGGCCTTGCCGCTATGCTGCACCGCCATACCATCATAGAAGTGCCCTGCGACGATCCGAGCGTTCTGATCGACATGGACACACCGGAGGCCTATCGGAAGGTGAAGGAATGGATGGAGCAGTCGGTAAGTGGGTAGTCGGCAGTGGGCAGTGGGTAGTCGGCAGTGGGCAGTCGGCAGTCGGCAGTCGGCAGTGTTTAGCTTCTGTCGAGTTGTGGAGTGGCTGGGAAACCGATTTCGATGCTGCGAAAAAGTCATCCTCGACCCCATATGGCTCAACAAAGATGGAGCCGCAAAAAGTCGCTAGAAATGGGAATTGGACCGAGAAAATCCCATACAGGCGATTCAGGTAGGGGCGATTCAGGAATCGCCCCTACAATAGGACGAACCATGGCACATCTGACCGAATCGGAAATCGAATATGCTGCGATCGGGCGGCTGAGTTTTTTCGCAGCAGCGAAAAAGGTTCCCCAGTCACCCCGCGACTCGACTGAGGCTTCCTGACTTTTTTCGGGGCCATCAACAGTTATCGCGAAAATGGCTGGACCCGATGACGGACGGAGCCGCTTTCGACCGCTTCCATGAAGGCGTCCGCCAGGATGCGGCCGGCATCGAGAACCGTTTTCCAGTAGACCAGGCGCTCGGCATCCCGGCCGAAAAACCGTTTGAAGTCGGTTCGATCCGAAATCTTCCCGAGCGGAAGCCGCGAAACGAATTCCCGGGATGGAGCCACCAGAAGAACGGATTCCAGATGTCTGCCGGACGGCCTTCGCTTCGAGAGCCACTTGTCAAACCATCCCGGAACGATGCGTTCTCCGAAATGCGGAAACAGGACGATGGTGCCCTCAGGCGGACGAAACGGCACATCGAGATGGTAATCGATCAACCCTCCGTCCCGATAGGTGCCCGGACGGGCGCCGGGAATGTTCCGGACCCCGGACATAACCAGTGGGATCGATCCGGATGCCAGCAGCGCCTGAGACAGATTCTGCGGGGTCAGCGCCACCCGTTGAAAAGGAAAGCCGTTCATCGTGTGAAACGGAGGCAAATCCCTCGGGTCTGAAAACAGCACCCGCTCGAAGAAGAAACCGAGCAGCTTCCGATCGATGGCGTTGGCGAACGCCGCACATCCGATAGCCGAGGCCAGAACGGGGCGGATGTCGAGCTGCGAAAGGTCCCGGCAGCGCACGGCCATGCAATTCAGCCGAAATACGGGATGAGCCAGGATTTCCCGAGCTCCGTCCGGCCCGAAATATGCCTGCTGAATCCGTAGGCTTTCGGCAGTCACCTCCTCAGCCGTAGGCGGTCTGGCATAGAACTGATCGAGATAGGCGGCTTCGAAATCGGAGAGAGCAGCCTTGGGATCGGGCCTACACCAGGCCGCAAATCGCCAGGCGCCGATGGACGATCCCAGCAAAAAGAGCTTTTCCCGCCGATCGGCAAACCAGCTGCCGCACAGTACTGCATCCAAATGCCTCAGAATGAGCCATTTCGGACCGCCTGCAGCCCCTGCGACGATTGAAACATCCTGCGCACAGAACCCTGCCTCCCGAATCTGGGCAAGTACCTTCTCCCCCGCATACCAGACGAGCGGCTCTATCATGACATCGGTTCTCCCGGAGAACCTCCCCTCAAAAAACCCGGTCGTCTGAAGGCCGGATTCGGATATTCATAGAATCCCTTTCCAGTCTTGACGCCCAGATGTCCGGAATCCACGAATTGCCTGAGGTAGGCGGCATTCTTGGCGCGTTGGGAATCTCCGGTATGTCTGGCCCAGTAATCTGTGATCTTCCAGACCGTATCAAGGCCCACACTGTCCATCAAACCGCAGGGTCCGATGGGCATGTTGGTGACCCCCATCCAAGAACGGTCGATGTCCTCGATGGATGCCACACCGTTGGCGGCAAGGGTCTGGGCGGACAGCAGCAGGGCGCTGAACATGGCATTGAACACATACCCTGGGTTCTCGCGCATCAGGACAATGGCGATCAAGCCCATTCGTCTGGCAAAAGCTTCCACTCGTTGAACGACTGCCGGATCGGTTCCCGGATGAGGCATGATGTCGACGACAGGGCTGATCCGCAGATCATGGAAGTGGAAGGCCAGTAGCTTCTCGGGTCTGCCCGTCTGCTGAGCGAACTGGGAAGGACAGAGGGTGGATGTGTTTGTCGTGAAGATGGTATGCTCCGGGCAGAGGGTATGAAACTGAGCGAAAACCTTTGCCTTGAGGTTTGGGTCTTCCGGTACCGATTCACTGATCAGATCGATATCCCTAGCCGCTTCAGACGGATCGCTCGTTGTCCTGATCCGGGAAAGCCCGGAGGCCGCCTGCTCCGGGGTGCACAATCCCATCTTGACGATGGTTTCGGAAATGGATCGAATTCCGGACAAGGCCTTTTCAAGAATGGCGTCGTCGAGATCGTACAAAACGACCCGACATCCCTGAATGGCAAATTGCAGCCCGATCTGTCGCCCCATGGTCCCGGAGCCGACAATCAGCACGTTTTCGATTGGTTGGGATGTTGTCATAAAGATTCCCTTGTTCCCTTTTTCCTTCATACCTGATGGTCTCACAAAATGTTGCCTCTACATCGATCTTGTCGATTGCTCTGCCATGCGACGATGACGAGACTTTCCGAATTTTTACAGCGCCATCATACCTTGATGGCCCCGCAAAAAGTCAGGAAGTTGCTATCGAGTCGCGGGGTGACTGGAAAACCTTTTTCGCAGCAATCTCAAAAGGCTTCCCCAGCCACCCCGCTCATGCCCGACATTTACGAAAAGCACGGGAAAAGCGACTTTTTGCGACTCCATCATACCTTGTATTTCCCGAAATCTTCCGGCGGGAGGTTTTTCAGATATTCCGCCCACTTCTTCCCCTCGTCGCTGTCGTCCAGAGCCTCGACAGGTTCTTCCGGGGGCTTGGTCTTTTCAAAGACGACATCGTCAACCAAAATTGGTGCCTGGGTTCGAAGAGCGATGGCCATGGCGTCGCTGGGCCTGGCATCAAGGGCATATTCAAGACCCGCAAGTTGAAAATGGATCTTGGCGTAATAGGTGTTGTTCCTCAGATCGCAGATTTCAATGTACAAAATGTCCGCATGGATCATTTCCGCGAAATTGCAGAACAGATCGTGGGTCATCGGGCGTTCGAACCGGATGCCCCGCAGTTCTGTCGCAATGGCCGTTGCTTCCAAAACACCGATCCAGATGGGTAGCGTGCGATCGTCTTCGCAGGTTAGAATCACGATCGGGGTGTTGGAATCCGGATCCATGGTCAAACCGGAAATCTTCGCCTGGTGTTGCACGATACCCTCCCTCATGTGCCTACCGAACGGCTCGGAATGGCTAAAAATGGTTCGTTCAGGTGTCTTCTATGGGCTCACCCCACAAGGAATGGGAAAAAGATCGGGTGATGCGGACCTGCTGCAGGCGTCCGGCAAGACCGGAACCCGCCCCCTCGCTTGGAACGGAGAAATGCACGATATGACCTCCGGAGGTTCTTCCGGTCCACTGAGTCACCACCGGATTGTTCATGGCGGTTCTCGGACTCAAGCCCTCCACCAGCACTTCCTGCAAGGAGCCGATCAATGACTGGTGTTTCCGCATGGTCATGTTTTTCTGCAACTCGAGAACCCGGGAGAGTCGTTCGGCCTTGATCGTGTCCTCGACCTTATCTGCGAAACGGGCCGATGCGGCATTGGGCCGATCCGAATACTTGAATGCAAATGAGGCATCGTAGCCGACTTCCTGCATCAGGCTGAGCGTATCCTGAAAATCGGCGTCGGTTTCGCCGGGAAAACCGACGATGATATCCGTCGTGATGGCGATATCCGGGCACCGTTCCCTCAATCGGTTGACCTTCTGGAGATATTCGTACCGGGAGTACTTACGGTTCATCCGCCGAAGGACGTCATCCGATCCCGCCTGAACCGGTAGGTGGATATGATGGGCGAGCTTCGGCAGTTCGGAAAAAGCCTCGATCAGCTCATCGGACAAATCCTTCGGATGAGACGTCGTGAACCGGATCCGCACCAGCCCGTCGACTTCCGATATCCGCCTCAGCAGGTCCACAAAGGAGCAGAAGTGTTCCTTGTTGCCGTAGCTGTTGACGTTCTGCCCCAACAAGGTGATTTCCCGGAATCCCTGCTGAACAAGCAGAAGGATTTCTTCGAGAATGCGCTCGGGCGCACGACTGGTTTCCCGACCGCGGACATAGGGTACCACACAATAGGCACAGAAATTGTCGCAACCCGTCATGATCGTGACGAATCGGGAAATTCGCGTTTCTGTTTGCCGATCGTATACATAACGGAAATCGTCGTCGGGGATACCGATCATATCGACATCCAGCACCCGTTCGGCCCCGGTTTCCACTTTCCGCACGATCGCTTCGATCCTCCCCAGTGCATGCGTACCGAATACGAAATCGACGCAGGGAGCCTTTTCGAGCAAATGTTCACCTTCCTGTTGTGCAACACAACCGGCGATGCCGATCCGAAGAGCAGGTTTCTTCTTTTTCAGGTCAGCCAGCCTTCCGACGAAACTGAACAGTTTTTGTTCGGCCTTGGCCCGGATGGCACAGGTATTGACGATGACGAGATCGGCCGCTTCCGCCGAAGAAACCGGCTCGTAACCGAGATGCTGCAGGCTGCTCAGTATCCGTTCGGAATCATAGACGTTCATCTGGCAGCCGATGGTTTTCAGAAATACGTGTTTCGCCATGTTGGATGAATACCTGTTTGCTAAGATCTTTCCGGATCGCCTCCCAGATCGGCTCACAACCGGGTGCGATGAATACCGAAATTTCACCCCTTGCCGCATTTCGAGTCGTCATCACAGCCAGCCCATCGTACCCTTCGATCAGGAATTTGATGAGGCTGATGGCCTTGCGGTGGACGCGGTAACGCTTTTCAACGGTTCGTGTCGGAATCTCGCTCATGGAATGTCCGGAAAGTTCTCCGAATGTTCTTGCGTACCATACAAGAGAATTCTTTTGTTTAACACGCTCGATCGAATGGATCAACGAATTTGTCCATAAAGGCAGCGGTTTTCCTTAGATGATCCTTCTTCTTGATGGCCCCGCAAAAAGTCCATCATATGGACGGCTTCGAAAAAAGGCCGCAGGCAAGGAGTGCAAATCCCGTCTGTGAGGCGTACGGAAACGTACACTGCAACGACGAGGGATGCAGCACGACACAGCATCCGGCCTTTTTGCGAAGCCGTCCTTCTTGATCATTCGACCGGGCTGATATAAAACCCCGGAACAATCGATCATCCGCCGGATGTTCTTCGACTCCATTCGATCCGGTTGATTCGGCATCAGCCGAAGAAGAAGAAGAAGAAGAAAGATCACCATGAAACAAGAACTCAGCACCTGCAAGCGGCCTCATCGATCCAAATGGCGCTTTCGATCCCCAGATCCCCAGATGGTCCGTGCCTTGACAAGCACCATCGGCTGCCATCCGATCACGGCATCGGTGCTCGTCAACCGTGGAATCACCACACCCGAATCCGCCAATGCCTTTCTGAAACCCGGCTTTCACCAATTCCCCTTTGAATCCAGCTTGCTGGACATGGAAAAGGCCGTCGACCGGATTCATCGGGCCGTCTACAACCAGGAAAACATTCTCGTTTTCGGAGACTACGACGCCGACGGGGTGACTGCAACCGTCGTACTGACGGAATTTCTCCGGCAGGCCAGCGCCCAGGTTTCCCATTATATTCCCCACCGCATTCAGGAGGGCTATGGCCTGAAACCCTTCCACATCGATTCGGTCATCCGACCCCGTAAGGTCACCCTCGTGGTGACGGTGGATTGCGGATCCAGCTCCCATGAAGCCATTCTCGAAGCCAAACGATACGGCATCGATGTGATCGTCACCGATCACCACCGCATTACCCCTCCCTATCCGGAAGCATACGCCATTGTCAATCCGGACCGAGAAAGCGCATGCAACGGTTTTTCTCATTTGGCCGGGGTTGGGGTGTCGTTTCTGCTGGTCCTGCATTTGCGAAAGTATTTCCGGGATTGCGGCATGTGGAACCATCGACAGGAACCCCTGCTCAAACCGTTCTGCGAGCTGGTAGCGATTGGAACGGTGGCTGACATGGTACCCTTGAGTTCCGTCAACCGCGTTTTGGTCCGGACCGGACTCGAATCCATCGCCTGCGGCGGAAACCCAGGCATTCGTTCCCTGGCCTCCGCCTGCGGCATCCGGATGAATGGCTGCCTGCGAACCGAAGACCTCGCCTTCCGGGTTTCCCCACGTCTAAATGCGGCCGGACGTATGAACCATGCCGATGAAGCCGTCCAGCTGCTGACATGCCGGGATGAGGCCGAAGCACGCCCCATCGCCGAAGCCCTGAGTCGCTTGAATGGACAACGGCAGGATGTCGAGCAGGCAATCCTCTCGGACATCCTCGAAAGGATCGAAAGGGGTGGCCACACCCTCGGGAAGAACTCGTTAGTGGCCTGGGATTGCCAATGGCATCCGGGCGTTTTGGGAATCGTGGCTGCCAAGTTGGTCCAGCGCTTCGATAGGCCTTCCGTCCTGATCCATGTAGCGGACGGTATGGGAAAAGGATCAGCCCGAAGCATTCCGGGTATCGACCTCTATGCCGCACTCTGTTCCTGTACCGATCTTCTGTCGGGTTTCGGCGGACATGCCATGGCAGCCGGTCTGACCGTTCCAGAAGACAAGATCGAAGCCTTCCGCCATCGCTTTGACTCGGTCGTTGCGCAAATGGCCCAAAGTACGACAGAAAAGGCCGGGGTGGATATCGAAGCAGAGGTTCCCTTCGACCATATCGATGAACGGCTTCTCGATGAGCTGGAACTGCTCGAGCCTTTCGGAGCCGCCAATCCCGAACCCATTTTCTGGACAAGCGGTGTCGATATCCTGAACCGCCGGGTCTTGGGGGAACGACACCTGGGATTGACGTTTCGCCAGAACGGCAGCTCCGGGCTTCGGATCATTCAGGGCGTCGCCTTTCACGTTTCGGATCCATCCACCATTCCCGAAAGACTCGACCATCTGGTGTTCCGGCTTCGATGGAATTATTGGAACGGCAGGAAATCTCCCCAGCTGATGGTGGAATCTTTTTCCCTCACGTGATACGAACCGGTTCCCCTTTTCCCGATGTCACCTCCCTGTTTCTCGATACCGGTTGCACGTTCATCGATCGGTATCCAATCTGACGGCTTCGCAAAAAGGCCGGCCCTCTAATTTGACTCGCAGGAGGGCGGGTGAATTTTGCTCAGCAGCGGAAAAGGTTCCCCAGCCACCCCGCGACTCGACAGAGACTTCCTGACTTTTTGCGAGGCCATCTCTTGCAACCCGCCTCCATCAAATTTCTTGCATTCAGGGTTGGGTACACATATGATATATTGACCATCGAAACAGCAATTACGACTCAACGGCCGATATCGATAGAAAATGGCCCTGACAAGCGGAAAGGGTGACGATCTATGGCAAAGGTTTTCAGACCGAGTACCCGAGAAAGTAGCATTCTCTCGAAAATCGAATCCGGCAAGGAACATGCTCGCAAGGCAACCATTGCCGCCGTTCGAGACCATATGGACGACATCGCCAATGCGATTTCCATGAAACTGATCGAAAACCGATTTGTCGAAACCCTGAGCAAGACGAGCCTGCAAGATCAGATTTATCAATGTCTCGAGCGGTTGACCCAGGCCGACGATTTTCAGATCGACTATCAGTGTGCGCCGCTTCGAAGTGTGGCCCCACATCCCAATGTCGCAAGTCTCTATCTGACGGCTTTCATTGTCGAAAAACTGATCGATCACAAGGACGTCATCGACATTTTCGGTTCCGATGAAGACATCTACCAATGCGTCCATCAGCAGATGAGCCGTTTTCTACCGACGTGACCACGTCCACCCTTGTACCACCCCTGAGCCGATACCTCCACCGGACCATCATCGGTTCTGTTCTTTCTCAGGACGGCTCCTTCGTTTGCCTTCCGGCCGACAGCCCATGAGACACCTTCATTGTCGTCTGGTGAATCCCCCTACCCAGGACCCTTCCGTATTCGTCCATTTTCTGTTCCTGAACCGAGGTCTGCTGTTCGACATCGGAAACATTGAAGCCCTATCCAACAGAGATATCTTGAAAATCACGGATATCTTCGTTTCTCATGCCCATATGGATCATTTCTATGGATTCGACCGACTGCTCCGGGTATGCCTGGGAAGGAACAAGACCATCCGGATGTACGGCCCCGAAGGATTCCTCAAGCATGTGGAAGGAAAACTGGCTGGATACAGCTGGGACCTGGTCGCCAATTACCCGATGCCTTTCCAAATCGAAGCCACGGAGGTCAGAGATACCGGTGTATGGTATCAGACATATCGGTGTATCGACGGCTTCCGACCGAAACAAGAGCCCGTTTATGTGCCCGAAATCAACCCGCTGAGAAGTGAACCCCGCTTCGAGGTTAGCTGCGCCATTCTGGATCACGGCATTCCCTGTCTGGGCTTCGTTCTCCAAGAGCGCTTTCATGTCCATATCCTCGAGGAGGGGCTTCGACGTCTGGGGCTAAAGCCCGGGCCCTGGCTGATCGAATTCAAGGACATCCTGTATCGACATCCCGAAACACGGGAGGAATTTCGGATCGTGGATCCGGATGATCCAAACCAATCGAGAATTTTTCAAATGGACTGGCTCTGCCGGGAAATCGCCACCATTTCCCGAGGAATTCGTATTGCTTATGTGACCGATGTTCGATATTGTCCTGAAAATGAGGAAAAGATTCTGACGTTGGCCCATCATGCGGACCGCCTGTTTATCGAAGCGGCTTTCCTGGATCAGGACGCAGCACTGGCCGAACGAAAACACCACCTGACCGCCCGACAAGCCGGAGATCTGGCCGGTAGAGCAGGAGCCCGTTCTTGTTGCATCTTTCATTTTTCCCCTCGCTATGCCGGAAGGGGAATGGATCTCGAGCGCGAAGCCAAGGATGCCTACGACCAGGCGTTGATCACTTACGGAAATATTCCATAAGAAAAGGAGAAGCCCATGAAACCCAAGTTCGTTCTGATTCTCGTCCTGACGATCGGCATGGTCATCACAACCAAGGCGTTTGCAGAAACCAATCATCGGTTGGGGGTCGGCGCACAGTACTGGAAGGTCGTGAACAGCATCGATGTGGAACATATCAACAAAGAAGGGTTTTCCGGCATTGTTTCCTATCAGCTCATTCCCACTTCCATGTTGAAGTTTGAACTCGATCTTGAAGTCGCACCAGACGGAATCATCATTCCGGACAAAACCGCATATGCGCCACAGGCTTATATCATTGTCGGAAAGGGCATCTATGCCGCACTCGGTATCGGCATCTGGTATGCAAACGACAAATTCATGGATGAACCGTTCTATGCTCTTCGGGCAGGTGTCGATTTGGAGGTTCTGCCTTCCGTATACCTCGATGTCAATGCGAATTACCGGTTCGCTCGATGGGACTATGAAACGATCAAGGGCGACATTTCCGGAGATACGATTACGCTGGGAACAATGCTTCGGATAGAATTTTGAGGGATGGAAGGTAGAAATTAGAAGTCTGAAGTTAGGAAATAGGGAGTTAGGGCAATGCCCGGATGTGGATGCGGCTGTAGCTGCAGCGTGGAAAACAACGAAACGATCGAACGCAAGACGCTGTGGATGCTGCTCGGGATCAATGCAGCCATGTTTCTGGCCGAATCGGTCCTCGGGTGGCTCTTCGAATCGACGGGCCTGATGGCTGACTCCATCGACATGTTCGCCGATGCCTGGGTTTATGGCATCTCTCTGTATGCTGTTGGCAAATCGAAACGCCTTCAGGCCAAGGCGGCGACAACGGCCGGATTGCTGCAATTCGGCCTGGGCGTGGGCGTGCTGGTAGAGGTGGTGCGGCGGTTCTTTACCGGAAGTGAGCCTTTCGGGATCGGCATGTTTCTGGTCGGCCTCACCGCCCTTGCCGCCAACGTGACCTGCCTCGCGCTCCTTGCCAAGCACCGGGATGGCGGGGTCCATATGCGGGCTTCCTGGATTTTCTCAACCAACGATGTCATCGCCAATTGCGGAATTCTCCTCTCCGCAGCCCTGGTCTGGCTGACGGAAAGCCCGTATCCAGACTTGTTGATCGGTGGAACCATCAGTGTCATCGTTCTGAAGGGCGGCATCCGAATTTTGGATGATGCCCTTCAGGAACAGCGATCCGGCGTTCCATCTCCTTCCAATGCCCCATTCGTCCCGATGAAGCCGCAACAAATCTCCCAACCCCCAAGTGCCCGGCACGGCTTGGTGTAAGCCGCATACAAGAGGCGCTGTTCCCTTACGGCTCACGGGATTTCCAGAACCATAGCGGATCCCTCTCTTTCCGACTTCTTCCAAAGCGCATCCCATTGAAAAGACCCTGCTCCTTCGTTTCCTGAGCTTGGATTTTCAAGATAAATGTGGTACAGAGCCTCCAATCGACAACGTCCTTTTCCCGGAGGCATGCATGCACAACATCCTGGTGACAGGCGGGTGTGGGTTCATTGGTGCGAACTTCATCCGCTATCTTTTTTCCCGTAGCGATTTCAACGGTCGGGTGATCAACGTCGACAAGCTCACCTATGCCGGCAATCCCGAAAACCTCACCGACATCGAATCCGCCTTTCCGGATCGCTATCGATTCGTAAAGGCCGATATCTGCGATAAGGACACCCTCAGAAAAGCGATCGAACGCTACGAAATCGATGCGATCTGCCATTTCGCAGCCGAATCCCATGTCGATCGCTCCATCGTCGGCCCGGATGATTTCGTGCGAACGAACATCCTCGGTACCTTCACCCTACTGGAGTTGTGTCGGGAATTTTCTGGACAGATCGGCCTCTTTCATCACATCAGCACGGACGAGGTGTTCGGCTCCTTGGGGGAAACAGGGTATTTCACCGAAACGACACCTTACGATCCGAGCAGCCCCTATTCGGCATCCAAAGCTGCCTCCGATCATCTCGTCATGGCTTATTCCCGAACCTACGGCATCCCGATCACCCTCTCCAACTGCTCCAACAATTTCGGCCCCTATCAGTTTCCCGAAAAGCTGATCCCACTCATGATTCTGAACGGACTGGAAGGAAAACCCCTCCCGGTGTACGGAGACGGCAGGAACATTCGGGACTGGCTCTATGTGGAAGACCACTGTGCGGCCGTGTGGTGCATCATGACCTCTGGAAAACGTGGAGAGTGCTATTGCGTGGGCGGCCGGTCGGAGCGGACGAATCTTCAGGTCGTCCGCAACATCTGCGATATCCTGGACGAAGAGGTTCCTTCAGCTGAAAGCAGACATCGGCTCATCACCTTCGTCAAGGACCGCCCAGGCCACGACCTGCGCTATGCCATCGACTGCACGAAACTGGAAACCGAGCTTGGCTGGAAGCCCCAGGAGCGTTTCGAAAGCGCACTGCGCAAGACCGTCCGCTGGTACATCGAACACCCCCGATGGGTCGAACGCGTCCGCTCCGGTGAATATCAGAAATGGATCGAAACCCATTATGCACCCTGAACATCTGACGGAAGCCAAACGGCGCATCGTTTTCCCACTGGACGTTCCGGACGCCGGGCAAGGGATGGCGTTCGTCGATCTGCTGGGCGCTGATGTCGGAATCTTCAAGATCGGGCTGGAACTCTTCCTTGGCGAAGGTCCCCGTCTTGTGCAGGACATCGTTCGAAGAGGGTTTCGGGTATTCCTCGATCTGAAGCTGCACGACATTCCGAAGACTGTGGAACGGGCCGTACGCCGGGTGGCGGATCTGGGTGCAGACTGGATCACGGTACACAGCGGTGAGAGCACAGCCATGCTCGAGGCAGCCGTCATCGGAGCTGGAGGAAGGGTTCGGGTGCTGGCCGTGACTGTGCTGACCAGCGTTTCTCAGGCGGATTTAGCGGCCTGCGGATATGACCCGGCACTCTCTGTTGCCGATGTCGTGGACCGAAAGGCCCGGATGGCGATAGCCGCCGGATGTGCCGGCGTCGTTTGTTCGGGGCACGAAGTCTCCCGGATCAAATCCGGCATCGGAGCCAATGTTGTGACATTCACACCAGGCATCCGCCCTCTTACCGAGAACGAGCGTCCGGATGACCAAAAGCGGGTGATGACGCCGGCTGCCGCAATCCGAGCGGGAGCCGATTACCTGGTGATCGGCCGTCCGATCCGGGATGCGGCCGACCCGGTGGGTGCAGCCAAGCGAATTGCCGAGGAAATGGCAGGCGCCCTGACGAGCCTATAGCTCTTTTCCTGATGTCAGGCAGCGGAATATCGGGATCTGCGAGCCTTTTTGACGGTTTCGCAAAAAGGCCGGATGCTGTGTCGTGCTGCATCCCTCGTCGTTGCGGCGTACGTTTCAGTACGCCTCACAGACGGGATTTGCACTCCTTGCCTGCGGCCTTTTTTCGAAGCCGTCCATATGATGGACTTTTTGCGGGACCATCCTTTTTATCGAGATGCACGAGTTGAAAAACAACATTCAACCGTTACTCTCCTGCTCCTTGCTCCTGCGGCTATACCCCCCGCAGGACGACGAGCAACATCAGAACAAGTCCCAGAAATACCGCAAGCAGCATCTGGTTTCGATCGAAATGTCTCATGTTTGATGGCCCCGCAAAAAGTCGCCATCCACGGATTTTCTTTCAAAACCGGGCCTCCAGCAGGGGGGCGGGTGGTGTTTTGCGAAGCAGCGGAAACTGTTTGAAGCAGCCGGAGATCGTTGGATCGGGCG
>JBFMBE010000054.1:0-20453 GCA_040755275.1 Thermodesulfobacteriota bacterium | reverse complement strand
GCAAGCCATTGCGATTCCACGAGCCTGTATTCACTGTTTGGCCATCCGTCCGATCCTACGAGATCGGGCGGCTGAGTTTTTTCGCAGCAGCGAAAAAGGTTCCCCAGTCACCCCGCGACTCGACAGAAACTTCCTGACTTTTTGCGAGGCCATCATGTGTAAAAGGCCACTGGAAGGTTTCGCCTCGATTCCGGATTCCTCCAGATCCCGACACCCTCTATCACACTACCAGAAAGAGGGGGTTCGGACAAACAAATGTTGATGGACTCGCAACTAGTCAGGAAATCAAGGAAACCAATGACGTTCCCCTTTGCTCCAACCTCTAGAAAATCCCCTGTGTTGGGTTATGGCCTCATCATCACGGCTGCACTCCTGTGGAGCCTGATCGGCCCTTTGTCCAAACTGGCCTTCCGGGAGGGGGTTTCCCCTCTCGAGGTCGCCTTCTGGCGGGCTGTCTTTTCCTGGGGTCTGTTTGGAACGCATGCATGGATCAGCGGACAGACTCGGTTCGACCGCAGCGATGTACCGGTTCTGATCGTATTCGGTTTGAGCGGTGTTTCTCTGTTCTATGTATCCTATCAATTGGCCGTCCAGAAAGGAGGCGCCGCCCTGGCGTCGGTATTGCTCTATACGGCTCCAGCATGGGTCACGGTCCTGGCGCGAGCGGTTTTTGGGGAAACGATTACAACGATCAAGCTGATCGCTCTTGTTCTGACCATCGGCGGGGTTACATCCATCTCCTTCGGCGGCACAAGCCTCCCCGGAGGTGCGTTGACGGGATGGGCCGTATTTTGGGGACTTGTTGCGGGATTTTGCTATTCGCTCTATTACGTTTTCGGAAAACGCTTTTCGGTTGGCTACAGCTCTGCCAACCTATTCTTGTATCTACTTCCGGTCGGCATCGTCGGACTCTTTCCCTTCGTTTCGTTTACGGTAAAGACGCCGACCGCCTGGGTATCCCTTCTTCTGCTGGCCATCGTTTGCACCTACGGGGCCAACAGCTGCTACTATGCCAGCCTGAAGCATCTTGAAGCCGGTCGCGCCAGCATCGCAGCCACCTTCGAACCCGTCTTCACGGCCGTCATCGCCTATTTCTGGTGGCAGGAGCGGTTGGGACTTTGGGCCGCTGCAGGCAGCATCGCCGTTCTGGGGGCAGTCTTCCTGGTCGTACTCGAAAACACGGACAACCATCACTCATGATCGACATCCTCGGCACCATCGCTCCGATCTTTGTCATCATCCTTCTGGGATGGGCGGCCAGGCAGCTGGGCTTCGTCCCGACGGAATTCCTGGCACCGGCAAACCGCCTCGTGTTCTATATCGCCATTCCTGCCATCATTTTCCGATCCGTTTCAAAGGCCTCTCTCCATGAAGAATTCGATATCGCCGTCCTGGCCACATCCCTCGGCGCTATTGTCTTCGTCTTTTTTCTATCCTGGGGTACAGCTTTCCTGATAGCCGTTTCAGATTCCGGAAAAGGATCCGCAAGAGGAACCTTCGTCCAGGCAGCCTGTCACGGAAATCTGGGATATATCGGTCTTGCAGTGGCCTACTACGCGCTCGGGCAGGCGGGATTGACCAAGGCCAGCATCTATGCGGGCTTCATCATGATCCTTCAGAACATCCTGGCTGTGTTCATTCTGCAGTTTTTCTCGGATCGGCCTGAAATTCAAGGAAACCGAAGAGTTATATTCCAACGGATTGCCGGAAATCCAGTGATCGTTTCCTCCATGGCAGGAATGATCGTTTCTTTTGTCGGCATTCCAATCCCCAAGATCGTCGATCAATCCCTGCAAATTCTGGCAGGCATGTCTCTGCCATTGGCTCTCTTGATCATCGGCGCCTCCCTGAGCTTCGATGTCGTCCGCCACAAGCTCGCTTCCACACTCGGGTCGGGAGCGTTCAAACTGCTGATCATGCCCGCCTTCGGATTTGCCGGATTTCATTTCCTAGGAAAATCGCCCCAACAATATCTCCCCGCTCTGGTTCTGTTGGCTGCACCGACGGCCACCCTGGCCTATGTGATGGCCCGGGAAATCGATGGAGATACGGAGCTTGCCGTGGCCGCCATATCCGTCAACACCCTGCTGTCCGCCGCCGCCTTCGTTTTCTGGCTTCAACTGGCCGGATAGGCGGCGGATCCTGCTGCACGCTTACAGCCGCTTGACGTGCAGCATATTCGTCAATCCGGACACCCAAACCGGATAGCCCGCTGTAAACACCATCAAATCGCCCGGTTTACCCAAACCGGCATCGAGAATGACCCGGCTGGCCTTCTGTACCGGCTCGTCTTCGGCCGTTGCATCCGGAACCCACACGGGCATACATCCCCAAACCAGGCAGAGCTTGCGGACATTTTCCAATACCGGTGAAAGAGCCAAAATGGGTTGCTTGGGCCTGTAGCGTGCCACCTGCATGGCCGTAAGCCCCGACCGAGTCGGGGTCACGATGGCCACAGCCCCCAAGTGGGCCGCAATACTGCAGGAAGCATGGGCGACGGATTCGGAGATTTCCTGTTCCGGTTCGCTGTCGAGCACTCCATGGTAAAGGTAATGCATTTCGGCGTTGGAGACGATCTTCGCCATATATCGGACGGCTTCGACCGGATAGTTTCCGCTGGCCGTCTCCTCCGAAAGCATGACGGCATCGGTTCCGTCCAGAACGGCGTTGGCGACATCCGATGCCTCCGCCCGGGTCGGCCTCGGACTGTCCACCATCGAGCGGAGCATCTGGGTGGCGATGATCACGGGTTTGCCGGCACTACGGGCCTTTTTCACGAGTTTCTTTTGGATATGAGGAACGGATTCCAACGGGATTTCGACACCCAGGTCCCCACGGGCCACCATGATCCCGTCCGAAACTTCGATGATGGAATCAATGACGGAAAGCGCCTCGTGCTTTTCGATTTTGGCGATGACAGGGGTTGATTTTCCGGTCTGCCGAATGGCTTCTTTGGCATCCAGAATGTCCTTCGGGCTCCGAACGAACGACAGGGCGACGAAATCCACCCCATGAGTCAGACCGAACGCAAGGTCCTTCCTGTCTTTTTCGGTAAGAGACGGAGCATTCAGGGTGCCTGTGACGAGATTGATCCCCTTGTGAGAGGTGAGTCGTCCGCCCGTAACGACCTTGCAGAACACATCCCTTCCTTCGATACGCTCCACTTGAATTTCCATCGTGCCATCCGAAAGCAGGATGCGATCCATGGGCTTGACATCGTCTGCAAGCGATGGATAGGAAACCGAAATCCGGGTGTCCATCCCATTCAGCTCAGCCTCGGATGTCAGAACGATGGTTTGGCCGGGAGCTAGCAGGATACCGCTTTCAGGAAGCACCCCCACCCGAATCTTGGGACCACAGAGATCCTGCAATACGGCAACCGGCCTATGGAGGCGATCGGAGACGGCTCGAATCTGCTGCAGGGTTTCCAGATGTTCTGCATGGGTACCATGTGAAAAATTGAGACGGGCCACCTGCATGCCTTCTCGAATCAGGTTCTCGATGATATGAGGATCCCTACTTGCCGGACCGATCGTGCAGACGATCTTGGTCTTGGGTGTCATCTCGCCCTCCCTTTCTGTTGGACGTTCCTCTTCTCTTCGCTACACATCGCGATGACAACATATTCCAGAACGGCTTTGGCATCCAGTGCACCGGATTTGAGACGCTCGTCGGCTTCTCCGAGAAGGCGCATCCATTGGATCAACCGCTCCGTCGAAAACGCCTGGACGCGTTTCAACAGGAGATAGACGGGATAGGGATTCCGCCCTTTCTTCAGCAGGCGGATTTCGGTATCCGTGATTCGACCCCCATCCGACGCTTTTCCAGAGGAAGCTTTTTTGTGAGCACGAATCTCCGGCGGTTCCATCCGCTGTTGCCATTCCCGATAGTTCAGGTTCAACGCATCTTCAAAAGACATCAGCCGAGGCACTAGGTGGCTCCGAAAGGCATCGAAATCCATTCGAGTCACATCGATGCCAGTTTGATCCAGAAAAGTCCGGGCAAGAATCATTTTACGTAGTTGGTTGTGCAGGGCCGTCAGAATCTGCGGAGGAAACAAATCGCCTTCGAGAAGGGATGTGATCATAGAGATCGCCTGGGCGGTCTTGCGCTCCAGGACGGCATTCGTCAATTCGAAGATGGGGTCTTTCTTCGTTCTGGAGACGACGTCGGCGACATCCTCCACTGTGATTTCCGTCCGCTTTCCGGAATATTGAATCAACTTGGGAAGTTCCGATGTGACCATTCTCAGATCATAACCTGTTCTTTCGAGAAGGGCCGCTCGTGCCGCGCCAGACAGACGTTTTCCGGAACCCACCAGAATCCGCTGGATCTCGCCGTCCAGAAGGGATTCCATCTCCTGCCGAGATGCCTTGGTCGAGAATTCTTTCGGTACGGAACAATCGACGACAACCCCTTGCTCGACCAGAAACTTGTAGAAAGATTTTCTGCGGTCTACGGATTCTGCTGTCAGGATGAGATGGTGCCCTTCGGGTAATCCACGCCGGATTTCGGCTTCGAGCAGCAACATACCATCAACAGGTCGATCTTCCTGTGCCAGTTTGCGGGCCTCCGTGAGGGTTTCGGCCAGACGGCTGCGATCGGCATCGCTCATGCCGAGATCGTTCAAGCCATCGAAGATCGTCTGCTGCTGGGCATCTATCTCAATGGATCGAACCGTCAGCAGCTTCAGAAGATAGCTTGCGGCATTCCGGGTTTCTCGACGCGAGCATGCCTCCTGCCACTTGCTATAGAGCTTGGACGCGTCGAGCCTTTCGGTGAAAAGGGTCGTATCCAGAAACCCCACGACCTTGATCCCCGGAAAAAAGGAAAACGTCTGCAGCGATTCGATGGCTCTGGGAAGGTTTTCCGGCAAACCTTCGTAGGCTTCATAACGGGTGATCCTGTCTTCCGCAGGAATGAGCACGTCAAGAAGATCGGTGAGTGCCGTCTTGCAGAGGAGCTCGTCTCCATGCAGCAGGTACACGGACGCAATGCCGCACTTGCCCTGCTTGAGGGAATTCAGGTAGGATGTAAATTGGCGGTACGGCAGTTCGGGCATGATTGGAAACAGGAGCCAGAAGTTAGAAGTCGGAGATCATCCCCGGCCTTTTCGCGCCATGAAATGACGGTATCCATTCTTCAGAAAAGGCTCATAACAACCAACTCAGCCTAATCATCAGTTTCAATGGCCGAATTTGTCCAGCTCCGGAACAGCCACTTCCATGGTGACGCAATGCCATGCGCCCCCGGATGAAATGATATCCCGAGCATCCAACGGCACGAGCGTTTTTTCCGGTAGGACCTCGCGATACACGGCCAGAGCCTGTTCGTCTTCAGCAATGCCGTAGACCGGTACAATGACGTAATCGTTGATCATTAAGGAGTTGGTGTAGGTGCGTATCACGGGTAGCAGGAAACGGGTGTAATAAACATCGGGCTGGACGATACGCACCACCTGCCAATGATCCCCTCGAGCGTTGGTTTCCCGAGCGAAAAGCGCCGCATTTTCTTCCAATACCGCATAATCGATTTGGTCCGGTCTATATTGGCCTATAAGTACCGTGTCGGGTCGGACAATCTTCATAAACATATCCACATGCCCCGTGCCATCCAGGACAGGGTCTTGCGGCACCAATGCCTTTGTGGCCTGCAATGCATCCAAAATTCTTCTATCGATCTCCTCGGATGGCACGCCCAGGTTACTCTTATAAGTCCGCTGAGAATAAACGACTCCTCCAAGGCCATCGTGATTGAGGTTGCCACCTTCCGTGTAGACCACATCTTTGCGCTGACGGTCCACATACGGCAGTTGCAGCCCCAGGGCCATCACAATTGGCGTGTTGTCGTCCTTTCTCCGATCGTCGTAGTAGTGAAAATCCACGACACCCCATTGCGCCGAATCAATGGCTCGAATGACCTGTGGCCCGTAATCCCGAATCCATACTGTGTCGGTCGGATCCATGACCCAGTGGATGTGTTCCGTTGAAACCCCTTGCTGCTCCAGATACGATAGGGCCGACCGCCGCTGCAAGGGCGTGGAAACCCATACAACGGATTTGATCCCTGCCTGGGCACACACGCTAATCATGTTTGCCCACTTGGGTTGCATCGCGGTCCAGTCGAAAGGCCAACGAAAAAGAACGGCCCCCAGCCTTTCAAATTCTGCTGGGGCTCGATAAGGAAATGCGGGCGGCTGAAGAAAGGCTGAAAAGGATGCCGTCCGAATCACAGAAACCGACGACGTGGCCAATACATTCTTCGCCGACGATCGTGAATTCATGACAGCCTGAAGCAGTTGATACCCCTCGGACTCGCTCAACCCAAGCACTTCGAATCGACGGGCTTTTTTTAAGGCCTCAAAAAGTTCTTCAGGCTTTTCCCAACCTCGAGCCCAAGGCAACGATGGAGCATCCTCCACCGTTCTAATCATACACCGCACGTCACCATGGCACGCTCGTTCCGCGGCACGCCAAAAAGCTTCATCGGAGCTTGCACCCGCTGAAGCATCCACAGGAAGGCCTACCACAAATGCGCTGATCCCAAGAATGCAAACAATGATGATGCTCAATCGAGACATGATTGATCCTTTCCCGTCCGCATCGCGGACCTTTGCCCTTAGAAAAATGATGCAACTCATTCCTGATGGAGTCGCAAAAAACCGGGCCCTCTGGATGGGCCCGCAGGAAGGCGGGTGTATTTTGCTCAGCAGCCCGAGCTCGTTGGATCGGATGGACGTGCTTGATCGAAATTTAGATAGAAAAGCAAGTGGTTGCAATTCAACGAGACTCTGTTTACTGTCTGGCCATCCGCCTGATCCAACGATCTCCGACGGCTTCAAACAGTTTCCGCTGCTTCGCAAAATATTACCCGCCCTCCTGCCGGATGTCCGGCATCGGAGGAAAATCGGTAGATAGCGACTTTTTGCGAGCACATCATATGTCGAACTGTCCCAAATCCCGAATGGTGTGTCAAATAGAAAAGTAGATCCGATATGGAAAGCCTCTCCTTGAATGAATCGATTGCATGGGTGTATCTGCTGGTCCGCTGGTCTATCGCCATCCTGCTGCTGATCGTTGCCCTAGCGTTGTTGTTTCTGACCTGGCGGCTTCGTGGCGTGTTTCACTGGAAGCGATCCATTGACAGGGAAATCGAGGCCCTCCGCCAGATGGCCGCCGGTCGTGACGATGCCTTTCGGGCCGCCGTGGATGTGGTCTACCAGCGCTGTAGTCGCCAGTGGAAAGCGGCATCCATCGATCTGTCCCGTGAATTGGACATCCTGGCATTCATCCGACCGATTGCTGCATGCTTCCATCCAGATGCCGAACATCCCGAGCTGTCGGTCGAAATCGGCAGCCTGTTTCAATTCGCGGAAAACCTCTCCCGGCATCTTCAAGAAATCCTGTCCAGACCCATCTTGTCACGCCTTCGACATGTTCGAATCCTTCATCTGCGCCAAGCCATCGATCGATACCGAATCCTTCGTGACAACCCCGTTGTCCGGTTTTCGGTCCGCCACCGACTCTGGCTCCAGCGGCTCAACCATCTGCGGCTCATTGTTCTGCCGGACCCGGTTTCCTGGCTCATCCGCCTGCTCAATCAATGGATCGTGCTGCGGTTATCGCGATTTTTCCTGGTCGATATCACCCTGTTCATCGGCCGCCAGGCCGTCTTGGCCTATGGTGAAGTTCAGAATCTTCCGGACAGACAACCCAGCCTTCGGGATATCGAAAACGCTCTGGAAGATCTGAAAGGGCAAGAGGAACCCGTCGATCCCCTATCGGACAAGACGACGCGAGATATCCGATCCCGCCTGTTGGCCGGTCGCTACTATCTGCGTCCTCCCGCTTGGAAACAATGGAAAGAGGCTATCCGGGATTTGGTGGAACAAAAGGCACGGTTGTATTTCCCTGAAAGCGTAAGACCCACCGAAGAAGCCCTTCTCATCGTACTTCTGCGAGAAACCGAGGCACTACTCGAAATGATTTCAAGAAGCCGCCGGATCGCCGTGTTGAAGAACCTACATGGCATCCGGCTCGCATCCTTGCTTCGGATCGGAAAGGCGCTCGATGCCCCGGTAGGCCGCCTGTCCGGGAACCTGTTGATTCGATCGTGGGATACCTATCAATGGGCCAGTATTCCGCTGATGGTCTTCCGCATGATCCAGCGAGCCAGTCCTGCCGGTATCGCCTGGCAAACCGGCTGGTTCCTGCTTCAACGAAGTTTATGGTACTATATCGGAAAAATGGCCTTCGATGCCATGGCCATTCGGATCGATCGAGTCTATCGCCTTTCCGCTCGAAGCGATGAGCCGCTCTGATCGTCTCGTTCCCCCATACGACGTCTTCCTTTTCGGGGTTGACATCCAATCCATCGATAGGCTAAAGAAAGTTTGTTTAGGATCGGCTCGTTGAAGAAACGGGAAGGGGATACCGTTTTGTTGGAAGCCTTTGAAGGAAAACAAACATAATGACTTGTTATTCAAGGAGATATGATCGCCGGACAGGAAGCGCTCCCCTGCCGATTCTTCCGCCGGCACCCGACAGCATTCGATGATTCGAATGTGTTGATTCGAACAATCGAAGGGGAAAACGTGCATGACGATTCATCAGAAGCGTTTTGGATGGTTGGGGTTTTGGGTATTGCTGTGCATCATCGCGGTCTTCCATTCATCCGATTCTTGTGCGATGGAAGAAAACGCCTTCTCCATTCTCGACGCCTACGGCCTCAGCGATGAAGCCTTTGAAAACCACATACAAAAATATATCGGCATTCCCTACCGCCGAAACGGTACCAGCCAAAAGGGGATG
This sequence comes from Thermodesulfobacteriota bacterium, assembly GCA_040755275.1. Classification (GTDB taxonomy): domain Bacteria; phylum Desulfobacterota; class Desulfobacteria; order Desulfobacterales; family Desulfatirhabdiaceae; genus Desulfatirhabdium. Next base: position 11,643 of record JBFMBE010000054.1, on the reverse strand, counting down.
GACTGCTCCGGTTTCGTCAGCCAGTTTTACAGGAGTCTGTTCGACATCAATCTCCCCCACAACTCGCTTGCCCAGTATCGCTTTTCGATGCTCCACACGGTCGATGAAGACGATATGCAACCAGGAGACCTGGTCTTTTTCAAGCACCCCAAAAGCAATCGCATCAACCACGTCGGTGTCTATCTTTCAGACGGCCAGTTCGTTCATGCCAGCAGTTCCGAAGGTGTCACCGTATCCAGTCTGGATGAAGGCTACTGGAAAAAGCGCTTTGTCGGATCCAAACGGTTCATGGCATTCAATCGAAGAGGTTCGGCCGAAACGGTCAGTTGGGAATCCCAACTCGAAATGCCTTTGGGGCCTCGAAGCTCTCTGAAGTTGAGCGCTCAGAACGAATTCCAATACGACGACACAGCCGATACACCATCTCTGCTGCCTCCGATGTTGGGCTTGCAGCCAAGTTTTCCGGCTACAGATACCCAGCATACGTTTCGCGTCGGAGTGGATTATGGCATCCATCTCGCCGATGCGACCTGTAGTGTTCATGTCGGCGCCATCCAGGAATCCCTTCATCCACATCATGCGTGGCTGAATCCATCGGACTTCCAGATCAGTGGAATTGATTTCAGGCCCGATCTGCCACCGAAATTCCGCTATGATCCATTGACGGCCCTTCCGAGAACAGGATACAAACTTTCCAGCGATTTTCAGGCAAGCCCCTGGTTGACCATCTCCCCTGGACTGCTCGTCTATGATTATCCCGAGGACCGTTGGCAGGGCTATGATGTTCCCAAGCGGGTTTTCAGCCTGAACACCCATTTCAATCCGGAAGGAAACCGCTATTATTTGAAAATGGGGATTCAATACGCCGATCAGGAAGACGCAGCGCGTATGAGTCTTTCCGAAAGCCTCAATTCGATCGACATGGCCATTCGGTTGGGAATCAATCTGTCCGACAGGCTGCAGTTCAATGTCATCAGCCAGCAGGATTTCCGTTCCAGATCGTTTGAATGGAACGATTCGACCCTTCCTGCACAGCACGATGTCTATATGGGATTCGATTTCCACTACTGATCGACCATGGGGGATGATCCGGCTGGATGTCCCCAAACCACACCATGTTATCCTGAAATCCCTGCCCCGGAATACCGCAGATTCCGCCCCCGTTTCCGGCAACCCTGCGTCGAGGCGTTACATTGTTTCACGAATGCATCCATCATGAGGTTCATCCATGAGCAAAACGGTTCAATTGATCTATGAGGGGAAAACCTTCGAGCTTCCTCTCGTCGAAGGCACCGAAGGGGAAAAAGCTATCGATATCAGCAAGTTGCGGCAGATGACCGGGCTCATTACCCTCGATCCCGGTTATGCCAATACGGGAAGCTGTCTGAGCGCCATCACTTTTATGGACGGCGAACGGGGCATTCTACGCTACCGCGGCTATCCGATCGAAGTTCTGGCCGAACGATCCATTTTCACCGAAACGGCCTATTTGCTCATTCATGGCGTGCTTCCGACCCGCAAGGAATTGAACCGGTTTTCGGTGATGTTGAACGACAATTCCCTCATCCATGAAGACATGCAGGCCTTCTTCCAGAACTTCCCCAGAGCATCCCATCCGATGGGCATCCTGGCCTCGATGGTGACGGCTCTTAGAAGCTTCTATCCCGAATACAGCATCACCAACGAAGAGGAACTCAACCTGATCGTCGCCCGCCTGCTTTCCAAGGTACGGACGATGGCCGCCATGTCCTACAAGATTTCCCGTGGTCACAAGGTCATCTACCCGAGGCCGGATCTGACCTATTGCGCCAATTTTCTCAACATGATGTTCGACAATCCGGTCAAACCTTACCACATCGACGATACGCTAGTGCAGGCGCTAAATGTTTTCTGGATTCTGCACGCCGATCACGAACAGAACTGTTCCACATCCACCGTTCGGATGGTCGGCAGTGGAAAGGTGAATGTCTATGCGGCAATTTCTGCAGGGATTTCCGCCCTGTGGGGACCGCTTCACGGTGGGGCGAATCAGTCTGTCATCGAAATGCTGACGGAAATCCAGAAAAACGGCGGGGATGTTCAACTCGCAATCCGGAAGGCGAAGGACAAGAATGATCCGTTCCGTCTGATGGGTTTCGGTCATCGGGTCTACAAAACCTACGACCCGAGGGCAAAGATCATGAAAGCAATGTGCGACAAGGTACTTGGAAAACTGAAACTTTCCGATCCGCTTCTCGACATTGCCCTGAAACTCGAAGAAATCGCCCTGAAGGATACCTATTTCATCGATCACCATCTCTATCCGAACGTCGATTTCTACAGCGGCATCGTACTACGCGCCATGGGTATTCCAACCAACATGTTCACCGTCATGTTTGCCATCGGTCGGCTTCCCGGCTGGATCGCCCAATGGAAGGAAAGCCTCGATGACCCGAGATGGCGCCTCAGTCGGCCGAGACAGATCTATATCGGAAACACCGTACAGGAATATGTACCCATTGATGATCGCGAACATGTGGAGTGATCACATCGTACTCTTTTGGGCCAAGACCATCCGAGCCTGCTGACCTTCGACGTGCCGGTTTTCGATCACCGAAAAGCCGGCACCCTCTACAAGCGGTACCAGCCCACCTTTTTTCAGAAAATGTCGGAAGTGGCGATAGTGATCCCTGCCTGCAATCCGTTCCACCAGATGGGTTCCCCATGAAGAAACCCGCTTCCATCCTTCCCCCCGAAAGCTCTCCACATCATAATCCACAGCCAGAAGCCATCCCGTTTTCCACAATATCCTTCCTGCTTCCCGCAATACCCGGAGGCGGCTTGCCGGTTCCATTTCATGCAGGGCATAGATGACGGTGACAATCGCAAAGGTTTCCGACGGAAAGGGGCTTTGGCCGCCATCGCCCCGGATCCACAGGATGGACGCATCGTAGGGCTTCCGGATGGCTTTGTCCAACATGCTCCGGGACATGTCAATGCCATACAATCGATGATGAGGGTAGCGGCAGGCGATATCGCTCAGAAACAGACCGGTTCCGCAAGCGATATCCAGAACGGGCGTTCCTACAGATGGTGGAATGAAATCGAGGCAGTGGTTTCGGACACGCTGGAGGGCAGGTCCTACAAAAGAATCGTATACGCCGGATAGAAAACGATACGGATCCTCAGCCGTTTTCATGGGAGTGGGACATCCGCCTATTCCGATGGACCAGAGCGTTTCGGATGAGCGACGGCGCCCATTGCGGCGTTCCCAAGGCATGGATATGGGTATATGTGGCAACCGTGTTGCGGATACAGAATCCATCCCGATCTCCGATAAGGCCGCTGCCGCGTCTCATGGCAAACACCGTTTGCCCCTCCGGGCATTCGATGGCCTTCGAATAATGGAACTCGTGCCCTTTAAGCACAGTTCCCTCCGGAAAGAAAGGGTTGGGTCGATCGACAACCATTTCGGTATAGCCATGTCCCTGAGGTCGCTTGAACAGACCGAATACGATAGGCAGAACACCTGCCATCGGATAGCGGACATCCCGGATCAGCAGCGATTCCCCAAGATACATGAGCCCACCGCATTCGGCATAGATGGGAAGGCCTTCTTCGGCACATGTTCGGAGGGAGGATCGGAAGGAAGTGTTTGCTGCAAGCCGCTCGGCATGGGTTTCCGGAAATCCGCCGCCGATGTAGAGCGCATCCACGTCCGGCAGAGATGTCTCATCGAGGGCGCTCAGAAAAACGAGTGTTGCTCCGCAGCGTTCCAGCGCCTCGAGATTTTCGGGATAATAGAACTGAAAGGCGCTGTCCCGGAAAACACCGATCCTTACCGGCGAACGGGATGCCTGGTGGACGGCGACGTTCGAATCGTTCTCGACGGATCCGCCATCGCATTTGGGCAGGGGAGAAGCAGGCGGTAGTGCAGGCGCCGCTTCAGACAACTCGAGGATCCATTTGAGATCGAGATGGGTGGTGGCAAGCCTCGTTGCCTCCTCAACGGATTGCTGGGCCCAGGGATGTTCGGCTGTAGGAACAAGCCCCATATGCCGCTCGGGAAACCGCTGCTCGTCGAGCCGCGGCAAAGCCCCTAGTACCGGTATGCCGCAATGGTATTCAATACTCTTTTGCACCATCCGTTCGTGTCGTTTTCCGGACGTACGGTTCAGGATCACTCCCTGGATCGGTGTTTCCGGATCGAACATTTGGCATCCCAACACGGCGGCGGCAACCGTTCGTGTGGTTTTCGTGCAATCGAGACACAGGATGACAGGCGCTTGGAGGAGTTTGGCCAGTTCGGCCGTGCTGGTCGATCCCTCCATGTCGATACCGTCATACAGGCCGCGGTTTCCTTCGATGACAGCGATTCCATCCGACTGGGCATGTGCTTGAAATGATGAAAGAATGATATCGGGGCGAAGCAGGTAGGAGTCTAAGTTGTAGCATGGCCGGCCTGCCGCAAGGGCAAGCCAGCCCGCATCAATGTAATCCGGCCCCTTTTTGAAGGGGGAAACGGATCGTCCCAGGGATTTCAGGGCACCGATAATCCCAATCGTCAGAGTGGTCTTGCCGGCACCACCCCCAAGGGCTGTCAAAATCAGCCTGGGATACGACACTTTCGTGGGAGGTTGCATGAAAAGGGTGAGTCGGCTTTACGCCTCGTCCTCTGCCGCAGCCTGTTTTCCGGCTCCCTTGAGACCGATCAGCGTGGTGCTGCCACTCGACCAGTACTCGAGAATGCCGTCTTTCACCATCTCGTTGACGAGATTCTTGACATCCCGATTCTTTTCGTCGGGAAGAACCGCGTAGAAATCTTTGAGATAGAATTTCGATTTGGATTTTGCCTTGCTCTGCAAAAACTCGACGATGGCTTTCTTGGCCGCTTCTTTATCCATAATCTTGCCCTTTTCTCTGAGTTGTCCGCCCGACGATTCGAGTCGGGCGGACGGAAGTTTTAGAACTTGAACTGTGTGGTGTGTCTCCAGGTGTAATACGCCGGATCACGGAAATCATCGATGAGATGATGGGTGAAGGGCAGCTCGCATTTTTCGAAGAACCGCTCCCAACCGATCCGTTCGGCCCATTCGCCCAACCGTTCATACTTATTGGCGTTGGCGGCATACACATCGACGATCCGTTTGATGGTGGCCGTCGTGGTGGGCCATCGAGGGGGTTCGTTCGGAATGAATGCGACAACAACCTTCGAGAAGGTCGGACGGCTGATGCGGTTGGAGACCTTGCCGCCGACCATCAGGACGATGCCGTCACCTTCCGCATCTGCCAATGGCATGGAGGGGCACATCGTATAGCAGTTACCGCAGAACATGCAGCGATCCTGCTTGACTGCGACGGAGTTGTAAGTCTTGCCTTCATATTCCACCTTGGAGGGACGGATGGCCGCCGTGGGGCAGGCAGCTACGGCCAGCGGAATTTCGCACATCTTGTCGAGGTATTCATGGTCCATCATCGGCGGCTTGCGGTGATAGCCGAGAATGGCGATATCGGAACAATGCACGGCACCGCACATGTTCAGACAGCAGGCCAGGGATACACGCAGATGTGCCGGAAGTCTCATGTTCTTGAAATCGTCGAAGAGAACATCCATGGTCGCCTTGACGGGACCGGAGGCGTCCGTAGCCGGGGTGTGGCAGTGAATCCAACCCTGGGTGTGAACGATGTTCGTAATGCCTGCACCGGTTCCACCGACCGGGAACTTGAAACTGCCGGCAGCAAACTTCCGGCTTTCGAGATCTGCCTTCAGCGCATAAGCGGTTTCCTTGCTGGGCGTCAGAAACTCGATGTTGTTCCGGGTGGTGAACCGCAGGTATCCGTCACAATATTTATCGGCGATTTCGCAGATTTCCCGGATGTGCGTAATGCTCATCAAACGGGCACCGCCTGCACGCACCGTATAGACTTCATCACCGGTTTCGGAGACGTGAACATAAACACCGGGTTCCAGAATTTCGTGATAGAGCCACTTACCCTTGTTGGCCTTGATGACCGGCGGATAGAACTCTTCGAAATGACGCGGACCGATATCGGTGATCCGGTCTTCCATCGGTTTTTCAGGATTGTATCCAGATGAAATGAATGCCATGGTCGCCACCCCCTATCGCTGATGATATTTGCGGAATTCTTTGATGTCGCGCTGCCAGCCGCCTTCGACTTCCTCTTCTTTCCAGAAGATATACGGATTGTGACGCGGTTCCTGGACATGCTGCGGCATCGGATCGATGCCGGTGACTTCAAGCATCTTCTGGAAGCCCTGACGTTTGATCAGTTCGCCCAAGCGTTCTCGGTTCTTGCCTTCTTCCATCCACCAATCCCAGATGTTCTCGATGACTTCCTTGATTTCATCATAGGGATCTTCCACCTTGATGAACGGAACCAGCAAAGAGCCCATCTGTGCACCATCGAGGATGGGTGCCTTGGCACCTGCCAGAATCGCCAAGCCGCGATCGTCACCGATTCTCAGTGCCCTGGGCATGACGTTGATGCAATGCATGCAGTGGTTGCATTCCTTGTCGTCGATGACCAGTTTGTCGCCATCCATCCACATGCATTTGGTGGGACACAGATTGAGAACTTCCTTCTGGATGTCGAATTTGCCCCAGTCGCGACCGGCATGAGCACCGGCGTTGGGTTTGAGTTCTCCGCCGATGTAGGCCTGAACGGCTTTTTGATCGATCTTGATGGCATCCCGCCACAGACCGATGAAGGAAAGGTCCGCACGTGCAATGGAGGCAACGCAGCAGTTCGGGCAGCCGTCGAACTTGAACTTGAACTTATAGGGGAAGGCCGGGCGGTGAAGCTCATCCTGATATTCCATGGTCAGGGCATAGCACAGTGCCTGGGTGTCGTAACAGGCATATTCGCATCGTGCTTCACCGATACAGTCGGAGGGAGTACGCAGGTTCGATCCGGAGCCGCCCAGGTCCTGATTCAGGTTGTGCGTCAGTTCATAGAAGATTTCTTCGAGCTGAGGGGTGGTGGTTCCGAGGAAAATGATGTCCCCCGTTGAACCATGCATGTTGGTCAAACCACTGCCGCGGAATTCCCACAGATCGCAGAGTTGGCGAAGGTATTCGGTGGTATAAAACTTGCCGCCGGGTTGGTTGACACGAATGGTATGGAAATGAGCCACACCCGGAAACATTTCCGGCTGGTCACAGTATCGACCGATGACGCCGCCGCCGTAACCGAAAACGCCCACGATGCCACCGTGTTTCCAGTGAGTTCTCTTGTGAACATAGGTCAGTTCCATCAGCCCCAACACATCATCGACAACATCAACGGGAATCTGAAATTCAACGCCTTTTGGGTTCTTCGCTCTGTTTTCCGCTTCCTGCTTGAGGTCGGACACCCAACTCGGCCACGGCCCGCTTTCAAGCTGGTCCAACAAAGGGGTAGCATGTTTTGCCATCGTTTTACCTCCATTCAAAATTGATATTGATCCGTATCCATCCGTTCAGGGTTCAAGGTTTGATCGATCCGGTCTCCAGAATTCACCTCCTCTCGATGGATTGAGGGTATGTCAAAGGGCAGGCAAAAGCCGTGTCTATTCTAAAAGAATCAGGGGTCAGATATAATTGGGACAGTTCGGTTTGTCAATCAAAAATGATGTTGAACCAAACGCTGGAAAAGCGGGAAGAGAAGCCGATTTCTTTTTGTGGAAAATATGGTATGATGGAATCGCAAAAAGTCGGGCACTCTCATTTGACCCGCAGGAAGGCGGGTGAATTTTGCTCAGCAGCGGACGTGCTAGAACGAATGGACATTGAAAAACAAGTCATTGCGATTTCATGTTCCTGTATTCATTGTTTGGCTATCCGGCCCATCCTACGAGATCGGGCAGATGGCCAAAACAGAAACGATGATTCCCTGTAATGCAACCTATTGTTGATCAGAAGAAACTGGCCGAAGTTAGGCTGATCCATCGAGATCCGGCTGCTTCAAAGAGTTTCCCATACTTTGCAATACATCATCCACCTTCCTGCCGGCGGTCCGTCATGGCAAGACAATGGGTGGATATCCACTTTTTCCGACTTCATCACGATATCTTCAGAGACTTGCCGCCATAACCCTTTTTCAGATAAGGAGGTTCAAATGCAATTCAAATCCACACTGCTCATGGCGATGATTGTTTTGGCCATTCTGGCCACGTTCTTGTGGGTAGTAGACGACACCTTTGCCCGGGTCGGCTCCGGAGGACGTTCATATGGCGGATCCGGAGGTTCTGGAAGCAAAACATTTTCCACCCCATCCTCTCCTTCCCGATCGACCCCACCACCGCCGCCTCCAGGAGGTGGATTCACGCGGAGCATGCCCGATTCCGGGGGAAGCAGCTTTTGGCGTGGGCTAGGCGGCGGCCTGCTGGGCGGCATGATCGGCGGCATGCTTTTCAGCAGACCCAGTTATGGCTACGGCGGAGGATTTGGAGGAAGCGGCATCGGTCTGATCGAGCTGTTGCTGTTGGGCGGACTGGGTTATTTCCTCTACAAGCGGTTTATCAAGAACTCGACAGGCGGCAACCGAACGCCCTTTGCGAACGTTTTCGGTACGGAGGGCACCCCACCCCCGCCTGTTCCCGGCTTCGGAACCCCCGTTACGGAATTCGATACCATTTCAGAGACGTTTCGGATCATCCGACAGACGGAGCCCGATTTCAATCCGGAGCGTTTCAAGGAAATCGCCCAGGATGTGTTCTTTAGGTTGCAGGCCGCTTGGATGCGTCGGGATCTTACTCCAGTTCTCGGACTTCTGGGAGATCAACTCAAATCCGAATACCTGGCGACCATGGAGGACCTGAAGAACCGCAAACTCATCAACAAACTCGAAAACATCGCCGTTCGGAAGATCGATATCGTGGATGCCGGTATCGAGGGCAACGAAGTGTATATCACCTTGCAGTTTTTGGCAAACCTCCTCGATTACACCGTCCATGAGACGACCGGAGAAATCGTATCCGGAAGCAACACCGAGCCGGTAAAGTTCGAAGAGCGCTGGACATTCGCCAGACCCCTCCACAGCACCGCCTGGAAGTTGGAAGGGGTACAGGCTTGAGGCGCTCGCAAAAAGTCAGGAAGTCTCTGTCGAGTCGCGTGGTGACTGGGGAAGCTTTTTCGCTGCTGCGAAAAAACTCAGCTGCCCGATCTCGTAGGATCTAGCGGCTGGCTAAAATGAAAAGAATGGGTTGTTGGGTTCCAACAAGCTGTTTTTCAAATCAATATCAATGAATTGCGTCCGCCCGATCCAGCGATCTCCGGCTGCTTCAAACAGTTTCCGCTGCTTCGCAAAACACCGCCCTCCTGCTGGAGGCCCGGCTTTGAAGGAAAATCGGTGGTCAGCGACTTTTTGCGACGCCATCAGGCTTAAAATGGCGCCATCTGAAATGGACATGAGGATGGGTATGCGGAAGCGGAAGATAGGCGATATCGAAAGGGTTACATGATCCGATATATCGCTCGCCGACTCGTTCTGATTTTGCCGACCTTCATCGGCATCACCCTTGTCGTGTTCGCCGTCACCCGATTTGTACCCGGCGGACCGGTCGAGCGGATGATGCTCGAAGCTCAGCGCATGAAAACTGGCCAGGCCGGCGCCCGCTCCGGGTCGATGTCCCAGCCCGGCAGCCAGCCCCTGTCGGCAGATCAAATCGCCCAGCTCAAGGCCTATTACGGCTTCGACAAGCCTGTATGGGAAAGCTATATCCTGTGGATGGGCAAGGTGCTCCGGGGAGATTTGGGAACATCCACCCGCTATTATGAGCCGGTCTGGAACATGATCCGGGAACGTATCCCCATCTCACTCTATTTCGGTCTGTTTTCCCTGTTTCTCACCTATGGCATCTGTATTCCACTCGGTATCGCCAAAGCGATTCGGCACAAGAGCGGTTTTGACAACGTCTCGTCCATCGTGGTTTTTGTCGGACACGCCGTCCCCGGCTGGGTCATCGGTGTTCTCCTGCTGCTGCTCTTCGCTTCGACCTGGGAGATATTCCCCTTGGGTGGGTTGACCAGCGACGATTTCGAAGACTTCACCCGGATCCAAAAAGCCGCGGATATTCTCTGGCATACGGTCCTGCCGCTTGCGGCTTATGTCGCCGGTTCCTTTTCGGTGCTGACCTTTCTCATGAAAAACAGCCTCATGGACCATCTAGCAGCGGACTATATGCGGACTGCCATGGCCAAGGGCCTCTCCTTCAAGCAGGCCGTCTTCAGACACGCCTTTCGAAACAGCCTCGTTCCGATCGCCACCAGCTTTGGAAACAATATATCGGTCGTACTTTCGGGATCGTTCCTCATCGAGAAGGTATTCAACATCAACGGCATGGGCCTTCTCGGTTATGAAGCCGTCATGGATCGGGACTATCCGGTGGTCATGGGCATTCTCGTCATTTCCTCCCTTCTGTTCATGATCGGCAACATTCTCTCCGATATCTGTGTGGCCGTCGTCGATCCAAGGGTATCCTTCGAATGAAGATCTCCGTTTCCGCCCAGACCCGTCTCATCTGGCGTCGTTTCGTTTCTATCCGACGCGGCTACTGGTCGCTGATCTTCATCTCTCTTCTAGTCGGCTTTTGTCTCGTTGCAGAGCTATTCGTGAACAACCGGGCTCTGATCGTGCGATATCAAGACCGGTGGTTTTTTCCCACTTACGGCGACATGATCCCTGGATCGACCTTCGGACTCGGCTACGATTACGAAACCAATTACCGGGAGCTCAAACGACTGTTCGAAAGCCGGCGGGCGGAAGATTTCGTTCTGCTGCCGCCCGTTCCCTACAATCCGTTTGAAAATGATTTGAAACCGGATAGTTACCCCCCCTTCCCCCCCTCCATAGAGGAGCGCCACTTCCTAGGAACCGACATCACCGGCAGGGATGTGCTGGCTCGACTCGTCTACGGGTTCCGAACGGCCATTGTCTTCTCGCTGCTGCTGACGGCAGCCAATTACGGCATCGGTATCGCCATCGGCTGCGCCATGGGATATGCTGGCGGATGGTTCGATTTGATGTTCCAACGCTTGATTGAAATCTGGTCGAACGTTCCCGTCCTGTACATCATCATCATTCTCGCTTCTTTGACGGTTCCAAGCGTTTCGATGCTGATTCTCATCATGGTCGTTTTTGGATGGGTCGGCATCACCTGGGTCATGCGAACGGCCACTTACAAGGAAAAGGCCAGGGAATACGTTTTGGCCGCAAGGGCGCTCGGCGCAGGCCACCTGCGGATCGTTTTCCGCCATATTCTGCCCAACACCCTGTCGGTCATCGTCACCTTCGTTCCGTTTTCCATTTCCGGCGGGATCGTCGCCCTGACGGCTCTCGACTACCTCGGATTCGGTCTTCCAGCGCCCACGCCGTCCTGGGGGGAGTTGCTGCAGCAAGGATGGGAAAACTTCGACTCCTGGTGGATCGTCGGATCCGTCATCACCGCCATGATCGTTACCCTGACGGCCGTAACCTTCATCGGAGAAGCCGTTCGTGAAGCCTTCGATCCAAAACGGCATACGTTGTATGAAGGTTGATGGCGTCGCAAAAAGTCAGGAAGTCTCTGTCGAGTCGCGGGGTGACTGGGGAACCTTTTTCGCTGCTGCGAAAAAACTCAGCCGCCCGATCTCGTAGGATCGGACGGATGGCCAGACAGCAAAC
>JBFMBE010000053.1:0-20478 GCA_040755275.1 Thermodesulfobacteriota bacterium | reverse complement strand
GCAAACCATTCTTTGCATTTTGGCCATCCGCCCGATCCTACGAGCTCGGGCTGCTGAGTTTTTCCGCTGCTGAGCAAAATTCACCCGCCTTCCTGCGGGTCAAATGAGAGGGCCTGACTTTTTGCGACTCCATCAATTCTCATGTTGCAACCCAGAAGCCATATCCGATAGGATAGAAGACAGATACAGGCTATCCGTTCTCACCTGGATCCGCCCTGATGGACTCGCAAAAAGTCGCCTTTCCCGTGCTTTTTGTAAATGCCAGGAATAAGCGGGGTGGCTGAGGAAGCCTTTCGAGCTTGCTGCTATAAGCAGTTTCCGCTGCTTCGCAAAACACCACCCGCCCTCCTGCGGGTCAAGAGAGAGTGCCTGATTTTTGGAGAGACCATCGTCATGGATTGTTAGATCAAATGACGAAAAGGGGGTGACATCCCCGCTCCTGATAAACCGGAGTCACTCCTCATTTTTTTGTCTTCTGTCCTCCCAAGAGGTACCCATGCAACCCGTTGTCGCTCTTGTCGGCAGGCCCAATGTGGGCAAATCCACTCTGTTCAACCGCCTGACTCGGACCCGAAACGCACTCGTGGACGACCGCCCCGGTGTCACGCGAGACCGACATTTCGGTGAAGCCCGATGGAACGACGTCTCCTTTACCGTCGTCGATACGGGGGGATTCCTCTCCGAAGACACCGATCCGTTTGCGCCCCTCATCCGCTCCCAGGTCATTCAGGCCGTTTCCGAATCGGATGTGGTGGTGTTGATCCTCGACGGGAAATACGGGGTATCGCCTTATGATGACGACATGATCCGGTTGCTGCGTGCCCAGTCATGCCGATTGGTTATCGTCGTTAACAAAATCGATGATCCTCTGAAAGAAATCCACCTGAACGAGTTCTACGAACTCGGTGTCGAGCCGATGTTCCCCGTGTCTGCCGAACACGGCTACGGTGTCGGTGACTTTCTCGATCACTTGGTCGGGCTGTTTCCATCGGGCCGGGACGCTATCCTCGAGCAGCCCGATGAGACCGATGCAGCGATCATCCGGATTGCCGTTGTCGGCAAACCCAATGTCGGCAAGAGCTCCTTGATCAATCGGATCGTGGGACAAAACCGCCTTCTGGTGAGCGATGTCCCTGGAACGACCCGAGATGCCATCGATATCCTATTTCGGAAGGGCGAAAGCCAATATCTGCTGATGGATACGGCCGGCATTCGTCGTAAGGCCAAGGTCGAGGAGAAGATCGAAAAACTCTCCATCATCAAGTCCCTTCAGAGCCTTGAGCGCTGCGACATCGCACTGGTCGTTCTGGATGCAGCGGTCGGTGTGACGGATCAGGATGTTCACATCGCCGGATATGCGGCAGAAAGAGGGTGCGGATGTATCTTTCTGTGGAACAAGTGGGACCTCGTCGACAAAAGCGTCCATACGGTCCGCAGCATGACCGACAAGCTTCGGGATGCGGCCAAATTCCTGCAGTTCGCACCTGTGCTGACCGTTTCCGCCAAAACAGGACAGCGGGTCGGTAGTATCTTTCCGCTGGTGGACATTCTCTATCGTCAATACACGACACGACTGACGACTGCAGCCGTGAATCGGATGCTGGAGAAGGCGATGGCCAAACGGGAGCCGTCGCTCTATCGGGGCAAGCGACTGAAATTCTTTTACATGACGCAGGTCCACACCCGGCCTCCCAGCTTCGTCGCTTTCGTGAATTGTCCCGAAGGCGTTCATTTCTCCTACGAGCGCTTTCTCATCAACCAGATTCGCCAGGAATTCGGGCTCGATATGACACCGATCCGGTTGATGTTCCGGGAAAGATCGGGTAGAAGGAAAGAGCGTGAAAAAGCCGGATGAATCCATCCTGCAGCCCCTGGCTGAACGCATGCGGCCGGTCTCGCTGGCCGAATTCGTCGGGCAGAGGCATATCCTGGGCGATCATGGGTTGATCGCCAAAGCGGTCGAAAAGGATCTCGTGTTTTCCATGATTTTCTGGGGTCCGCCCGGTGTGGGAAAGACTACCCTGGCACGCATCATCGCCCGGGAGACCAGCAGCCGCTTCATTCACTTTTCTGCCGTTCTGGCTGGCGTCAAAGACATTCGGGCGGTCATCGAACAGGCCGAAGAACACCATCGGCAGGGGTTGCGGACCATTTTGTTCGTGGATGAAATCCACCGATTCAACAAGGCCCAGCAAGATGCCTTCCTGCCTCATGTGGAATCCGGAAGAATCGTCCTGATCGGGGCGACAACGGAAAATCCATCTTTCGAGGTGATTCCGGCCCTGATGTCCCGGTGTACCCTATTGGTGCTGCACCGGCTGACGGCATCCGACATCGAGGTGGTTTTGCGAAGAGCCATCGGCGATGTCGAACGGGGAATCGGGGGTCAGGGGATTTCATTGACAGACAGGGCGGTTTCCGCGCTGGCCGCCATGGCGGATGGGGATGCCCGGTTTGCCCTGAATCTTCTGGAAACGGTCGCGACCACCCTTCCGGCGGGTATCGGCACCTCGGATCATCCAGTGGATTTGCCCGACCTGGAGCCGATCGTCCAGAAAAAGCTTCTGCATTACGACAAGTCCGGAGAAGAACACTACAACCTCATCTCCGCCTTTCACAAAAGCCTGCGCGGCAGCGATCCGGATGCGGCGATCTACTGGCTGGAACGAATGATGGCTTCCGGCGAAGACCCGCTGTATATCGCTCGGCGAATGGTGCGATTTGCATCCGAGGATGTCGGGATCGCCGATCCCTTCGCCCTCGATGTGGCCCTGAACGCCATGGATGCCTTCCGGTTTCTCGGACATCCGGAAGGAGATCTCGCCCTCGTTCAGGCAGCCGTTTATCTGGCAACGGCCCCGAAAAGCAACAAGCTCTACGAGGCCCATAACCGGGTGAAAGAGACCGTTCGGGAAAGCGGATCTCTTCCCGTGCCGCTTCATATCCGCAATCCAGTCACCAAACTCATGGCCGGTCTCGGGTACGGCAGGGACTACCGGTATGCACACGATCACCCCGATGCCTGGGTTCCGCAGGAGTATCTTCCGGATTCATTGATCGGACGACGGTTCTATGTACCTTCGAATCGTGGATATGAACGGCAGGTGAAGGAGCGGCTCGACAAATGGATCGAGTTGAAGCAGAGCCGCAAGAGGCAGGAATATGATCGCTGAAATTTTGTCGACGGGCGATGAAATCCGAACCGGTACCCTGGTGGATACCAATTCGGCCTATATCGCCCAGGAACTGGAAGGCATAGGGGTGCGGGTTTCACGGCATCTCACGGTCGGGGACGATCTGAGCGAACTGACGGCGGTTCTGCAGGAGATCGGATCCCGTTCATACATCGCCGTCGTGACCGGCGGGCTTGGACCGACATCCGACGATTTATCCGCCGAGGCGGCCGCCCGCGCATCCGGTGTTTCCCTCGTGCTCGATCCGGAAGCCCTTCGCCAAATCGAGGCCTTTTTCGATCGCATCGGAAGGCCGATGGGAGACAACAACCGTAAACAGGCGCTTCTGCCCGAGTCTGCCGAACGAATCGACAATCCCATCGGTTCTGCGCCGGGATTCCACCTGATCATTGGGAAATGCCGATTTTTCTTTCTGCCAGGGGTTCCGCTGGAAATGAAGCGCATGCTTCGGGAAAGTGTCCTACCGAAGATTGACACCCTTCTCGGCTCAACAAATAGGCCGATTCGAATCGTGACGACCCTGTCGAGCTTTGGATACGGCGAATCGATGACTGCGGAAAAACTCACAGGCTTCGAGGCGGCCTTTCCAGACATTCGCTTGGGGTATCGTGCCCGATTTCCGGAAGTGCAGATCAAGTTGTATCTCGAAGGTCTGGACCGCCGGAAACTGGAAGCCCGAAGTAGGGAAGCCTCAGAATGGGTGGAGGAACGGTTGGGTGGGCGGGTGTTTTCGGATAGTGGGGAGTCCATGCCGGAGGTGATCGGCCGGCTCCTGGTGGGGCGGGAAGCGACACTGGCCGTTGCCGAAAGCTGTACGGGCGGACTGATTTCCCACTGGATCACGAATGTCCCCGGAAGCTCCCGATATTTTCTGTCGGCTGCGGTGACCTATGCGAATGAAGCCAAGACCCGAATGCTCGGCGTATCCCCCGAAACCCTTTGCAGTCATGGTGCTGTCTCCGAGCCTGTCGTTCGGGAAATGGCCGAAGGGATACGTCGGATGTCGGGTGCCGACTATGGGCTTGCCACCAGCGGGATCGCCGGCCCTGACGGGGGAACGCCCGAAAAGCCGGTCGGGTTCGTGTGGATCTGCATCGCGACCCCGGAAGGCAGCTCCACCCGGTCCTTTAGATTCCGGTATGCCAATCGTGAGGCGAACAAACAGATGTTCGCCATGACCGCACTCGAAATGCTGCGAAGGACATTATGCCAGAACAGCTGAACGAACCCGTTCGCAACATTGTCCGGGTCTCCGCAGTCACCAAGACCTTCAGGCTCGGCAAGGTCGAGGTTCAGGCTCTGAAGGGAATCAATCTCGATATTGCCGCGGGAAACTATATTTCTATCATGGGGCCGTCGGGTTCGGGCAAGACCACCCTGTTCAACATGATCGGAGGACTCGACAAACCATCGACAGGCCGGGTGTTCATCGACGAGGTCGATATCGCCCAGCTGGATGCCTATGAACTGGCATGGCTGCGATGTCGCAAGATCGGGTACATCTTTCAGACCTTCAACATCATTCAAGTGATGACGGCCATCGAAAACGTCACCCTGCCGATGATCTTTGCAGGCATGAACGAAGACGACGCCGTGCAGAAGGGGCGGATGCTGCTTGAGCTGGTCGGCCTTGGTGAGCGGTTCAACCACAAACCCTTCGAGCTTTCAGGAGGGCAGCAGCAGCGGGTGGCCATCGCCCGGGCGCTTGCCAACGATCCGGTGATCGTTCTGGCGGACGAGCCCACGGGAAACCTCGACCTGTCTACAGGGGAGCAAATCATCACCTTGCTCAAAACCCTCAGCAAGGAAAGGGGCGTTACAGTGATCTCCGCGACCCACGACATCAAGATGCTCAATGTATCGGACCAGGTCATCTGGATCCGGGACGGCTTGGTAGACCGCATCGAGAACCGGGACGATCTGAACATATCGATTGGTCAGATCGACATGGTGCGGAAGGCGTGAGCATGCGGCGGCATCGAAGGAACACGACATTGCTGTTCCTGCTCCTTTCGGTAGGATTCATGACGGTTTCCGGAAGAGAGGGAAGCGCTGCGGATGTCAGCGATTTTCAGGCCGATGTGCTGATCTTTTCCGGCCTGCAGGACAGAAGCACGGGAACGCCTGGATGCGAAAAGGCTTCCGCCTATATCCAAACCCGCTTTGAAGCGGCCGGGCACCGGGAAATCGGTGTCCATCGGTATGCAGTTCCGGTCATACTCCAGGAAGAGTGCCGGCTTCTGATTCCCGAAACCGGCCGAACGCACCCCCTTCACGCCTTTCATGGAAACATCATTGCCCCTCAGGCCATCGGTCCGGAAGGACTCTCCGGTCCGCTGGTGTATGTCGGCCGGGGCGACCTTTCCCAAATGAACGGCAAACCCATCGAGGGTGCCATCCTGCTGATGCATCTCGACTCCGGTGCCTCTTGGGTTCAGGCTGCCGATTTGGGAGCCAGAGCCGTCATTTATATTTCCGACGGTTCGGGGGGACGGTTCGTGTTCGAAGACAAGATCGAGCTGACCCCGTTTCATTTTCCCCGTTTTTGGATGACGACGGCCGAGGCGAAAGCCCTCTTCGGAGCTTATGAAGATGTACCCGAGGGTGTCGTCCTTCCTGCCGTGACGCTTCACAATACCGAGTTCTGGAAACAGATCACAGCCGAAAATGTTTACTGCCTCGTTCCGGGGACGGACGAGCGTCTTTCGGAGGAGCTTGTCGTTGTCGAGGCATTCTACGACAGCACGCCCCGTGTAGCGGGACTTTCGCCGGGAGCCGACGAAGCCTGCGGCATTGCAACGCTTCTTGAGCTGGCAAGAACCCTGAAACGGTCGCCGCCGGCCCGATCGGTCCTTCTGGTGGCCACCAGCGGTCACAGCCAGGGGCTTGCCGGGATGCGGGAATTCGTCTGGAGTATCCGTGCCTCCCCCAAGTCATTGCGCAGTGAAAAGAAGGCCGCCCGGGACTTGGTTCGGGACACGAAGAAAACCGTCGCATCCATACGCCGATGGATGGAATCGGAAGGTGACCTTGAGGCACCGGCCGATCCGTCCGAGGCTTTTCTGGTGCAACAGGCCGTTTCCGAAGAAATCAAAACCCGGGTGGATACGATTTCGCGGGAGTTGATGCGGCTTCGGCTGGAAGGGGGCGGATCGGAGGAAACGATCCGTCTGCTTGCGGAAGAACGCCTGAAATTGCGACAGACCGGTTGGCGGCAGAACATTGCAGATATGGACGATGACGAAAAGGCCGTGGTTCGAAGTCTGTTGCCTCAGGTGCTTCAACGCCAGCGAGCCGTTTTGGCAGATGCGATGCTGCGACAGCGTATCGTCGATTCGAGTCAGGATACCCGCTCCTTCGTCAACACCCGTGAGGTGGCAGCTGTCGTGTCGCTGCATCTCTCGAGTCATGGCCTTGGATTCGGCGCGTTCCATCAGGGATATCATTATCCACTGAAGGCCCAGATCAATCGGACGGCCGTCTATCAGACGATCGATGAGCGGATGCGGGCCGATGCAGAGCGGCTCGGGTTGACGCTGTATCAGGACACCCTGAGGCCCGAACGGCTTGTCTCCCGGCAGGGCTATCTGCCGGATCGACCGGCTTTGGGCGGGGAAGTGAGTGCGTTGGCCGGATATTTGGGGTTGAGCCTTGCCACCGTTTCGGATGTCCGCTTTCGGTGGGGAACACCGGAAGACATTCCCGGTTATGTCGACTGGGGGTTCGCCCGGAGGCAGGCCGAAGAAGTCGTCCGCTTGCTGCTTTCGCTTTCGGAGGCACAGGCCCTCCACGGAGAGGAGCTGCCCCAAAACGGATTTGCCTCGGTGCGGGGCCAGGCGAAGTTCATCCGTCATGGGGAATTGTTTGCGGATCAGCCAGCGCCTGGAAGTGTCATCCTTGCCTTTCAGGGGCTTACCCGCATCCATGCCATGGTCGATGCAACGGGCGCCTTTTTCCTGCATGGGGTGGCGGACAAGCGGCATGTGCTTGACAAGGTAATTCTCGAAGGATACCGGTTCGATCCGAGGGACGGTCGGGTGTTGTGGGCCGTCGACAAGGAGAAGACCGGAAAGAATGCCTACCGGATCAAGATGGACCGGCTGAACATGCAGACGGATCTTGTCATGTTCGGCTGTCGTCAAACCACCCTGTTCAACCTGATCGATCCGCGTAATTTCCGCTACCTGACCAAGATTCAGCTCCTGGATGCCCGTAGGGAGGCTCCGCCGCTGAAATACTGGTTCAGTCGGATCGATACCCGATCCTCCGTCTTGACCTCGGTCTTTCTCGAACCGGGAACCCGGATGAAAGTGTTGCTGTCGGATTCCATCATCCGCAAGAAATGCATTCTGACCCATGCCGGAGCCGAACATCCGGAAGGGGTTGGATACCGGATCGACGACTGGCCGACCATATCCCGGACGGCTTTTCGGACGGCGGAAGATATGTGGGCGCTGCTGGAGCCACGTATCGACAACCTGCAATTCCACGGTATCGTCAGCGACCAGATCGACCGAATGCGGGCGGAAGGCAAACGGGCGCTTGCGGAAGCCAAAGAGGCCCTTCAGGCGAGGGTCTATGATCGTTTTCAGGGAGCGGCCGCGACCGCCTGGTCGCTTGCGGCTCGTGTTTACGACGATGTCGAGAAGACCCAGAAGGACGTGCTCTTTGGTGTGCTCTTCTACATCGCGCTTTTCGTACCTTTCGCTTTTTGCTTCGAGCGGTTGGTGTTGGGGCTTGTGAATATTTACTACCGTATTCTGGCGTTCCTTGCCATCCTGATCGCTCTGATCTGTGTGGTCTATCTGGTCCATCCGGCATTCCGACTGGCCTACAGCCCGGTCGTTGTGATTCTCGCATTTTTCATCATCGGGTTGTCGGCCATGGTGACCGTGATTCTCTTCGTGCGGTTCGAGGCGGAAATGACGCGCTTTCAGAAAAAGGCCTCTTCCCATCTCGACGCCGATCTCAGCCGCTGGAAGGCCTTTGCTGCCGCCTTTCTGCTGGGAGTGAGCAACCTGAGAAGGCGGCCCATCCGGACGGCCCTGACCTGCATCACCCTGGTCATTCTGACCTTTACCATCATGAGTTTTACGACGGCCAAATCCGTCCGGCTCTATCATCGGGTTCGGGTGGCGGATCATACCCCCTATTCGGGAATGATGGCCAAGGTTCCTGGATGGCAGGACTTGCCCCAGACCTGCCTACCGGTGCTGGAGGCCGCATTCGGTGGCGGCGATCGGGTGGTTTCGCCCCGGATCTGGCTGGAGGGGCAGGACCGTACCCGTGCCCTGCGTATTCCAGTGACCAGTCGGGGTCGTGTTTTCGAAGCCCAGGCAGCCATCGGTCTTTCGGAGCAGGCCTTGCCTCCCGAGCGGATACCGGAAGTGCTCGTCGGCGGCAAGTGGTTTGAGGCCGGGGATCGGCAAGCCGTCCTGATTTCGGAGCGTACGGCTCGGGAATTGGGGATGACTCCCGGCCGGCCCCAGGGTAGCAGTGTCGTCATCTGGGGGATGGTCTTCGATGTCAAGGGCGTGTTTTCTGAGGCGGCTTTCGAACGATGGACGGATCTGGACGGGGAGCCCTGGACGCCGGTGATTTTTCCGAGGGAGCAGCCGGAAGAAATGAGCGAAGCAGAAGTGGAGGCGATGGAATCGGGGGAAGAGATTCGGAGTTTCCAGAGTCGCTACACCCACATTCCAGCTTCCTTGACGGTCATTTTCCCCTACCGAACATTGATGGCAGCCGGTGGAAAACTCAAGGCCGTATCCGTGCGGGCGGATGCTTCCGTTATCGACGATTCGGTGATGCGGGGGTTGAGCGATCGGTTCGGTATGCTGCTTTTGAGCGGGGGAGCCGACGGGGTCCACCTCTATCATGCCGCCGATGCCCTGAACTACAGTGGTGTGCCCAACATCTTGATTCCCATGATCATATCGGTTTGCATCGTTCTGAACACGATGATCAGCAGTGTTTATGAGCGAAAACGGGAAATTGCCGTGTACACCTCTGTAGGGCTGGCGCCTACCCATGTCGGCTTTCTGTTCATCGCTGAAGCCATGGCTTTCGCGGTGTTGAGCGGTGTGGTCGGGTATCTGATTGCACAGACCAGCGCCGGTATTCTGTCGAAGACGAACCTCTGGGCGGGGATCACCGTCAATTATTCGTCGCTTGCCGGGGTGGCTGCGATGATGCTGGTGATGGTGGTGGTCGTGGTTTCGGCGCTCTATCCGGCGCGGGTCGCCTCCCAGATCGCCATCCCGGATGTCAATCGTTCCTGGAGCCTACCACCCGCTGTCGGTAACCGGCTCGAGGTGGACCTGCCTTTTCTGATGAAATACGATGAGCACCGAAGCATTGTCGGTTTCATCGCATCCTATTTCGATGCCTATCGGGACGTATCCCATGGGATGTTTTCCACAGGGGATATGGGATTTTCATCCGTGTGTCCTACACCGGCGAGTATGATTCACCGAACTCACCGATGTGTCGGAGAGCAGTGCTGCACCTCGCCGTGTATCGTGCTCAACACCCATGTGTGGCTTGCGCCCTTCGACTTCGGAATCATGCAGGATGTGGAAATTCGCTTCTGTCATGCACCTGAGGATCCGGGGTATCTGCAGATTCACATCAATATGATCCGCAAATCGGGGGAAGTGAACGCCTGGATGCGGATCAACCATGCCTTTTTGCACGGTTTGCGCAAGCAGCTGCTGATCTGGCGGTCCCTCGGCAGCGAGGAACACAGTCGCTACGAGCGGAGGCTTGAAACCCAGTGGCTGGCAGGGAATATCCCTGGATGAATTTCCGCTGCGGATCCCATTGAATTGACTTATTCGACGGGCTGTGGTAGAAGGCCGTTACGAAAAAGTCGGTGTATCGGGTGTTCATCCTTCGTTGGAGTCGCCAAACGTCGCCTCTGCCCCGATTGGGTCGATTGCCGACCCCATGCGGTTAAACAGAGACTATTCGACTTGTTGCAGCACCATCATCCATGATGGTCCCGCAAAAAGTCCATCACATGGACGGCTTCGAAAAAAGGTCGCAGGCAAGGAGTGCAAATCCCGAGGAATGAGGCGTACGGAAACGTACGCCGCAATGACGAGGGATGCAGCACGTCACAGCATCCGGCCTTTTTGCGAAGCCGTCATCCATAGCCCAAGGCCGCCATATGTACCGGTTTCCGACAAACGATCCGCCCCGGCGAACGGCATTCCCCATCGATCCTGCCGGTTATGCCTTTATCGGTGCCGGTGCGTTCATCACGGCGGTGTTCGCTCTGCTTTCCGCAGCCACACCGACCGTCGTTTTCATGATCCTGACCCTGTTCGTCTGCTTCTTCTTTCGGGATCCCGATCGGCTCGTTCCGTTGGATGAAACGGCCGTCGTCTCTCCTGCGGACGGCAAGGTGATCGGGATCGTTCAGACGTCGGAAAGCCCATTCGGTCCTGGAGACTGGATTCGGATCAGTGTATTCATGTCCATCTTCAATGTGCATGTCAACCGAGTACCTTATGGGGGTCGGATCCAATCCATCGATTATTTCCCCGGAAAATTCGTTTCCGCAAACCTCGACAAGGCATCTGCGGACAATGAGCGAAACGCCGTTCTGTTGACCACACCATCGGGGGGGCGAATCGGCTGGGTTCAGATTGCAGGGCTCATCGCCAGAAGGATTATCTGTCGAATTCAGGAAGGCGATTCGGTTGAGAAAGGACAGCGCTTCGGCGTCATCTGTTTTGGATCCCGACTCGACACCTATCTGCCTTCAACGGTCACGGTGGCCGTTTCACCGGGAGATCGCGTCCAGGCTGGGACGACGGTGATCGCTCGGATGCCTTGATTCTGGAAAAGTCAGCAGTCAGCAGCTGGATGTAGAGACGAGTGGCTGTGAATCCCTCTTCCGGTCAGCGGGTGGAGGGAATTTTCATCTTCGGGGGTGATGAACGCCCTGGGGATCCGTTGGAATCTGATCGACTGTAACCCCATTCCTTCCTGAAACGATCAGGAAGCCGAACCAGAGAAAGACCTTTCGATCTATGCAAGAACGATTCTACACCATCGCCGTTGTCCCTGGGGACGGTACAGGCCCCGAGGTCATCCAGGAAGGTCTGAAGGTCCTGGAAGCTGCAGCCCGGAAGGGCAACTTCTCCCTGAAGTTTCTGCACTATCCCCTCGGAGGGGATCATTACCGAAAAACAGGAGAGCTACTTTCCGAAAAGACCCTTCAGGAACTTCGTCAGGCGGATGCCATCTATCTGGGTGCCATCGGCCATCCGGATGTCACCCCCGGAATTCTGGAAAAGGGCATTCTGCTGACGATGCGTTTTGCGCTCGATCAGTACATCAACCTAAGACCCATCAAGCTCTACGAGGGAGTCGAAACTCCCATTCGGAACAAGGGGCCAGAAGACATCGATTTCGTGATCGTTCGTGAGAATACGGAAGGTCTGTATGCCGGTGCCGGCGGATGTCTCAAAAAAGGAACACCCGACGAGGTGGCTGTTCAGGAATCCATCAACACCCGAAAGGGAGTGGAGCGATGCATCCGCTTTGCCTTCGAATATTGCAGAAAGCGTAACAAAGCTAAGAAACTGACACTTTGCGGCAAGACGAATGTTTTGACCTATGCCTTCGATCTCTGGAAACGAACCTTCGAGGAAGTCGCAACGGAATACCCGGATATCACAACGGACTATGCCCATGTCGATGCCATCTGCATGTGGATGGTCAAGAATCCGGAATGGTTCGACGTCATCGTGACGGACAACATGTTCGGGGATATCATCTCCGATCTGGCAGCCATGATTCAGGGGGGAATGGGCATCGCCGCAGGCGGCAACATTCATCCGGGTGGGGTGTCCATGTTCGAACCCATCGGCGGTTCGGCGCCCAAATATACCGGTATGGGAGTCATCAATCCGATTGCAGCCATCATGGCCGGGCAATTGATGCTCCAGAGCCTCGGCGAGACTCAGGCGGCACAGGCGATTGAAAATGCCGTTGCAAAAGTGCTCAAACATGATCTAAAAAGTCTATCCGCAGGGAAAATGGGGTACTCGACGAGTGAAGTCGGCGATTTGATCGTTTCCTCTCTCGAAGCTTTGTGATACAATAGATTCTACTGCGGTAGGTGTACGAGGTTCATTCGGGAACGACAGCGGTCGTTTTTCGCCTGAAAACGGCTTCTTTGAAAGACCTTTTGCAAAAAGGCTTTTTGAGAAGCCGTTGATTTTTCCCGAGACATGAAGTCGGATCCGGCAAAGGGCAGCCGTTCCAACCGTCTTGGCGGTAAATCTTATCGATCGAACAAGGAGAACGCGTATGGTCGAAAAATCCTTTCATGTTGCCGTTGCGGGTGCAACAGGGGCCGTCGGCAACCAAATGATCGCCTGTCTGGAAGAACGCAATTTTCCCGTCAAATCCATCAAGCTGTTGGCTTCGGCGCGTTCGGTCGGAAAGACCCTGAAGTTCCGTGGGGAATCGATCCCGGTAGAAGAGCTCCAGGAAACCTCTTTTGCTGGTGTCGATATCGCCCTCTTCAGCGCCGGAGGTGGAACAAGCCTCAAATTCGCTCCTGCAGCGGCCGAAAGCGGCTGTGTGGTAATCGACAATTCGAGTGCCTGGCGGATGGACCCCGCTGTTCCGCTGGTGGTTCCGGAAGTCAATCCCCATGCCATCGCTCAATTCAAAACCAAAGGCATCATCGCCAATCCCAATTGCTCGACGATTCAGATGGTCGTTGTCTTGAATCCCATCCACCGCAGATATCGCATCAAACGGATCGTTGTTTCCACCTACCAGGCCGTTTCCGGGACGGGCCAGAAGGCCATCGTGGAGCTTCTCGAACAGACAAAGGCCTTTCTGGATGGCAAACCGATCGAAAAGCGGGTCTATCCCCATCGGATCGCATTCAACTGCCTGCCGCATATCGATCAGTTTCTTGAAAACGGATACACGAAGGAAGAAATGAAGATGGTGAACGAAACCCGGAAAATCATGGAGGACGATTCCATCGCGGTGACCGCTACGACCATCCGGGTTCCGGTTCTCCATGGTCATTCCGAATCGATCAACATCGAAACGGAACATCCAGTCTCTCCGGCTGAAATCCGCGAATTGCTTCAGGATGCACCCGGCGTCAAGGTGGTGGACGATCCTGCGGCAAATCGCTACCCAATGGCCATCGAGGCAGCGGGGCAGGACCTGACGTTTGTCGGCAGGATCCGAAAGGACGAGAGTATCGCCAATGGAATCAATATGTGGGTGGTTGCAGACAATATTCGCAAGGGTGCGGCCACCAACGCCGTTCAGATCGCTGAAATCCTGGGTCAACGCTATCTGTGAACCGGGAAGGATGGCCGATCGACGATGAAACGAACGAAGTACGGTTGTAACGAGACGCCCCCAGGCAGAACCGTGGAGGCCAAGATATGAGAAGATTTCGTATTGAGGAGTGATTGCTTTGGAACGAATACCCATGACACGTGAAGGATATGATGCCCTGCTCAACGAGCTCGAAACCCTGAAACGGGTGGATCGCCCCAAAATCATCAAGGCCATCGAGGAGGCGCGATCCCACGGCGATTTATCGGAGAACGCCGAATATGAAGCCGCCAAGGAAAGGCAGGGATTCATCGAGGGACGCATCAGTGAGCTGGAATACAAATTGAACCATGCGGACATCATCGATCCTTCCAAAATGCCCAAAGACCGTGCGGTATTCGGATCCAGGGTCGTTCTCGAAAATACGGATACGGGAGAAACCGTCGAATACCAGCTGGTTGGCCCGGAAGAATCGAATATCGAGCAGGGACGCATTTCCATCACATCCCCTCTCGGCAAGGCCCTCATCGGTAAGAAGCCTTCCGACGAGCTGGTGCTGAGTGCACCGGGTGGAAAGCGTTGTTATGAGTTGATCGAAATTCTCTGAGGATGATTATCCGACACGTCATTCCCAGTCATGGCAGGAATCCGGCCAGGAGGGGTCTTATCTGGAAACCCGTTGTAGCGGGAATGGCAGTATCGATCGTCCGGATTTCCGAACTCCGACAGTTCTATTGTTGCGTTCAAGTAGGAGTCAACCGGGATGGCCCTGCAAAAAGTCAGGCGTTGTGTTGACCCGCCCTCCTGCTGGAGGCCTGGCTTTGAAGGAAAATCGGTGGTCAGCGACTTTTTGCGAGCACATCAACCGTATATTTCCTGACTTCTGACTTCTTTTTTGGATTGGAGGTACCCATTGGCAAGAGTTACGATCGAGGATTGCTTGAAGCGTGTTCCTAACCGATTCTTGCTGGCCAACATGGTGGCCAGGAGGGTGCGGCAGATTCGGGATGGAGGTGATTTCCTGCTTCAAGATCACGATAACGAAGATATCGTCATGGCGCTGCGGGAAATCGCCGCAGGAAAAGTACGGCTGGCTTCCGAAAACCGGAAGGACGAAATGGAAGATTCCGAATACGGTGCGTTTTCCGGCCTGGTATAAGAAGCTCAACCGCAGTGTCGGATGGGCGATCGGTGCCTACCAGATGATCGCGGACGGCGATCGCATTGCCGTAGGGATTTCCGGCGGTAAAGACAGCCTGACGCTTCTTTCCATCCTGCATCGCCGCCTGGCCTACATTCCCGTTCGTTACGATCTCTTTCCCGTCTATATCGATCCAGGCTTTGAACCCAGTTCGGCTCCGGTCATCGAGGCCTTCTGTAGTGAGCTGGGTCTGAGGGCCGATGTCGTATACAGCCGAAACGGGATTGTGGCACATAGTGCCGAGAATCGGGAAAATCCCTGTTTCCTGTGTGCAAGGCTTCGTCGAAAGATGCTCTTCGAACGGACCGTCTCTCTGGGCTGCAACAAACTGGCGCTCGGTCATCACAAGGACGACCTGATCGAGACATTTTTCATCAATGTCATGTATTCCGGGCAGGTGTGTACGATCGTTCCGGTTCAATCCTTCTTCGGCGGGGCGTTTACGCTGATTCGACCCCTGGCCTATTCGGATGAGGCGGATATACGGACCTTCGCGGAAAAGGCGGGGCTCCCGGTCGTCGTCAATGCCTGTCCGTCGGCTTCCTCCAGCAGACGTTCAGAAATCAAGTCCCTGTTGAACCAGTTCTACCGCAGCAACCGGAAGGTTCGAGGCAATATCTTTCGAGCCTTGCACCATGTCAACACCGACTTCATGCTGACGGCGGAACATCTCAGACGATACGGCGCTATTCAACGAAGCCTTTCCGGATCCATCGATTCCGGGCAAGATCATTCAACCATGGAAACCCATCGATGAAAACCGACTGCCCTGCCATCTCTTCCGACCGTGATCCGCAGTTTCTTCCGAGTGCCATCTTCATGAAAGACGTTCAAAGCCAGCAGGATGACCGCAATATCCCGATCGATAAGGTCGGCGTCAAGAACCTCCGATATCCCATCACCGTCCTCGACCGGAAGAACAGTCGACAGCACACGGTGGCCACGATCAACATGTATGTCGATCTTCCCCACAGCACCAAGGGGACCCACATGAGCCGGTTCGTGGAACTGCTGCACCTGTTTCGACCGGAAATTTCTCTGAAGGGAATCGCCAACGTGCTTTCCGAAATGAAGGGCCATTTGAATGCCGCCTCTGCCCATGTCGAGGTCACGTTTCCCTATTTCATCGAAAAACATGCGCCGGTCAGCGGTGTGCCCGGTCTGATGGATTATACCTGTAGAATTCTGGGATCGAGCGATGCATCCGACAAGATCGACATCGTTTCCGAAGTCATCGTGCCGATATCGTCCGTGTGCCCTTGTTCGAAGGAAATCAGTGAGATGGGGGCCCACAACCAGCGCGGGGAAGTGCGACTGAGCACCCGGTTCAAGAAATTCATCTGGCTCGAGGATATGATCCGTCTGGTGGAATCCTGTTCTTCCTGTGAGGTGTATTCGATTCTGAAACGGGTGGACGAGAAATACGTGACAGAAAAAGGTTTCGATAATCCCAAATTCGTGGAAGATGTCGTTCGGGACATTGCGCTGCGGCTGGATCAGGATCCCAACATCACCTGGTTTTCGGTTTCAGCGGAAAATTTCGAATCGATCCACAACCACAGCGCCTATGCCTACATCGTTCGGAAAAAAACATGATCTGGGGCAGGGCCGTGTTCTACTGGAATATGTGATGCGAACGTTCGCAAATGCCATCATTCGGGGCGGATCAACTTCAGAATCGAGTCAGTGTTCTTTCCAGGAGTATTCAGAAGGACCACAAACCGCCACAACCCGCCTCTGTTGTCTTCCATAAATCCTACCCGGTTTCGGACGCCGTTCATCGTCCCCGTTTTGAACCATTCCCCATCCCGGTGCCGCATCAAGTGCCTGAAGGGTTGAAACCGCACCAGCACTTCATCCATGTCGGATGCGCAGATGCGGTTCTGACGGCTGATGCCCGAGCCTTCGACAACGACGATCTTCGCTTCGGGAAGTGCCGTGCGGATATACTTCTCCACTACCCTTCTACCCTGTTGCAAAGACGCAGGCGCACCGAAGGATTCGGCGCCCATCGTCAGAAAAATCTGATTGGCGATGAAATTGCTGGAGAACTCGAGAAGTTTTGCGGCCATCTCCTCGAGTGTCAACCGGGAGCGGTAGGAGAGGATGCATGTGTCGGTTGCCCGATTCACCGAGGCTTGGACGATTTTCCCCGTGAATCGAATCCCCGTTTTCTGGAAAACGGCCCGGATGGTTTCTCCGGCATATTGCAGGGCTTCGGTGGCACTGGAAACCACCGTTATTCTACCGGACTGCTGGCGGCATTTCTGAATGCGTTGAACAGCCATAGGAACGAGAGGCAGGAGGGGATCGGCACTGATCGGCCTTCCTTTGGGGGAACGCTGGAAGGCAACCGTGTTGAAATTGACACTGAGTGCGGCGACAGGGGCGTTGTAGGGTTCGGTGTTGACTTCGATCCCATCGACGACGATGCCGGGGTCAAAAAAGGATCCATCCACGATCAGATGGCGGAAGCGCTTGCGCGTCGATGCGATTTCGGTGGCCAAATTCAGGATGGCTTCGGATGTCAGGAAAGGATCTCCATATCCTTTGACGATCAAATCACCGGCCGGGCTCACGTAACATTCGGTTCGAAACCGATAGTTGGGGCTCAGTTCGTGAAATGCGGCTAGGACGGTCAACAGCTTGATGACGGAGGCTGGGACAAGAGGTCGGTCTGCATGCATCGAGACGACGCGTTCGTTTTGCGGATTGACGAGAAGCAGGGCGTCTTGCTCGCCGATGAGTGCCTTCAGGGAATCGGTATCGAGTGCATCCACCCGTGAGCTGCAAATGAGGGACGACAGAATCCAGATAATAACGATGACTGAGCGAAATGGGTTCATGACCTGGCAGAATTCTTGCTGTCAAGAATCAGGGTGACCGGCCCGTCGTTGATGAGACCGATGTCCATCATGGCGCCGAAGCGGCCGGTTTCCACCCGTATCCCCGTTTTTCGAAGCATGTCGATGAAGCGCTCGTACAGGGGAACAGCGACATCGGGCCTTGCCGCCTCGATAAAAGACGGCCTCCTGCCTTTTCGGCAATCTCCCAACAAGGTGAACTGCGAGACGACCATCGCCTCCCCACCGATGTCCAGAACCGAGCGGTTCATTTTTCCGGCATCATCCTCGAAGATGCGAAGATGAACCGTTTTCTCGGCCAGATAATCGACGTCTATGGTCGTATCCCCGTGACCGACGCCCAGAAGGACGAGCAATCCCGTTCCAATTTCAGCCGTTTTCCGTCCATCGATGGTGACTGAGCAGGTCTTGACGCGTTGAATGACGGCAATCATCGTTGCATTGCCTCCACTGACTTGATAGAGTCGAAAAACATTCGGTTTCGGGACGGACGATACCATTGAGGAGCCCATCATGCAACCCATGGATTTACTCATCGAGCATGCGACCATTCTCACGATGGACGCGAACCTGACAACGATCGAAGACGGCTCCATCGGAATTCGGGGCGATCGGATCGCCTTCATCGGCTCGTCATTCTCCGGCAACCTGCAAACGACAGCGGCCAAAACGATTGATGCCCGCGGCGGCATCGTGATGCCCGGGTTGATCAACAGCCACACCCATGCTGCGATGACCCTGTTTCGTGGGTTGGCCGATGATCTACCCCTCATGGATTGGTTGAACCGGTACATTTTTCCGGTCGAAGCGAAAATGGACGCCGAATTCGTCTATACCGGCACCCTGCTGGGGTGCGCCGAAATGATCCTTTCCGGGACAACGACATTCTGCGACATGTACCTCTTCGAACAAGAAACGGCCAGGGCTGCGGCCAAGGCCGGCATGCGAGCTTTGGTCGGAGAAGTGCTCTACGATTTTCCGTCCCCGAATTACGGTTCGATCGAAAATGGTTTTCGGTATACACAGCAGCTCATTGATACTTGGAAAGGCCATCCGCTCATCTCCGTAGCGGTTGAACCGCATGCCCTCTATACCTGCAGTCCTGATCTGTTGAAGGAAGCCAACGCAATCGCCCTTCGAAACGGGGTCCCGCTCATCATGCACGTGGCCGAAACGCTTTCGGAGCTGGAAACGATCCAGGAGCGCTATGGGAAAAAGCCGTTCGGTCACATGGAAGCGATGGAAATCTGCGGGGAGCACGTCATTGCAGATCATTGCACCCACCTCGACCCGGATGAAATGGACCGCATCCAGCGTCATGGCATTCGGGTGGTCACGAATCCGGAAAGCAACATGAAGCTGGCTGTCGGAAACGGCCTCATACCGGAGCTGATCGAGCGAGGTATCATCGTCGGCCTGGGAACGGATGGTGCGGCATCCAACAACGATCTCGACATGTTCTCGGAAATGAGCACCCTGGCCAAGATTCACAAGGTCAGCCGGATGGATCCGACGGTGATGGATGCGGTTACCGTATTGCGCTGCGCAACGAGCGATGGCGCAAGAGCGCTCGGGATGGCAGACAGCATCGGATCCCTCGAAGTCGGCAAAAAGGCCGATTTGATTGTCATCGATACCGATCAGCCTCATCTGACACCCATCTACAACCCCTATTCCCATCTCGTATACTGTGTGAGCGGGGCCGATGTCATCCACAGCATCATCGACGGCAGGCTCGTGATGGAAAACCGCAGCCTGCTCACCCTCGATCTCGCCGAGGTGATGGATTCGGTCAGAACTCAGGCACAGCGGGTGAGGCAGTGGGTCGGGATGGGATGATGGCTTTGCGTGAAACCGAAGGTTGAAGGCCCCGCAAACAGTCAGGAAGTTTCTGTCGAGTCGCGGGATAACTGGGGAACCTTTTTCGCAGCAAGCTCAAAAGGCTTCCCCAGCCAACCCGCTGATGCCCGGCATTCCCGAAAAGCACGGGAAAAACGACTTTTTGCGGGGCCATCAGATTTGACGTTCTGCTGCCTTCTTTTCCATTTTCGGCCAACAGGAAGCATCGACAATCGAGGTGAAGTGGGGTGGCTAGTCCCATTGGACATTCGATAGCAGGACTGATCGGTTGGATCGCATCCGATGATTTCCGGAGAAATGGGGCAAACCGCCTGCTTCTCTGGTATCTGGTTGCCGCAAATGCGGCGGATATCGATCTTGTTCTGGGGATACTACTCGGTGATTCGAGGTTGTTCCATCATGGAATCACTCACAGCATTGGCGCAATGGCGGCTTTCGGACTGATGCTCCTTGCAGCCCGATGGATACGCCGACAGCCCCTGCAATTCTCTATCTTGGCTCTAACAGCCGTCTATGGATCTCATCTGCTGATCGACTGGCTTACGGCGGATTTCGTTCCACCGATCGGTGCAACCTTTTTGTGGCCGTTTTCGGCCGATTACTTCCATTTTCCATTCCCGGTCTTTCTCAACATCGAACGGCGGCAAGTTTGGCAATGGCCGACCCTTATGCACAACCTCGTCGCTGTCCTGCGGGAATGCTTGATGCTGCTTCCCCTGCTGGGAATAGTTCTGTATCGTAAACGGCATGATGGATGATGGCCCCGCAAAAAGTCAGGAAGTCTCTGTCGAGTCGCGGGGTGACTGGGGAACCTTTTTCGATGCTGCGAAAAAACTCAGCCGCCCGATCTCGTTGGATCGGGCGGATAGCCAAGCTTGGAATACAGAATTGCCGAGTTGCAACAGGATGTTTTTCAAACCAATATGGATGAAGCATCTCCGCCCGATCCAACGATATCCGGCGGCTTCAAACACGTTTTCGCAGCAGTCTCAAAAGGCTTCCCCAGCCACCCCGCTGATGCCCGACATTTACG
>JBFMBE010000052.1:0-20639 GCA_040755275.1 Thermodesulfobacteriota bacterium | reverse complement strand
TGACGAACTTGAGGTTGTCACTGAATTTGGCTGTATAGAACAAGCGGGTACGGGTATCGATCCTGTCCAGATCGAAATCCTTTGACTCGTCTTCTCCCGTGAAATTCTTGTCCGTAAACGCCCGGGTTCTCCAGTATCCCCCGAACTGATTTTCCAGGGCGAAAGCCGGAAGCGCCATGCCCAAAACCAAAAGCAAGACCATCGTCAGAAACCGTTTTTTCATTAATCTTCTCCCTTTCTCCTTTTCTCCTTTTGGAAAATGTTGAACCATCTCTTCCGTATGGCAAGGGCAGCACCATTCGATCATTCCGATGATGGCTGAATACCGCACCTGTCTCGCCCATACGGTAACAAACTCCTCAAGCCTTGATGAGTGTTTCACCTCCTCTTCACGATCGTGGTTTTCATCCCCTTCCCGAGGATCAAGTGATCAATAACGTCACGATGTGTATTGCATCATTTCGAACGTGTGAAATACATCAGCCGATACCCCCCACGAAGCGGATCTTCATATCATAGAAGATGGCCCCGGAAAAAGTCGCTTTTTCCGTGCTTTTGGGAAATGCCGGGCATAAGCGGGGTGGCTGGGGAAGCCTTTTGAGATTGCTGCGAAAACGTGTTTGAAGCCGCCGGAGATCGTTGGATCGGACGGACGTGTTTGATCGACTTTTCATTGAAAAGCAATCCGTTACGATTCAACCAGCCTCTGTTTGCTGTTTGGCCATCCGTCCGATCCTACGAGATCGGGCGGCTGAGTTTTTTCGCAGCATCGAAAAAGGTTCCCCAGTCACCCTGCGACTCGACAGAGACTTCCTGACCTTTTGCGGGGCCATCATAGAAGAAGGAAGTTGGAAACGCCGGAAAAAAGGCAATAACCTGCATGGGTTAGGATCCAATTATGCTCGGGTGACGAGCTTTTGGCCGCTTCATCCATCCATAAAGGGGCTGTATATCACAATTGAATCCGGATAGAAAACACCAAAAGGGTATGCCCATTAGAAAGCCAAGGACAATTGCGCGCCGAATTCGTAGGGATCTGCGGCATCGGTGGCCGAAACGGCCTTGTTCACCACATCTCCGGCCCACAGATATGCCCCGACCAGATCGAGTTTCAGGTTGTCCATCAGAACATAGGTGATGACGACATCGATCTCCGTCCCTAACTCATCCCCATAGGTACCGTCGATCAATTTCACATCCTTGGCGGTCTTCGCATACCAGAGATCCGTTGCGATCTTCATGTCCTTTGTCGGGCTGCAAGTGACTCCCAGGTTTCCGATGATCCGGTTGCTGATCTTATCTGCATACAACCCCTTTGGATCGTCTGCTGTTGCAATCCCGAAAGAATCGAAAATCCCCAGCCCCATGATTTCCGCCCAGGAGTATTGCGCCCCTGTTCCCGTTGCCCCCGGACCTCCAGGATTGAAAAAGGCATCGACATTTCCGTTGCTATAACTGTCACGGTCGTTTCCGGACGCATAAATACCCTTGATGCGCAGGGTCGGCATCCCGAGGTTGACACTGCCGAAAACATCCACGAGATAGCCTTTGAAATCGAGCCGTTCATGACCATTGTAGGAAGCAGGAGGAACATCGATAGTCCCGAATTGAAATATCCCGGTGGCTCCGACCGTATACATCCCCATCTTCGAATCGACTTCCAGTCCGCCACTGTAAACCTTCAGTTTGGTGGCCCCTGGAATTCGATTCATGACAGATCCCTTGGTAGACGCCTGCGAGTAATCATCCGATCCGATCCAGGAGAAATGCGGTTTTAAGACGGTCTCTCTGTTCAGATGGAATGTCGGATACAAAATACAGGCATCGAGGTCGTAGTCATCAGCCTTCTTCCCTGACCCGCCTTCATACATTTTGAGATAGTAGATCGGCAGTGAAACGGAATCCGAAACCTTGAAAATGGCCTTAACCCCGGCAATGTCGTCGTTGAAGAGATATCCCCTGGCCAGAACGAAATCCTGAACGCCGATCGAAAAACGAACATCGGACACCTTGAAATCCACATAGGAATTCTTGACGACGAGGTTTGCGCCATCCGCACCCAGCTGTCCATAGGTACCGGCACCACCCCAAACGGCGTTCATTTCGAACTTATTGACGAACTTCAAGTTTTCATGGAATTTGGCAGTGTAGAAAATCCGCGTACGCGTGTCGATCCGATCGAGATCCTTAGCTTCCGTAACATCTTCACCGGTGAAGTTCGTTTCGGTATATGCCCTCGTTCGAAAATATCCGCCGAATTGATTCTCCAAAGCGTCACCCGTTCCGCTCATGAGGAAAAGAAACATGAGCAGGCAAACGACCTTGAATCCATTAAGCCATTCTATCGGCTTCCTCCAATCTGGATGAATCCGATAAAAGTCGTTTTCACCCAGATCCTTCGCCGTCGTCGGACCAGTGCAAAGAAAAATATCCTCCCTGATATGGTGCGATTTCATCGTTCCGTTTCCTCCAAAGAAAACGCATACCATGTTCTCGGCATCGACGCTATCATCGGATATCGTCCGCATGAAAAGACCCCTGTTATGCACCTCTGAATCCCGTGAATATCGTTTAGTGTTCTTCAAAAACGAACAGCCGGAAAGAAAACTCTTTCCGGCTGTTCAAACGACCAGTTGTTGCTCCTTCACCCGTAGTAGGGTGTAAAGGCGCGGAAAAGTAAAGCGTTAGAAAGCAAGGGACAGTCTGGCACCAA
The DNA here is from genome assembly GCA_040755275.1 of Thermodesulfobacteriota bacterium. GTDB lineage: Bacteria > Desulfobacterota > Desulfobacteria > Desulfobacterales > Desulfatirhabdiaceae > Desulfatirhabdium. The sequence goes on along the minus strand of JBFMBE010000052.1, from coordinate 17,926 downwards.
ATTCATAGGGATTAGCGGAATCGGTGGCAGAGACGGCCTTGTTGATGACATCGCCGGCCCACAGGTAGGCACCGACCAGGTCCAGATTCAGGTTCTCGACCAGCTTGTAGGTCAGAACGAGATCAAGTTCCGTACCCAGCGTATCGTCATAGGTGCCGTCCACCAGTTTGACATCTTCGGCAGTCTTGGCGTAGTAGAGATCCGCAGCAAGCTTCAGGTCGGGCAGAACCTTGAAATCAACGCCGAGGTTCCCAATAATCCGGTTGCTGATCTTATCGGCCATACTGCCAGATGGGTTGTCTGCAGTAGCAGGTCCACGGACATCAAAGATGCCGAAGCCCATGATTTCCGCCCAGTAGTAAGATGCACCCGTGAAAGCAGTTCCGGGATTGAAGAAGGCATCGATATCGCCATTCGCGATACTGTCCTTATCGTTTCCAGAAGCGTAGATTCCCTTCAACCGGAGGGTAGCAGGGCCAGCCGCATAAGAACCAAACAGATCGAACAAATAACCGTTGAAATTCAGCTTGTCTTTGCCATAGGCAGAAACCGGAACCGTGACATCGCCCCACTGATAGATACCGGTTGCACCCACTGTAATGGCATCCATTTTTGTATCGAATTCAAGACCGCCGGTCCAAGCATTCAGTTTTTTCGCACCGGGGATTTTTTCATCGAATTTCATTCCCTTGGTGTTGGCCTTGCTGTAATCTTCGGAAAACAGAGTAGCGACATGCGGCTTCAACGTAGTGGTTTTGTTCAGATAAATTGTAGGATACAGAACGAAGGCATTGACATCGTAATCGTCTGCGTCTTTACCAGCGCCACCTTCATAGGCTTTCATGTAAATCAATGGAATATAAACGGCATCGTTCAGCTTGAAGATCGCCTTCACACCGGCCGCATCATCACCGAACAGATATCCACGTGCCAGTTCGAAATCCTGAATACCGACCACGAAACGGAACGGCTGGATATTGAAATCGACAAAGGAATGTTTCACGACGACGTTGGCACCGTCGGCACCGAGCTGACCATATGTGCCTGCGCCGCCCCAGATCGCGTTCATTTCAAACCGGTTGACGAACTTCAGGTTGTCGCTGAATTTGGCTGTGTAGAACAGTCGGGTACGGGTGTCGATCCGGTCGAGATCGGCTGCTTCTGTTTTGTCTTCACCGGTTAAATTGGTCTGGGTGAAGGCTCGGGTCCGCCAATAGCCGCCGAAAATGTTTTCGAGGGCGGCTGCCGGCAGGGTCATGGCTACAACCAGAAGGGCTGCAACTGCCAATACGGTAAACTTCTTCATTCTTTTTCCCTCCTCAATGATGGTTACAGTGAATTCAACTCGCCTAATAATCAATTATTCCAGCTTGTTAATACCAAACACCACCTCCTTTCTAAACACATAAAATTTTCTTTGACGCTTCTATTGCACAGATTTTCATTGAAATCAAGCAAAAATATGGGAGCTATGGGCACTAGGCACTAAGCTATGATGGACTCGCAAAAAGTCCACAATAAGGACGGCTTCGAAAAAAGGCCGCAGGCAAGGAGTGCAAATCCCGAGGAATGAGGCGTACTGAAACGTACGCCTCAATGACGAGGGATGCAGTACGACACAGCATCCGGCCTTTTTGCGAAGCCGTCAAGCTATGGACGATGGGCGAAAGGAGATGGGTAAAAGAACGTTGCGATAGATCAGGGTCTTCCTCAACAGCCAAATACTTGGCATGAATATGCAAGAAGTGTAGGGTGCTGCACGATTTCCGTATGTTGTAGGAACAGACTCCAAACCGAATTGAAGCCTTATCCGCAATCCACTCGAAATCCTTCTTTCGTTGCGGTCCGCTTTCTGATAAAAGTTCAACTGGATGAGGTTCTTTCCCTCGTTCTTTGTTTATATCGTCCCGGATCATCCTTCTGTTGCAAGTATCCGAAAGAACATTTTCAAGGAGAACCTGCATTGAAACACCGTATCTTTTTTTATTCCCTTATGAGCGTCTTCTGCATCTCGGCCCTTGCCGCCGCGCCATGCATCGCCGCATCGAATCCGTCCATTCTGATTTTTCCGTTCGAGGTGGAAACGCAGGGAGATCTGGCCTTTTTGCAAAAAGGCGTCTTCGATATTCTTCAAAGCCGTGTGGCCGCAGGCGGAGGTATCGAGGTCATTCCCTACGAAAAATTCAAGACGATGCTCGAAGGCATTCGAGACAGCCTGAAGGATCAAGATGCCCTCTCCATCGGCACCCGCCTGAAAGCAGGCCATGTACTGATCGGAAAGATCCGGGTGCAAGGCAACACGTCCCTGACGGATGCCAGACTTCTGGACGTTTCCACGGGAAGACCCGCCCTCACCTTCAGCCGGAAGGGAAACACTCCGGAAGACGTCTTTGGCCATATCCAAACCCTTGCCTCCGAAATCCGCACCACCCTGTCGGGTGAAACGTCACAACCCACCGTCGCACCCAAGGCGGCCGAGCCATCCGCTTCCAAGCCTGTTGCAAAGGATTCTTCCGATGATCTCCAATACCAGCATCCGGAAAAGCTCTGGCGCGGATCCCTCGAGCTGGCCAATGAGCCCATCCGCAGCATGACCTCCGATGGCAGACTGCCGGTCTCTATCTGGAAAAGTTCTAGATTCAAGCAGGAATTCCGAAGCATCACCCATGGCGATATCGACGGTGACGGCAGGGATGAAATCGTGATTGCCTGCGACGAGGCCCTGTCGGTATACCGTTACCAGGACGGAAAACTCCTCTTGTTGGCAGAAAAACCCTGCGATTCCGACGAATACCTCTTCCGAGTGGATGCGGCGGACCTGAACCACAACGGCCGCTCGGAAATCTATCTTTCCCGCATGCTCAAAGACCGAAGCCGCCTGCGATCCCTGGTCCTCGAATGGAATGGGACCCAGTTGACGGTTCTGGCCGAACCCGAATACTTCCTCCGTGTTCTTCCCCCCAACAAGACATCAAAGGAGCCGGTTCTGCTGGGACAGGAATCCGGAAGGGGGACCATTTTCGACACCCGCATTCAACGCCTTGAATGGCGGGGGAACACGCTCGAACCCGTCGGTGTTGTCGGCGTTCCCTTTTCGGAAAGTATCTATGCCTTTGCCTATGCAGACGCCCTGAATGGCGGGCAGGATACCTTCTTGTGGATCACACCGGAAGGCTTTCTGCGATTGGTTCAACCGGATGGCGAAGACTGGAAGAGCGGCGAGCGGTTCACGGGTGCAGCCAGCTACATCCCCTATCCGACAGGAGATGAAGACCGCGGCGGCCCGGGCGATACCCCCCGGAAGAGGCGATATTACCTTCCGCAGCGCATCCTTGTAGCAGACATCGACCGGGATGGGAAAAACGAAGTGCTGACCATCAGCAACACGGACCTAACCACCCACTTTTTCCCCAACATCCGCATTTTCCGAAACGGCCGCATCGTCTGCCTGTTCTGGGACGGCATGGGTTTGGGCCAGAAATGGCGGACATCCGAAGTGTCCGGTCACATCAGCGATGCCATGGTCATGGATTTGAACGGAGACGGGAAATTGGATATGGTGTTTTCGGTGGTATCGACAATGAGTTCGGCCTTCAACAAGGCGGAGAGCTATCTCGTCTACTGGACGACGGATTGATAAGAGCCGGCGGCCAGGTTTTTCCTCAGCAGCGAAAAAGGTTCCCTAGCCACCCCGCGACTCGACAGAAATCGTCCGGCTTTTGCGAAACCATCCGATTTCAGCACATGTAAGCCCGGGTTGAACAACCCGGGCTACAGAAAAGTTAGGCCTTCAGGCTGTATTTCTCGGCAATGGTTTCGAAATAGGACTTGTCTGCAATCGTTCCCCACACCCCGACCTGCTTCTTGAACTTCTTGAACGCCTCGTGGACCTTCTTGGACATCGGGTCCTTGGCAGCCTCTTCTTCCAGCACTTCATAAGACAGTTTCCGGAGCGCATCCATCATGGGCGCCGGAAATTCCATCAGATTGACCTTGTGAACCGTAATCAGCTCTTCGAGTGCCGCCCCATTGCCTGCCTCGAATTCGCACAGACTCCACAGATTGGTTTCCATAGCGACGGCATCGAGAATCACCTGAAGATCTTTCGGCAGAGATTCATAAGCCTTCTTGTTGAAGATGACTTCCAGTGTCGTTCCCGGTTCATGCCATCCCGGATAGTAGTAGTATTTGGCCGCCTTGTAGAAACCCATCCGCAGGTCGTGAAGAGGGCCGACCCATTCGGTGGCATCGATCACGCCTCGCTCGAGAGAGGTGAAGATCTCCCCTGCAGGCATGAGGGTAACGGTTCCTCCGGCCTTTGCCACCACCTTTCCACCAAGGCCTGGAATACGCATTTTGAGTCCTTTATAATCGTCGATGGTTTTCATCTCTTTGCGGAACCATCCACCCATCTGCACACCGGTGTTTCCCTGCGGGCGAGGGATCACGTTGAAAGGAGCATAGACTTCTTCCCAGAGTTTCAGACCTCCTCCACTGTAGAACCACGCATTGATCCCCTGGGGATTGAGGCCAAACGGAACCGAAGAAAACCACTGACCTGCAGGCACCTTCCCCGCCCAGTAATAGCTGGCACCAGAGCCGCATTCCACTGTTCCATCCGAAACTGCATCAAAGACGCCCAGGGCAGGAACCAGTTCACCGGCAGCATAGACCTGGATTTTGATTCTTCCGTTTGTGGCCTCTTCCACCCGTTTTGCGAAACGCTCGGCTCCCGTTTGCAGCACCGGCAAGTTGGGGGTCCAGGTGGTCACCATTTTCCACATGTAGGTCTTGTCCGCAGCCAAAATCGTGGGGGCGGTGACAGCGGAGGCGGCAGCGACGGCAGCCGCGGCCATGGAAGTCTTCTTCAGAAATTCTCTTCTTTCCATGCAGCTTGCTCCTTTCATTGATGAATCGGTTGATGGTTGTACGGCACAAGGGTTGAAATGATCGGCAACGGAGAAACGATGTGTACATCGAGTTAAGAAATACCCTTCAATTCGCAAATACCACTTTCGGCAGCCAGGTGGACAGAATCGGAAACAGCACACAAATCGTCAAACCGATCAATTGCAGAACGACAAAGGGGATAATGCCCCTGTAGATATGACCGGTTTCCACCTCCGGCGGAGTGACGGCTTTCAGATAAAAGAGCGAAAACCCGAATGGCGGTGTCAGAAAGGACGTCTGCAGGTTGACCGCCAGAAGCACACAGAACCACAGGGGATCGATGCCGAATTCGATGATGATGGGCGCCAGCACTGGAACATGGATAAACACGATCTCGATGAAATCGAGAAAGAATCCGACGAGGAAAATGACGAGCATAACGATGGTGAAGACGAACCACTTGCCGTGAGTGGCTGCCAACCCACCCAAAAATTCCCGCACGAGCGTATCCCCTCCGGTTCCACGAAAAACCAGACCGAAGGCTGCGGCACCTACCAGAATGATGAACACCATGCTGGTAAGCTGCATCGTAGAGAAACAGACTTCCCGAAGAATCTGAACCGTAAATTTCCGATTCATGATCGTCAGCAAGGTCGCTCCGACGGCCCCAACAGAGGCGGCTTCCGTCGGAGATGCAATACCTGCAAACATGGAGCCCAGAACGGCAACCATCAGAAAAAGCGGCGGGAAAAGGGCCTTGCTGACACGTCCCCAAAACCGGCCGGATTTCAGGACATCAAGCTCTTCCTTGGGGATGAGCGGGGCCCAATTCGGTTTGACGAGGCAGGCAATGACAATGTAGGTGATATACAAACCGACCAGCACCAGACCGGGAAAAACGGCGGCCATGAACAGATCGCCGACCGGCACACCGATGATATCCCCCAAAAGCACCAAAATGATGCTGGGTGGAATGATCTGGCCCAGCGTACCGGATGCGGCAACCGTACCCGTGGCAAGTTCTTTCTGATAGTTCCGCTTGAGCATCGTGGGAACAGCGATCAGTCCCATCGTCACGACGGTTGCACCGACGATACCCGTCGATGCACCGAGCAAAGCACCCACGACGACGACCGAAACCGCAAGCCCGCCCCGCAGCTTGGCAAAGACCAGCCCCATCGTATCGAGAAGCTCTTCTGCAAGCCCGGAGCGCTCCAGCATGACCCCCATGAAAACGAAAAGAGGAACCGCCAGCAAGGTCACGTTGTTCATGACCCCCCAGATGCGCAGCGGGAGAAGATTGAAAAAATTCCATCCAAAGCCGATCAATCCAAAGGTAAGGGCCGTTCCCAGCAGGGTGAAGGTCACGGGAAAACCGACCATGATCAGAATGGACATCGCCAGAAACATCCAACCGGCAAGGTATTCCATCAGCCTTTCTCCTTCCGCGGATCGAGGTCCTTGCCGATGATCGTAAAGAAGCTCCGGATGCCCATGGCGATACCCTGAAGCAGAATCAGCACATAACCAACGGGAATGGCGGATTTGATGATGAAGCGGTACGGGATGCCGCCGGGATCGGGCGAGCCTTCGAGGTTCATGAAAGAGGTATGGGCGAATTTGTAGGATGTCGTAATGATCAGGTAGCAACCCGGAATGAGGAACAGCATCGTACCGAGAAAATCGATCCACGCACGGCCTTTGTCACCCAGCCTCTGGTAAAAAATATCCACCCGGACATGAGCGTCTTTATAAAGGGTATATCCAGCCCCAATGAGAAAAATGAACGCAAACAGATGCCATTCGAGCTCCTGCATGAAGACATAGCTGGTGTTCATGGCATAGCGCATGACGACATCGATGAACACGACCAGAACGACGACAAGCGCCGCCCAGGAGGTGATTTTTCCGATGAACTTGTTGATACCGTCGATAGTGGTGCAGAGTTTCCGAAAAAAATCGATCATACGTTGTCAGGACCTCCTATATCGTGAAAAGATCGCCTCCGGCTGGCCTTCACAGGCTCGGTTCACCTATGGGAACGAAGATACCGAAATGGACAGGATCATGAGCTCGCAACACGTCCGCCCATCTCTGTTGAGCCGCATGGCGAGGCAGAGATGATGGACTACTCGTATAACGTCACCTCTATCCGGAATCCGAATGTTGTAAGGTAGCCCCGCCAATGGCCCGATACGAGATTTCGGATCAATAGCGAGAACATCTTGGATCGTGGGCACCCATTCGTTCAAGGCAAAACAAAGATTGCGCCTCATACGTTTTGATGGCGTTGCAAAAAGGCGCTCTCACCCCGATTGTGTTGATTGCCGGGCCTGAGCATGGCGGGGCGACCGCCTGTTGATGCTGCAGCGGATGCTTGTTTGAAGCCGCCGGAGATCGTTGGGCCGGGCGTCGTTCAGCGAAATACAATGCGTTGAAAATCAATCCGTTACGTTTTGACTGCCCGTATCGAATGACTGCCCTGACGTCCGGACCTTACGAGCTCGGGCAGCTGAGTTTATCCGATGCAGCGAAAAAGGTGGTTACACCGCCATGCAGCTTAACAGAGACTACCTGACTTTTTGCGAATCCATCACGTTTTGATCGGCAGGGGCTTCATTCCGGCATCGCCTTCCCATCATTCGCCGGTCTGATGGTCTCACCTGTCCATTTCCTCGCCCCCAATACACCATATGAAGGTCGCCTTCAAGAAAGAAATAACTCGAATTTAACGGATGAATCGAATTTGAACCGCCCCACACCACTGGGATCGGTCCTCTCCTCAGTCGATCGATCTTCCCTGCAACCTTTCGGAAAGAAAGGAATAGCGCTTCTGAACCCGATCGTTCTTGATGCCGATGGCAATCGCTTTTCTGGAGCCGACCAGAACGACCAGTTTCTTTCCCCGGGTAACGGCCGTATAGATGAGGTTCCGCTGCAGCATGACATAGTGTTGTGTCAAGATGGGCACAATGACTGCTGGATATTCGGACCCTTGGGACTTGTGAATGGATATGGCATAAGCCAGAACCAGTTCGTCCACGTCGGAAACATCATAAGGCACTTCGCGTCCGTCGAAACAAACAATGACCTGCTGATCTTCCAGATCGACGGCCTCAATACGGCCGATATCACCGTTGAAAACCTCCTTGTCATAGTTGTTGCGGATCTGCATCACCTTGTCCCCACGCCGGAAGACCCGCCCCCCTCGGGTCAGGCTCACCCCCGTCGGATTGAGACGTTCCTGCAGTTTCAGGTTCAGATTCGATACCCCACACCCCCCCTTGTTCATCGGACTGAGCACTTGAATGTCTTCGATGGGATCGAAGCCGAAGCGTTTCGGAATGCGATCTGTCACGAGGTTCAGGATGGTTTCGACTGCCTTGTCCGGATCGTCCCGTTCGATGACGTAAAAATCGGATAGGGAAGCATCCGACTCCGTCTCCGGCAGATATCCGCGCTGAATCCGATGGGCGTTGACGATGATGCGACTGTTCTGGGCCTGGCGGAAAATGGCCTTCAAGGTAATGACGGGAACGAGTTTCGATCCAATGATATCGGAGAGAACGTTTCCCGGCCCGACCGAAGGCAGCTGGTCGATGTCTCCGACCAGCACCAGCCGGGTGGATACAGCTACCGCCTTGAGGAAATGATACATCAACACGATATCGATCATGGAAGCCTCATCCACGATGATCAGATCGGCATCGAGCGGATGGTTTTCGTCTTTCTGAAACCCCCCTGCCTGAACGCTGTAGGCCAGCAACCGGTGGATGGTCTGGGCATCAAAGCCGGTGGCTTCCTGCATCCGCTTGGCCGCCCTTCCGGTGGGAGCGGTCAGCAGGATCTTCTGATTCAACGCCGCAAAAATGCGGATCACCGCCCGAATGATGGTCGTTTTTCCGGTGCCCGGCCCGCCGGTGACGACCATCGTTTTGTGTGCAAGCGCACAACGAACGGCTTCCTTCTGCTGGTCGGCGAGCTCGATACCGATCCCCTTCTCGGCCCATTGGATGGCAGCCTCCAAATCGAAAGGCCGTAGGGCGACCGGTGCGCGATTGAGAATCTGAAGCCTTGCCGCCACGCGGGTTTCACACACATGGAATTTCTGCAGATAGATGAGGTCTTCGTTCCGATTTGTCGGATGCTGGGGGTTGGATTCGCGGATGAGGGTTGCGGCCTGAACGAGTCGATCGACGGCTTCGGAAACGATATCGACCGGAATATCGAGGATGTCGATACAGGATTGGAGCAGTTCTGCGAAAGGACAGTAAACATGCCCTTTTTCGGCATGCTGATGCAGGACATAGACGACGCCGGCTTCCGCTCTCCGAGGGGATTCCTTGGGAATGCCGATTCGTTCTCCGATCCGATCCGCCGTCAGAAATCCGATACCGAAGATTTCCATAGCCAACCGGTACGGATTTTCCCGAACGACATCCAGGGAAGCTTTCCCGTATTGCTTGTATATCTTGGTCGCAAATGCCGGACTCACCCCATGACTCTGCAGGAAAACCATCACTTCACTGATTTCCTTTTGATCTTCCCAGGCCTGCTGAATCAGAGCGACCCGTTTCGGCCCGATTCCGGGAACCTGAGCCAGCGATTCGATCCGGTTTTCGATGATGTCGAGCGTTTCAGCTCCGAACCGCGATACGATGCGTTCAGCCATTTTGGGGCCGATTCCCTTGACCAGCCCGGAACCAAGGTATTTGCGGATCCCCTGGACGGTGGCTGGTATTTTCGTCCGATACTCCAAAAACCTGAACTGTTCGCCGTATTTCGGGTGGGTTATCCACCCTCCTGTAAGCTCGAGGATTTCCCCTGGTTTCGGGGTCATCATGTGACCGATCACCGTGATGAGGTCTTTTCTGTCCTTCACCCGAATTTTGGCGACGGTGTATCCTGTCTCTTCGTTGTGGTGGGTGATGCGTTCCAGAAGTCCTGTAAGGGCGATCGGCGCCGATGGGTATGCAGGCGATGTCATGGAAAGGCCGTCCCGTGGTTCGATTCGAACCGATTCCAAGATCGATCCGTCACGTTGTCGATTCGTGGAACCATAGGACAGGGCGAGGGGAAAATCAAGAGATTGTCGACATCAATGGCTCATACGGGGGGTATATCCATCGGAAGCATGTCGGCGAAACGACGATGGGGTTCGAAATGACGCATGAAATGAGCCACTCCGACCAAAACGATTCGAACGACGGCTTCTTCGTCGTAAAGCCCGGGAAGAGCCTCCGCAAGCCGCGGATGACGGCCCAATTTTCCACCCAGCAGCACCCTCCAGCCGGATGCCCCCCGGGTGATCGTCTGGGTAGGACAAACGGCAATACACTGCCCGCATCGAACACAGCGGACCGGATCCACCCGAGGACATCCGGATGATGCCCCATCTTCGATGGCCCCCTCGATACAAGCGGCGCCACATGCTCCGCATCGAGTGCATTCCGATGAACCGATCCGGGGTTCGACCCCTGCAATGATGCCGATGTCCCGAATCTGGGGTTGGGAACAGGCGTTCGGGCAGTCGGCCAGGGCCACACGGAATTCGTGGTGGTATTTGAGACGATCGCCGAGGCGGGTCCGAAGAAACGACCGTAGATCTGCGGATTCTAGGGTTTCCCGCAGTCGTGCCGCCAAATGGCTGCCATCCAGAACGCGATTGGGGCATCCCCCTTCGCCAAAACAGGTTTCGATGCGATAGCCCTGAACATCTTCATGCATGCCCGACAGAAACCGCTTTCGAGTATCTTCGACCTCTTGGAGTGTAACCCGGCTGCAGCCACGAGCTGCAGCCTCGGCCTCGATCTTCGCCTTCACCCGATTTCGGACAAAGAAAGGAACCCGTTCAACGGCCTTTACGGCTTCGTCGGTCCAGGGCAACATCGATTGGAAACGTTGAAGCATGATGAGCTCGCAAAATTCAGACAGTCTTTGTAGAGCCGCATGGCGAAGCAACCGCCTTTTTCGCTGCATCGGAAAAAATCAGCGGCCTTCCTACGAGTCTATCTGACGCAGGATTTCCCCACGGGTCGACACGACAACCGTTGTCAACGGAATGGAGCGCCCGGAAGCCTGCATCGCCTTCTTCAGAATGAATGGTAGCCCCGAACAGCACGGCACTTCCATGATCAGAGTCGTCAGGCTGCGGATCTCGTTCTGCCGAAAGATCTGGGTAAACTTGTCGATGGCCTCCTGAACGTTGTCGAATTTCGGACAACCCAGAAGAATCCTTCTTCCCGGAAGAAACGTTTCATTCATCGCCGGATAGCTGACAGGAACACAATCCGCAGTCACCAGAAGGTCGGCATTCTTCAAAAAAGACGCGTTGGCCGGCACAAGCCGGATCTGGATGGGCCAGTGGGACAGATGCGAATGTACGCCCTGTTCTTCCGGTTTCAATGCTGTAGGAACATTGGCTTTCTCACAATCGGCCGCCGACCGAAGTTCCTGAATACTTGCGGATGGACAGCGACCTGCCTGATGCATGCGATGCAGATGTTCTTCGACGGCCCGTTCATCGAATTCTTCCGCCTCCCGTTCGATCAGTTGCAGCGCACCGGTTGGGCATTCCCCGATGCAGGCACCGAGCCCGTCACAAAAGACTTCGTTGACGACGCGGGCTTTTCCATCGATGACCTGGAGCGCGCCTTCCGCACACCCGGTGACACATCGCCCACATCCATCGCAGGCTTCCTCGTCGATCTGAATGATTTTCCGTTTGACTTTCATGGTGACCTCACCGCTCCCTTTCCTTAGATAGCACCATCCTTCTGCCGTCTCCCGACTGTTGACTTCTCATACGTTCAACACTTCCCTGGCCACCATCCTTCCGGCACTCGTCAAGAAGGATTTCTGGATGATCGTCTCGATCCGCTCCTCCGATATCGGAGATTCCTTTCGGTTGTCCTCGATGTTGGCGATCAGATCGGCATCATAGACCGCCTGGAAATTGACGGTCTCCGCTTCCCGTGGATGGTGATGGTGACCGACGATATCACAGACCTCGTCGATCAATTCTCTCTTGGCTTTCAGCTTTTCGAGAATCGTACGAGCAATCGGCGGTCCTTCCAGCTCCTGATACCGGGCTGCCGTACTCTGATATTTCCGTTCGGCCTCATGAATACCGATATCATGCAGGTATGCGGCAGCCAGGATCACGGCCGGATTCCCCCCGAGCTGTTTGCCGATGCGCTCGGCATAGCGTGCCACCCGGGAAGCATGTCCGATTCGTTTGAAGTCACTCTTGAAATAGCGTTTCATCTCCACGGCCACCCGATCCTTGAGCAGATCATCCCGCTGTGCAAGCGCCTCTTCCGGCAAGGTGCCGATGCACTGCTCGGCATACGGACAATAGGCCGCACAACCGAAATCCATTGCGGGATTCACGAATCGGTGTCCGCAGGCCGCACATTTTCGGGTGGTATCGTCCTTGAAAAATTCGACCGAAGCACCGCATTTGGGGCATGCAGCCTCATAGATCGCTCCGGGTTTCCAGTATTGGGTGTCCTGTCCGGGACATTTCATCGGATGCCTCCAGGGCTTTGGGGGCGATCCAACGGACCGCCCCGGCGATTGGTTTTCGACGACACACCGATTTATCCGAGGATGGCCTTTAAGTCCGCCTCCGGCGTGCTGATGGGCATCATGTTGAAATTTTTCACCAACACGTCGAGCACATTGGGCGTGATGAACGCCGGAAGGCTCGGGCCCAGACGAATGTCCTTGATACCGAGATGGAGCAACGTCAGCAGGATCGCAACGGCCTTCTGTTCGTACCAAGATAGGATCATCGACAGCGGCAGATCGTTCACCCCGCAATTAAAGGCATTGGCGAGAGCGACCGCAATCTGGATGGCCGAATAGGCATCGTTGCACTGACCGATATCGAGCAGCCGGGGGATCCCACCGATATCACCAAGGTCTTTGTCGAAAAAGCGGAATTTTCCACAAGCAAGTGTCAACACCACGCAGTCACTGGGGACCTGTTCAACGAACTTCGTGTAATAATCCCGCCCCGGCTTGGCGCCGTCGCAGCCGCCGACCAGAAAGAAATGTCGGATGTTCTTGTTCTTGACGGCTTCGATCACTTTTCCGGCAACCGACATGACGGCGTTTCGGGCGAATCCGACCATGACGGTCTTCCCCGGCTTGTCTTCGGTGAACCCTGGAAGAGCAAGCGCCTTTTCGATGACCGGTGCGAAATTTTTATCGGCAATGTGTCGGACGCCGGGCCATCCCACCAAACCCGTGGTGAACATGTTGTCCTGATAACTTTCCTTGGGCTTTTGAATGCAATTGGTCGTCATCAGGATGGCGCCCGGGAACTCGGCGAACTCCCGAACCTGATTCTGCCAAGCCGTCCCATAATGACCGTAAAAATGCGCATATTTCTTCAGTTCCGGATATCCGTGGCAGGGCAGCATCTCCCCGTGGGTATAGACGTAAATACCCTTTCCCTGGCTTTGTTTCAGGATTTCTTCGAGATCCTTGAGATCGTGGCCGGAAACCAGGATGGCTTTGCCTTTCTTGACGCCAAGCGGTACCGACGTCGGAACCGGGTGGCCGTAGCTCCCCGTGTTGGCGGCATCCAACAGCTCCATGGCCCGCAGATTGATCTCCCCGCATTTGAGAACCAAACCCACCATTTCATCAAGACCGGCCTTGGGATTGAGAGTGGCAGCCAATCCTTCGTAAATGAACCGGAACACCTTTTCGTCCATCTGCCCCAGAATCGCCGCATGATCGGCATAGGCTGCAACACCTTTGATACCATAGGTCAGGGTCTGCTGCAGGCTCAGGATATCCGGATCGACATTGGGATCGGATTGGATACCCACCCGTTCACCTTGTTCAATCAAACCTTGCAGGGTCGACGCCGGCTTGAAGGTGAAGGCATCCTCATTTCCGACGAGGTGCAGTTTCTCCTTCAATGCATCCCGGTAGGCGACTGCTTTGTAAATGAACGCCGGAAACCGCTCCGGATCGAAATCCACATTGGTCAGGGTGGAGAAAACGGCTTCACATGCAAACCGATCCATTTCATGATCCCTAAGACCGGCGTCGGCTGCTGCGACAGCGGCCTTCGACAGTCCTTTCATCGCATGGATCAACAGATCCTGCAGTGCAGCCACTTCGGGTTGCTTGCCGCATACGCCGATCTTGGTACAGCCTTGGCCTTTGGACGTTTGCTCGCATTGATAACAGAACATGGTCGATCTCCTTTCTCTGGGTACGGGGGTTGATTCCAACAGGGTTCCAGGATATATCCCGAAACCGATCGTCTTGGTTGGATGGGGTTATAGCCCACTCCAAACGACAGCGCCTTGACCTGAATCAAGAAAGCAAACTTTTTTTGGAGATGGAACCATCATGGAACCCGTACTCGATATCATGGCCCGGGCCCCTTTGTTCAACGGATTATCGAGAGATCAACTGGAAGCGCTTCACGCGATCGGAACGGTTCACATGGCAGAGAAGGGACAAACCATCTTCGAGGAGGGAGAAGCAGCCGATGGCTTTTATGTCCTTCTCTTCGGAAAAATCAAGGTATACAAATCGTCTATGGATGGAAAGGAGCATATCCTTCATATCCTGGGGCCGGGGGAACCGTTTGGAGAGGTACCGGTATTCATCGGAGCGAACTTTCCGGCAACCGCTGTCGCCACAACCCCATCGAAACTGCTCTTTTTCCCCAGAAAGCGTTTTATCGATCTCATCTCGCAAAACCCATCGATCGCCCTCGGCATGATCGGGCTGCTGTGCTTGCGGTTGAAGGAATTTACGCACCAGATCGAAAACCTGGCACTGAAAGATGTGGCTGCTCGGCTTGCATCCTATCTGCTGGCGTTGCTTCGAGACCAGCGGACGTCGTCCAACAGATCCATCCGGTTGACGATATCGAAAAGTCAGCTTGCCGGTGTTTTGGGAACGGTCCCGGAGACCCTCTCCCGGGTTTTTAGCCGGTTAAGCTCTGCAGGATATATCCGGGTGCAGGGCCCAGAAATCACCGTTTTGAATCCTGAGGGGTTGCAAGAAGTCGTGACATCCGGAAAATGGGGTTGAACGATACAGACTGAAAACAGTCTAAATCGCAAAAAAAGGGGGGGCCATCCAACAGCCTGGAGCCTTGGACCCCGGGCTGTTGGATGGATTATAAGCCATCATGCCTTGAAAGCGCTCAATTCCTTGGCCAACAAACGAATATGCCCCATTTCTTCCTTGATAATGGCATCCAGCCGGTTCTTCCCCATGCCGACGGGCACCAAGTCCTTCATTCCCAGATAAAAAACGATCGAATCCTTTTCCGCCTCGATGGCAGCCTTGAGAATTTCCTTCATCGATGTCGTGTCGATGGTTTTTTCGAAAAAGACCTTGGTGTCTGCCAAGGCTTTCAGATACTGAGCGGCCTCACCCTGGGGATCGAACGTGGTCGGAGTTTTTTCTTTGTCGGAGAGATCCCTTCGCATGTCGGCGAACGTCTTTTCATGGGAAACCTCCATCTGACTCAGTTTCTCGAGAAAGGCTTTCGCCGTGGGGTCCGAAATGGATGTTGCAGCCCCGGCGTAAAAGGCTGCACCGTTCTTTTCGATTTGCTGGGCCATTTCAAAAATGTCGTCTGCGTTGAAATCAAAGCTCATGTGGATTTCCTTTCTGAGAAGGGTTGAAGCGGTTGATGCCATACCGAAAGCCGACACGGCCACGGAATATCCTGAGTAGAGCAGGCTGCATCATCTGAAGATGTTTTTCGCCGCAAATGTAATGGTTCCAGCGACATTTGTAAATCCCCAGAAATCGGTTTTTAACCATCCGAAATGGAAAGCGGAATACATGGGGACCGACCATGGAATGATGGTCTTGCAACAAGTCGATCATACCCGACAATGAACCAAATCCGGGTAGCTTCGACTTTTTGCGACTTCATCATGTGATGAT
The DNA here is from genome assembly GCA_040755275.1 of Thermodesulfobacteriota bacterium. Taxonomy (GTDB): domain Bacteria; phylum Desulfobacterota; class Desulfobacteria; order Desulfobacterales; family Desulfatirhabdiaceae; genus Desulfatirhabdium. The sequence continues at coordinate 2,098 of JBFMBE010000052.1, read as the reverse complement.
GGGTTCGCAAAAAGTCGCCGCCGCTTGGCTTTTCTCGATTGCCGGGCATGAGCATGGCGGGGCGACCGCCTGTTGATGCTGCAGCGAATGCTTGTTTGAAGCCGCCGGAGATCGTTGGGCCGGACGTCGTTCAACGAGTACAATCGTATGATAATCAATCCGTTGCGTTTTGACGGCCTGTATCGAATGACTGCCCTGACGTCCGAACCTTACGAGCTCGGGCGGCTGAGTTCATCCGATGCAGCGAAAAAGGCGGTCGCTTCGCCATGCGGCTCACCTAAGACTCTCTGACTTTTTGCGACTTCATCATGTGATGATTTCACAACAAATCAAATATGTTCGATCACTCCGCAGCAGGTCGATCGAAGCTCCATCATTGAAGGATATGGATAGATAGCGGTTGGTTGCAGCTTGTACAAAAAGCTACAAGATGGGTTTGGAACATGTGGAACGTGCGCGAAAGATTCTGGAAGGACCCCAAATAATCGCCCGAAATGAGGAAACATGGCGTTTTCCTCTTTTCGGGCGATGCCCAACGGGAATTATTTGGCGCCTATAGGAATTCCCCACCATTTTTGTTGGGTTGATTTCTGGACTTCATCCGGCGTCGTCGGAACATATCCGCCCCAGCTGTATTTCAGATGATCCCCGCTGCTATAGACCGAGTCATGTTTCCAAAATTCACTTTCTTTGGCTGCGGTTCCGCAACCTGCCAGAAAAAGCCCGATCAATCCAATCATGATCCATTTCTTCATAGCGCTCTCCTCCTTTTTGGGTTGGGTTTTCGATGGAAGTTCTCCATCCAATGCCTGATTCTATGCTATGCAATTACATCCAATAAATCAAGCGGTATTCCAAGAAGAAAGGATATTCTGCTTGCAATTTCCAAATGTTCAGGCTATAAAACCGCCGCATCGACTTCTGTTTCAAGATGTCGATGCTTTTTTTGATTTCCGTAAGCCCGCATTACAAACGGGCCGTATGAGCCAAAAACGTGGGGAACCAGGAGGTGCAGGCATAGACAACAGGATTCAGCAGCGACCGGTCAAGTCTGACAAGGTCAATGTCAACCGGGAAATCAAGGCCAAGGAAGTTCGGCTGATCGACGCCGAAGGCAAACAAAGTGGGATCGTGCCGCTTTACAAAGCGCTTGCAGCAGCAGGGGAAGCCGGACTCGATCTGGTGGAAATTTCACCGACTGCCAATCCACCGGTCTGCAAGATCATGGATTATGGGAAGTACAAATACGAGCAGACCAAAAAAAAGCAGGAAGCGAAAAAGAAACAAAGCACTTTCCAAGTCAAGGAAATCAAGATACGGCCGAAAACCGGAGACCATGACCTTCAAACCAAAATCGACCACATCAAGCGTTTTCTTGTCGATAAGGACAAGGTGAAAGTCACTGTCATGTTCCGGGGTCGGGAGATCACGCTGACCCAAGCGGCTCAGGAGTTGTTGGATAAAATTCTGCTCGAAACGGAGGCTGTCGCCATCGTGGAACAGAAACCCAAATTCGAAGGCCGCACGATGGTGATGATTCTCGCTCCGAAATAATGCCTGCATCCCGTTGATCCTGGGTTGTTGTCAATCGTCAGCCGCTTCGAAATTTCAACTTGGTTGGTCAACCTCCCCAAAAAAACATTGGTTGAATCCATTTCAAGGAAGCGGTTGGATGAGGTCGGGTCCCATTCGGCCTGATTTATGTTCTCTTGTGTAGCGGATGTTGTGGCGCAGGAGGGGGTTGCCTTGCGCCATATCTTTTTTGAAGGAGATTCTCATGCCCAAAATCAAGACAAACCGTTCTGCAGCCAAGCGCTTCAAACGAACGGGAAGCGGAAAATTCGTATATCACAAGTCTTTCGGCAGCCACATCCTGACCACCAAAAGCCGGAAACGGAAGCGTTCCCTGAGGCAAAGCCCCGTTCTGGACAAGGCCAACAACCGGGAATTGAAACTGTTAATGCCTTACCTTTGATGGCGTCGCAAAAAGTCCATCATATGGACGGCTTCGAAAAAAGGCCGCAGGCAAGGAGTGCAAATCCCGAGGAGTGAGGCGTACTTAGACGTACGCCGCAACGACGAGGGATGCAGCACGACA
>JBFMBE010000051.1:0-21218 GCA_040755275.1 Thermodesulfobacteriota bacterium | reverse complement strand
AGCTTATGCGGTTTACGTATCTTGAATCCGAAGTTGAACGACAGGAAAACGACAAAAGCGCAGTCATCAAGGTCATCGGCGTCGGCGGAGGAGGCGGAAACGCCATCAACAACATGATTGATGCCGATATCAAGGGGGTGACTTTCATTGCGGCCAACACCGATGCACAGGACCTGCAGCGGTGCAAGGCTCCCATCCGGATTCAGCTGGGGGAAAAAATGCTGAACGGTTTGGGGGCGGGATCCGACCCCCAGAAAGGCAGGGAAGCGGCTCTCGAAAGTGAAGACCAACTGAAAAGTGTCCTCGAAGGCGCCAACATGGTGTTTATCGCCTCCGGATTCGGAGGCGGCACAGGAACCGGAGCATCTCCGGTCATTGCCGAAATATGCAAAAGCCTCGGCATTCTGACCGTTGCCGTCGTCACCAAACCATTCCGTTTCGAGGGCAAGCCGCGGGAGCGGGCGGCGGAAGAAGGCATCGAGCTGATGCGCCAACATGCAGACACCGTCATCGTGATTCCCAACAACAAATTGCATAGCGTCGGCGGCAAGAACACCCGGATGATCGATATTTTCAAGAAGGCCGACGAAGTGCTGCTCAACTCGGTCAAGGGCATCACCGATCTGATCTACATGCCGGGCTATGTCAATCTCGACTTCAAGGATGTCGAGCGGATCATCTCCAAATCCGGCATGGCCATCATGGGCGTTGGATCGGCAAGCGGCGAAAACCGGGCCGTTTTGGCGGCGGAACAAGCGTTTTCTCATCCACTGCTGGAAGGCCTTAGCATTTCCGGCGCCAAGGGGGTCCTGCTCAACATCACGAGCTCTGATGACCTCTCCCACGATGAGATGACCTCGGCCTGTGACCGCATTTACCAGGAAATCGGCGAAAACGATACGACGGAAATCATCTGGGGGCTGATTTATGACAACAGCCTGGGAGAAGAAGTCCGTGTTACCCTGATCGCCACAGGAATCGGATTACCGGAAAACAAGCGCAACCTGAAGGTTCTGGCAGGTGGACGAAAGGTTGTGGCCGGAGCCGCAGTACCCACCCTGGATGAAACGTACGGCGGTAAGCTCCGGACGGCTCCACCGATGGATGACGATTATTTCGATATCCCTCCCATCAATCGGCCGCCGTTTACGGACAGCGGAATCGTGGCGAAGGAAGAAATGGAAGGGTTCGGTCCTCCAAAAACGAATTTCGACATTCCCACCTTCCTGCGGACCAAGCGATGAGCGCTCTATGAGGGATCGCCGTCGTTCTTCAGCCCGGAAGGGCGTTCCCCGGGAAAGGGGCGCCGTCCGAAAGAACTGGCGACAAACCCGGTACCATGCCGTTCTGGTCTATCCGAACACCTATGAGATCGGCATGGGGAACTTGGGGTTTCAAACGGTGTACGGGCTGATCAACCGCATGTCGGAGTGGCTCTGCGAGCGGGCCTTCCTTCCCGATCGAGCCGATGGCCCACCGCAATCGATCGAATCGGGAAGGCCCCTGACGGATTTCGATGTTGTCGCCTTCTCGATTTCCTTCGAAAACGACTTCGTTCATGTGCCTGCCCTGCTTCGACAGGCAGGCCTACCTGTATGGGCGTGTCGGCGTTCCGATTCCTCGCCGCTCATCCTCGCGGGAGGCGTGGCCTGTTCTCTGAATCCGGAGCCCATCGCACCGTTCATCGACGTGTTTCTGCTGGGAGAAGTCGAAGAAGTGCTGGATCGGTGGACGGATGTATACGACCAAACCGCAGCAGCCCCCAGAGCGGAGCGGTTGTGGCTCATGGCGCGCTCCATCGCTTCTGCCTATGTGCCGGAGTTCTACGACGTCGGGTATGCAGATACAGGTGGCATCCTCTTCCGGAAGGCCGTTTGCCCCGATCTTCCGCAGATCGTCCAGGCGGGCGTTCTGCAGGAGCTCGATCTGTGGCCGACATCGACCCAGATTTTGACGGATGTCGGTCCCTTCCGAAACCATTTTTTGATGGAAATCGGCAGGGGCTGTCCGCATGGATGCCGGTTTTGCAGTGCAGGCTTTCTCTACAGGCCGCCCCGCTACCGAAGCCTTCCGGTTCTGATCGATGAGCTGCGTCGGGGGGCGGAACTGGCCGCGAACATCGGCGTTCTAGGTACGGCCGTATCGGACCTTCCCGATTTGGCCGGTGTTTGCGCCGAGGGCCGAAAAGCCGGTGTCTCCCTTTCGTTCAGCTCGCTTCGGGTGGACGCCGTCACGCCTGAGCTGGCCGAAGAATTGGCCGCTCAAGGGGTCAAAACCGCGACCCTCGCGCCGGAAGCGGGTTCGGAGCGCATGCGACGGGTCATCAACAAGGGCATCGACGAAACGCAGGTGATCCAGGCGACCCGGAGACTCGTTCGGGCAGGGATTCCCAACCTGAAGCTTTATTTCATGATGGGGCTTCCCACCGAAACCCTGGACGACATCGATGCCATCGTCGGGCTGGTTGCAACCATCAAAGCCGTCTTCCTCGAGGAAAGCCGCAAGAGGGGAACCATCGGCAACATCGCCGTCAGCCTCAATGCTTTCGTTCCCAAGCCTGTGACCCCGTTTCAATGGGCGCCCATGGACCGTGCGGCCCTTCTTCGGCAAAAGGGTCGCATCCTTCAAAAAGGACTTGCTCAGATTGCCAATGTCACCCTTTCTACAGAACCCATCCGGGATGCCGTTCTTCAGGGATGGCTTTCGAGAGCCGACCGCAGAGCCGCCGAAGCGCTCGATCAGGCGTCCCGGTCCCCGAGCGGGTGGAAAGGCGCCCTGCGGAACATGCCGATCGATCCGGAACAAGAAACGACCCGATCCAGACCGTTTACGGAAATATTGCCCTGGGATTTCATCGATGCGGGGGTGAGCCGCACCTTCCTCGAGCGGGAATACAGCAGGGCGCTCGAAGGCCGCCCGTCTCCGCCTTGCCCCATAACCGCATGCACCCGATGCGGGGCATGCCGCCAACACCGACAGGAAACCGCATGACAACGGAACGCATTCTCCTCGACGCTTCAGACATCGATCGCATCCTGATCCGGATGACCCATGAAATCCTCGAATCCCATAAAGGCGCCAAAGGGCTGGCACTGGTGGGAATCCAGACCCGCGGAGTGATCATGGCCCAGAGGCTCGGAAAAAAACTGGCCGATGTGGAAGGGGTCCAGGTACCGGTCGGTATCTTGGACATCACCCTGTATCGAGACGACTGGACCCGGGTGGCCCGGCAGCCGGTGCTTCAGGCTACCGATATCCCCTTTTCCATCGACGGCATGGAGGTCGTTCTGGTGGATGACGTGCTGTTCACGGGTCGGACCACCCGGGCCGCCATGGATGCACTCATCGATTTCGGAAGGCCTGATCGGATCGAGCTTGCCGTACTGGTGGACCGGGGGCATCGGGAACTGCCCATCCAGGCCAATTATATCGGCAAAGCCATCGCGACCCGCAGATCCGAAATGGTGAATGTCATGTTTGTCGAAAAGGACGGGGCCGATCAGGTGGTGCTACAGGCCCTGGAAACCCCCTGATGGAGAACGACTCATGGGCAAGGCGGATCACCGGGCGGATGCGCCCGATTTCGTGACAATGGCCGTTGTCAGTGTTTCTTCCACCCGAACCCTCTCGGAGGATAAAAGCGGCAATTGGATTCGCAAACGGGCGGAAAAGGAAGGCCATCAGGTGATGGCCCACGAAGTGGTGCCGGATGACGCAGAAGCCATCCGAAACGTCGTGATCGGCATTCTGCATCAGCATCAACCGGATGCCATCCTGATCACGGGCGGAACGGGTATCAGTCCGAAGGATGTGACCATCGAAGCCGTCAGACCCCTGTTCGAAAAGGAATTGAGCGCCTTTGGAACGCTGTTCGCCCTTCTGAGCTTCGAAGAAATCGATGCGGCAGCCATGTTGTCACGGGCTGTGGCCGGCATTGTGCGGGAAGCGGTCGTTTTCTGCATGCCAGGGAGTCTCCATGCCTGCAAGACCGCCTGCGAGAAGCTGATTTTCCCAGAAATCTGCCATCTGGTACGCCATCTGCGAAAAGGCTGACCCTGGAGAGGCCGATCGCAGGCCTTCAGGCACTCCACAGCCCGGCTTCATCGATCGAGAATCTGCATCTTCATGTGCTCGTCTGCTGCATCCCGGTAGTTTCCCACCGGGTTGACGATCTTGGGGATGGGATGGGAGGAGAAGGTCTTGCGGGAAGTGGCCGGAGAACCGGCTGCCAATTGATCGGGGCCGACTTCCTGCCGTTCCATCAGGAGGGATCCGGCGGCCACCATGGTTCCGGTTCGCACCACCGATTCGTTGAGCAGAATGCTGCCCATGCCGATCAGGCAGTCGTCTTCGATCGTACACGCATGGATGACGGCATTGTGGCCGATGGTCACCCGGCTGCCGATTCGGGCCGGTTTGCCGTAATCCGTATGAACCGTACAGTTGTCCTGAATGTTCGTATTGCAGCCCACAACGATGGGCGCCATGTCGCCCCGCAGCACAGCCCCATACCAAATGCTCGATCCATCTCCGATCGTCACATCCCCCACGACAACGGCTGTCGGTGCGATGAACACGTTGTTTCCGATCTTCGGTTTCTTGTCATTCAATGCAATGATCATGTGAAATTCCCGTTATACTTCAGCGAAGCCTCTCATTCTTGGATGGAGCCGCAACAATTCGGGCCCTCTGGATTGACTAGCCCCCCTGCCTTTCAGGATAGGGTGTCTTCTGAACCAACTGACGGCATCACTATCGATGAAGGCGCAGGATTTGTCAAACCGGAACAACACATCGTTGATGAGGTCGCAAAAAGTCGCTAGAAATGGGAATTGGACCGAAAAAAACCATACAGGCGATTCATGTAGGGGCGATTCATGAATCGCCCCTACAATAGGACGAACCATGGCACATCTGACCGAATCGGAAATCGAATATGCTGCGATCGGGTGGCTGAGTTTTTTCGCAGCATCGAAAAAGGTTCCCCAGTCACCCAGCGACTCGGCAGAGACTTCCTGACTTTTTGCGACTCCATTCTGTTTCAATGCGCTTAGAGCTCCATCAAGCGCCGGACCGCCAGCAAGAATGAATCGGCTGCGAAAGGTTTGACGATGAACGCCTCGTTTCCATCGATCATTCCCGCTTCGGGCAACCGCTCTTCCGTATATCCCGTCATATAGAGCACTTTCAGGTTCGGTCGTTGTCCCCTGAGTTTTCGGGCGAGCTCCTTTCCGCTCATTCGAGGCATGACGACATCGGTGATGAGCAGATCGATGGGTTGCCGCCATTCGGAAAAGACCGTCAAGGCATTCAAACCATCCGAGGCTTCCTTGACCTGATACCCTTTCCGGTTCAGCAGATCACGGATCAAGCTTCGAATGGATGGATCGTCTTCGACAACCAGAACGTTACCGGCGGGTCGTGCAGCCGATGTGGAGTGCCGGGGTTCCGCCTGCTGAACCGGTTCGGTTTGGACCTCGTTTGCAGATGCTGGAAAATAGATGTCAAACGTCGTTCCGACACCGAGGGTGCTGTAGACCTCGATAAAACCGCCATGCTGACGAACGATTCCATAAACGGTCGAAAGCCCCAAACCGGTTCCTTTTCCCTTCCTCTTGCTGGTGAAAAACGGTTCGAAAATCCGCTGTCGAGTCGCCTCATCCATGCCGCAACCGGTATCTCGAACACTCAGACAGACCCATTCCCCAACAGCCGGGCGGTCATGACCCAGCGGAATCGTTTTCCCGTCAACATTTCGGGTCATTATCGTCAGTATCCCTCCTTCGGGCATCGCATCCCCTGCATTGACACATAGGTTCACCACGACCTGCTCGATTTGGTTGATGTCTGCCTGAATCGAATGGACATGCTCCGCCAATTTCAAATCGAAAGTGATGTTTTCCCGAAGAAGCCGTCTCACCATTTTCTGCATGTTTTGTACGGCCCGGTTAAGGTCCACAGATCGAAGCTTCACCGGCTGTTTTCGACTGAAAGCCAGAATCTGCCGGGTCAGTTCGGAACCTGCATGACTGGCTTTGATAATCTCATCGATGCTGTAGAGGATGTCGGAATGTTGATTCAGCTGCATTTTGATCAGCTCTGCGTTTCCCATGATAATCGTAAGCAGGTTGTTGAAATCGTGAGCCACACCGGCTGCAAGTGTTCCGATGGCTTCCATTTTTTCGGTTTGCCGCAACCGCTCTTCCAGCCGCGTTTTTTCATGCTCCGCCGATTTTTCCGTCGTTATGTCCCGGGTGCATCCACGGGTTCCCAGATACTGCCCCTCGTTATCGAAAACGGCATGGCAGCAGTGCGACACCCAGCGAAGGGTTCCATCGGGTCGGACGATGCGGAATTCGATGGTGTCGAATTCGCGGGTCTGTGCCACGTGGCTTTCATGATCATCCCAGAGTTTGATGTCTTCCGGATGAATGATCGACCGAAAGAGAGAGGGATCCCGTTCGAAATCTTCGGGGTCATATCCGCAGATGCGCTTGCAAGAGGGAGAGCAGTAGAGGAGCTCGCCATTCGACCCAAGCCAGAACTCCCAGTTGTAGGTATTCTCCGATACGATGCGGTATTTGAGCTCGCTCTGCTGCAGGCATTCTTGTGCCTTGCGTTCATGGGACACATCGAGGACTACCAGATGTATCCGATCCGTCGTATCTTCGGAATCTCCGTGATGCCGAGATTCGTTCCACTTCCTGCCGAAGAGCGAAGCCACGGTCTTCTGGTCGCCGTCCGTATTCTTCAGATGGACATCGAGGCGCTTTCCTGCAGGATACCGAAAAAATGTAGGATACCATTGCAGAAACATCCGCCGATCCTCTGGAGCCAGCCATTTCGTGAAAGCGGTCCCGACGATTTGATCCATTGAGGCATCGAGCATGGCGGCAAGGGTATGGTTGGCCTCATGGATCATGCCTGCTGCATCGAGGGTGGCATATCCTACGGGTGCATAATGGTAGAGCATGGCGAACCGATCTCGGGATTTCTCCAACTCGATCTGGGAGCGTTGCAGCTCTTCGTTCTGAATTTCCAGCTCGGCCTGATGGACCTGCAATTCGTGAATCACGTGTTCGATGGATTCATTTCCGAGGAGCGAACAGGCCGATCCAGCCTGTCGGATGCGTTCGAGCGCCCTTTCCCGCAAACTGCGTCCCCGGGTCTGAATCCGGGCGAAGGCATTGATACGGGTCACCAGCTCCTGATTTCCAATGGGACGAGTGATGTACCCGTCGGCTCCGATCGCAAGGCCCCGGATTTGATCTTCTACATCGGTTCGAAGGCCGGAAATCAGGATGACAAGGGAATGAAAAAAGAGAGGATTCTCCTTGATGCGGCCACAGACTTGCGAGCCGTCCATGTCCGGCAGAATCTGGTCCAGCAGGATGATATCCGGCCGGATTTCCAAGGCTTTTCGCAGCGCCTCCGAACCATCTGCGGCTTCCACGGTCCGATAGCCGGCTTTTTCGAGCACCCGGCTGGTGGCAAAGCGAAGATCCGGATCGTCTTCGACGATGAGGATCGTGAGTTCCGATCGCAAACGGGCTTCATCCATCATTGCCTCCCCCGATGTTCGCTCTGCATACCCGCTCGGTCACATCGTCATACACCAACACCACCGCTTTCGAAGAAAGACGGTACAAGGAATGTTCCAACCACTGTCGAGCGCTACCTCTGTCGTACGGCAGTACGGGAAAACGGACCGTACTGCCGGTCTGATAGACATGCCGTATCATCTCCAGCAATCCGTTCGTCTGAATGTCCGGAATCACCTGACCAACCAACTGTCCCCTCGCCTCGGTCTCGCTGAAACCGGCAATGGTCTGGGCCGATGGGTTGCATTCCACGATCCGGAAATCGCTGCCTTCGGCATCAACCGCCTGAAGCACGATGACCCCGCTGCCGATGTGTTCGAAGAGCTCCCGGTAGCGGTTCTCACTGTCTGCAAGGGCCTGTTTCATTTCCATGACATGGGTCATTTCTTGAATCGCGCCGCCGCTGCGCCCGGGTCGCTTCGGATTTGTGCGACAGATGAGACGGATCCATCTCTGCGCATCGCTGTCCCGCATTTTCAAACGATAGATGTCATCGAACCCATGACTAGCCCGCTCCTCGATCAGTCGTTTGAACCGTTGCCGATCGTCCGGATGAAGCATCTCGATCCAGTCATCCAACGAAAGCGGCGCCGGAGGCCTTATGCCGAGAAGGGCGAGAATCGACGGCGAAATATCGAAGCAGCCTGTCTTGGGGTCTATCTCCCAATACCCCGTAGCCGTCAGGGAAGCCACTTCGTCGATGCGCATGCGGTTGCTCTCGGCCTCGGTTTCGGCGGCCTTCATTCGCGTGATGTTGACGAAGGACAGAATCATGCCGGAAAAGATCTTCGGCCCAATCCGATACGGAACGATGCGCACCAGATACCACTGCCCGGAACGGTCCTGAAGTTGAGTTTCCATCGGCGTCATGGTTGCAGAGACCTGCACCACCCAGTCGCGTAGAGGAGCGTTCATTCCGTTGTGTTCGATGACATCGACGGGGCGACCGACATCACTTTCCCGGATGTTGAACATGGTTTTGAAGACCGGCGTAAATTTACGGATATTCAGATCTTCATCCAGAAACAGCGCCGCAATCTGCGAGCTTTCCATCAGGTTGTTCAGGTCGTTCGTCACTTCCGTCAACTCCATGATCTTGAGCTGATGTTCCGCATTGACCGTATGCAGCTCCTCGTTGACGGATTGGAGCTCCTCGTTGGTGCTGTGCAGCTCTTCGTTGCTGGCCAGCAGTTCCTCGTTGGCGGCCTGGAGCTCTTCGTTGGATGTCTCGAGCTCCTCGATCGTAGCCTGCAGGTTTTCCCGGACAAACTGTACCTCCTGTTCCAGGTCTTGAATGCGCTGTCTGGCCTCCTTTCCCATGTCGAACACCACTGCACTGTCCATGGCTTCCGGGATTTCGATTTCCCGCTCCCGATCGAAAAAGACGGCCAAAAGCGTTTCCTGCCCTTTTCTGGCGGGCAGCAGCTTGATTCGAAGCTGGACGGACAAGCGCCCTTCTTCCCCTTCGATCCGGATATGGGAGTAGGTGATCGGCTCCTTGCGGTCCAGCACCCGCTGAAGTCCGGTAGCCAGTGGAATGGCAATTTCGGAGGCTGCCATCTTGACGACGTCGTTCTGCATGCGGCCACTGGGTAGGTGCAGAAAACGACCGATCTCGCCCACCGAATGCAGCAGTTCGAAATGGTGGTTGACCACGATGGCAGCCAGCACATAGTCGGCTGCCATCGCCTGCAGAAAGCGTTCGAGGATGCGCTCTTCCTCGTGGTAGCGCGTCAACCGTGGATAATGCGGCTGGATCGGAACCTTGGCCGGAAGGCGCTGGCTCAGGGCGATGTCGGATGCTTGAAGCATGGGAAGCCGCTTTCCCTGAGCTCGGTAGATCTTGTACTTGTGATGCAGGGCATCGAAATAGTCGGAAAGATCGCCCGTAGTTTCGCTCTTTCCCAACAGCAGGATGCCGCCTGCATTCAGGGAAAAGACGAAATACTCCAGCACTTTCTTCTGAAGGATCGGCTGCAGGTAAATCAGGAGGTTTCTACAACTGATGAGATCGATGTTGGTGAACGGTGGATCCTTCACGAGGTTGTGCTGAGCGAAGACCACCATTTCTCGGATGAACCGGGAAATTCGTATTTCATTGGGACCGACATGAAAATACTTGCCGAGATATTCGGCTGGAATGTCGTTGGCCGCACTGGCGTGATAGAGGCCGGAGCTGGCCTTCTGAATGGCATCCCGATCCACATCTGTCGCGAAAATCTTGACCGATATCCGCCGATCCAAACGTTCCATCACTTCCTGACAGAGAATGGCCAGACTGTAAGCTTCCTCGCCTGTGGAACATCCCGGTACCCAGAACCGGACTTCCCGGTTGTCGATCCGGCCGAAAAGATCGGGAAGCCACCGATCGTGTAGTTCCTGGAAAGCTTCCGCGTCCCGAAAAAAACTGGTGACACCGATCAGCAGTTCATGAAACAGGGCATGGATTTCCTGACTGGAGGTTCCAACGAAGAACGCATATTCCTTCAGTGTCGGAATCCGATTGATGGTCATCCGTCGCTCGATCCGCCGAAGAATGGTGCTGGGCTTGTAATGGGTAAAATCGACCTTGCATTCATCCCGAAGCAGGGAAAAGATCCGATCGAGTTCGCTGTCCTCGGGCAGAACGCTTGCTGCAGCCTCCCGAACGTTCAGACGGGGATACTTCACGATGGTGAGCAGTCGGTCTGGCATTTCCTCCGGATCGAGAATGAAATCGGCAAGGCCCGTCGATATGGCGCTGCGAGGCATACCGTCGAATTTGGCCGACTGTTCGGACTGGACGATCACCATGCCACCCGCCTCTTTGATGAATCGAACCCCGCGCATTCCATCGCTTCCGGTTCCGGAAAGGATGATGCCGACGGATTTTTCGGCCTGATCCTCGGCAAGCGACCGGAAAAAAATATCGATCGGCAGGTTCAGCCCCTTGGAAGGATCGGGGTCGTTCAACAGGAGCTTGCCGTGAAAAATGGTCAGGTTCTTTTTGGGTTGAATGAGGTAGATGCTGTTGGCAGCAACCTGCATCCCCTCTTCCGCCCGGTAGACGGGCATGCGGGTTTTCTTGGACAGGAGCTCCACCATCAGGCTCTTGTAATCCGGCGACAAGTGCTGAATGACGATGAAGGCCATGCCGCTGTCTTCCGGCATGTGGGTAAAGAAGCTCTCGATGGCCTCGAGTCCTCCGGCCGATGCACCGATACCGACATATAGAAGCGGTGGAATGATGGAGGGCGAATCGCTTCGTGTATCCTTTGGACGATCCCAATCCCCGGTTTCGGGGGATTGGGCTGCCCCGAGAGAGGATGAGTCCTTTCGAATGCTGTCTTCGCTCATGATACGGTCCTTTTCGGCAAGGGGGCGTCCGGAAGGATAGGGTTCCCAGAAGCATGCAGCTGCATCCGCCGTCTGTCGCTCACGTAGATGCGGGGCCTGCCTGCAGCCGTTTCCAATATGGCCAAAAGGGCATCGAACCTCTCCGATCGGATGAACCGCGACAGGTCTGCTTCGGTGCGCCAGCCGATCGACATCAGAATGTTTCGGGGCTCTTCGTAATTCAACCAGATCCGGCATGTGTCGCATCCGCTTTCAACGGAGATGGGGCCGGAGAGCCTCGTCAAGTCCCGCAGAACGGAATGCATTTGGTGGTCGCTCAGATGAAGCTCGACCAGAATCGAAATCGTGTCGGAATGCGTATGAAACGGAAAATCCGCGGCTTTCCGGCGATGCTTCTGCACGTTGCGGGGTCTTCGACTTTTCGGTTTTTCGGTCATTCCGTTCAAGTCCTCCTGTACACCAAAAGGGTGAAGGTATCGCAACAAGTCGAGCACCGTTCAATCCGTCATTCTGGATGGGGTCTCAACGTTCTGTAACGCAATACCTAAACCAATACCCAGAACATCGCGATATCTGTATGAAACTCATCTTCGAAGGGATTTCGGGCCGAAGGAATGGCTGGTTGAAATACGATATATCGTAGTAAACACGAAAAAAGGTGGGGTGGATTTCAGGGGCGTTTGATGCCGAGACGTTTCATGCGGGATTCGAGGGTGGTGGGTTTGATGCCGAGAAGGGTGGCAGCCCCTCGCGGCCCCCGGATCCGCCATCCGGTTCGATGTAGCACATCGATCAAATGGGCTTTCTGGATGTCGTCCAGAGATGCAGGTCTTGGAGAAGGCAAAGGTCGTTCGCTGGGGGAAGCAGCGGCCGCAGCCGTGAGCACCTCGATTTCCAGAATGGGGCTGGTTGCTCGAATCATGGCCCGTTCGACCGCATTCTTCAATTCCCGAACATTGCCGGGCCAATGGTAGGCCTTGAGGTCGTTCATGACGGCCTCTGGAACGCGATCGATCCGTTTTCCCATATGCTGCGACAATTCTTCGATGAAATGCCATGTCAGCAACGGAATGTCTTCGATCCGTTCCCGCAGGGGCGGCACATGCAGGGGGAATACATTCAGCCGATAATAGAGATCTTCTCGAAATCGACCCTCACGGACGGCGACCTGTAGGTCTCGGTTGGTGGCTGCAAGGATCCGGGCGTTCGTGTGGCGGCTTCTGGTGCTGCCGAGTCGCTCGAAGCGGCCGTTCTCGAGAACCCGCAGGAGTTTGGCCTGAATTTCCATCGGAATTTCGCTGATTTCATCCAAAAACAGGCTCGATCCATCCGCGATTTCAAAGCGACCGACCTGATGGCTCGAGGCTCCGGTGTAAGCCCCCTTCTCTCGGCCGAAGAGCTCGCTTTCGACGAGTGTCAAGGGGATAGCCGCGCAATTGACCGTGATCATTTCCCGATGCGCCCTGCTGCTGGATGCATGAACGATGTGGGCGAGAATCTCCTTTCCCGTTCCGGTTTCTCCGGTGATGAGAACCGTGGCATCGGTTTCGGCCACTTGCCGGGCCTGCTCCAGCAGGCGCCGGATCGGTTCACTCTGTCCGACGAAAAGAAGGTGTCTCGGTTTTCGAGCCTGCTGTTGCTTGAGGTAGCGATTTTCCAATTCGAGCTGTTTGCGCAGCCGCTCGTTTTCTCGAAGGGCGGTTTCCAGCGATCGGTAGGCTTCCTTGCGCTTTTCGATTTCCTGCTGAAGGCTTTCGTTTGCCGACCTCAGGGATTGGGTTTGCTCCGCAACCCGACGTTCCAGATTTCGGTTCATCCAGCGGACCTGACGCTCGCTGCGTGCGGTGCGGACATAGGCCTGCATCATGGAGGCGAATTCCTGACGATCGACGGGCCTGCGGATGTAGCCGTCTGCTCCTGCGGAAAATCCGTTCACGGCGTCCGCCGGAGATTTTCGCATCCCGGAGATCAGAACGATAAAGGTTTCCCCCAGAACCGGATCGCTCTTGATGCTGTGGCACAACTGCCTCCCATCGCCATCGGGAAGCATGACATCGAGCAGCACGACGAGGGGACGGTCGGTTTCGATCCGTCTACGGGCCGCTTCACAGCAATTGGCCTCCACCACCGAAAGACCGATGGATTCGAGGATTCTACGATCCGCCTTGCGAATTTCGGAATCATCGTCGACAAGAAGGACGGTCGAACGGTCATCGTCCGAACAGGGGATCATCGCGATTGATCGGTCAGTCACCGGCCGACTCCTGACGGAGGGGTAAGCGGATCTCGAAGATGCTGCCTTTTCCGAGCTCGCTGGTCACCGAAATCGTTCCCTGATGCTGGTCCACGATTTTTCGGCTGATGGCAAGCCCAAGACCGATGCTGCGCTCCCCGGCCGTCTTGCGGGCGCTCGATTTGCCATAGGCCTGGAACAGATGTCGGATCTCTTCCGGTGGAATGCCCGGTCCCTCATCGGTGATCCGGATGGAAAAATGCCGCTCGTCCCAGTCCGTATCGACGAGGATCCTGCTTCCCGGCGGCGAGTATTCGACGGCATTGGCCAGAACGTTCATGACCACCTGTTCGATCTTGGAGACATCGATCGTCAGAACCGGTGATTCGCCGGGGGAAGAGGCGGCGATGGTGATGTTTTTCCGCCGTGCAGCCAAAGAGACCATGGCCAGAGCATGGTCCAGAACGGTTCGGGCCGGTTCGGATGAAAATTCCATGTCGAAGCGACCGGAGTCGATCAGTGCCGCATCGAGGAAGTTATCGATGATTCGTTTCATGAACCGTCCGGAAGATTGAATGGTCTGCAAGAAACCGGCTTGTTCTTCGGTCATGACCGATGAGAGTTCTTCTTCCAGAAAATCCGAATACGCCATGATGATTCCAACCGGCTTGCGAAGATCGTGGGCGGCCATTCCCAAGAATTGGTTCTTCAGATCGTTCAGGTGCTTGAGTTCTGCGTTCGCCTTTTGCAGATCCCGGGTCATATTGCTCAATTCCTGATTGAGCGTGACGATTTCGGTCTTGAGACGCTCCTGTTCCTGTAAGGGGATGCTTCCGATCATCATGACACCGGCTTCGATCCGATGAAACGTGCAGGAAAAACTCTGTGGAAAACGGTCCTTCGTGATGATGTGTACCAGATGAACCTTCTGCGGATCGTCTGCCATTTGTTGCGGATCCATTCGGTTCTCGAAATCGACGACGAGCTCCTGGAACGCCTTTCCCTCGAGCGGCCAGCCGATCAGATCGGTTGAAAAGGTATTTGCATAAACGAGTCGGTTTTCCCGGTCCAGTACCCAGAGAAGGAGCGAGGCATGACGGGAGACTTCTTTATATAAGATGGATTCGATCGATTCGACAGTCATCATGGGACCTTTCCCTGGAAGTCGGTAGGAAATGACGTTCGACGGTATTTCGACAGAATGCCGTGTTGCTTGTGCTACCGCGTACGGGCCTTCTTTGAGATCGGTTCCAAGACGTCGATATCGTACAGGGATGCACAGATGGGGATGTCGGGATACCGTTCGGTGAACGCCGTCTTGCACCATTGAAACGCCTGACCGCCGACCACGATCCCGAAACCGCTTCCAATCCGCCGCAGCTCTTCGATGGCCCGCTCCAGCTGGGGCATGTTGAAATAGACGCTGAGAGAAAGGGCCACCCAATCCGGCCGTTTTTCTTGGACCAGGTTCAGCATGTCTGCGATCGGTGTATTGGCTCCGAGAAAATAGGTGTTCCATCCCCGAGCTTCCAGGATGTCGGCTACCATTTTCCCGCCGATCTGATGGTATTCGTTGGCGACACAGGAAACGACGATGGAGCGGTCTTTGGGATCGGGGATGAACAGGGTGGAATAAAGGACGGCCATCAGGTATTCCGTGATGGCTGTAGCCAAGTGTTCTGTGGCGACCGAAATTCGGTTTTGTTCCCACATCGATCCGATTTCGTAGAGGGATCGCTGGAAGAGATCGACGTAGATGCTCTCCAGGGGAACGTCTTCTTCCCGCAATTTCAGAACGATGTTCCGGCAGGTATTCCGCCGACCGGTCAGCAGGGCATCGAAATAGGATCGGTATCGGATTTCATCGATCATGACATCCTCCCTCGCCGCCCCATGGAACACCCTCTCACCACAGGTCTCCGCCAACGTCCTGGGTGGGTGGTACTACCGCAGAGGTCGGCTGTTTGGCGATGAGACGGGAAAATGAAGCGGTTCGATCTCCTCCGGATCATGCAGCTGCCGCCCCGTCCTGCAGTAGAGCAGTATCGATCGACTGCCCGATGTGGTTCCGGATGGCGGCAACGCCTTCGGGCGGGATCGCAACGCGTTCAGGACGTCCCGTGGGGAACGGCCGTCGACGACATAGGCATCGAGCGACATCGACGGTTTTCCCGGATTGGGCATCCATCGTGCGAAGTCATTGGTCCCAAGAAGCCTGCAGAAAACTTCGGATGCCTTTTCAGGATTTTCCTGTCCGGACAGAGTCACCTTCGTCGATCCGATCTCCGGAATCGCTTCGATCAGCGCCTCCATGACCAGGCGGCTCGTCGTCAGCCATATGTCGGGCAAATCGGGTTCCTGAAGCGCCAACAGCGTCCAGGCCCGAAGACGCTCTACCGGATGATCCGGTTCCGTGTCCCCTTCGCTGATCCCGAACGGGCCTCCCGGGGGCAGCTCGTCTATATCCGTGTCTTCTCCGATCAGCTTTCGGAAAACCGATGTTTCAAGGTGTTCCACCCGTTTCAGTTCGGCCTCGACGGCCGCCTGCTGTCGGTCGAGTTCTTCCGCCAGGCATAGAAACACGAGGGAATCGAGAAGTGGATCCGTCCTTGCTGCAACCGGTTCCTGCCGACCGTATCGCAGAATCTCCCCCCGGATATGGGCGCTCATGGCTTCGGCATCGGACTGCGGCAGGTGGGCCGCCGCCTTCAAAAAGGCCGTATCCTGTTGCCGCGGATGCGCTTCCATCCACCTGTTGCAGACCTCGATCCGCTGCTGCAGCGCCTCATCCATTCCGGAAACGGGACATTTCGGCCATACATAGCCCTGACGTTCGAGCCGGATGATGTCTTCGGGGGTACGCCCGGTGGTTTGCAACAGCATCAGCGGCGAACCGAACCAGGCAGACAATTCCCTCGCCCGATCTTCGGAAATCCACGTAAAGGGGAACAGAACCACGTGAGCGTTTGGCATTTCCGCCTCTTTCTCTATCCATCGATTTTATCATCTCGGACCACGATACCCCGAGCCACCAGGATATTCCGGATATGATCCGCCGTTTGCCAGTCCTTGCGAAGGCGGGCCTGCCGGCGTTGCTCGAGAAGGGAGACCGTTTCCGGATCGGTTCCCGGCTCTTCGAAGTCCATCACCCCCAAAACACCGTCAATCTGGCGGAACACCTGAAGCAGTTTTTCAGCCGAAGCCCGATCGATCCGATGTTCGGAAATCCGCCGGTTGATCGTCTTAATGTGGGTGAAGATGCCGGCAAGAGCGGCTGCGATGTTGAGGTCGTCATCCATCGCCCGGTTGAAATCGGTTTTCAAGTCATAGACCAGCTGGTCCCAATCCCCATTCTTTCCCCCGTCGTCCTCGGAGATTCCCCGCAGCGCCCGGATACAGGCCTGGATGCGCTGCAGAGCCGTTCGGGCGTAGGTGAGCCGTTCCGCCGAAAACACGAGGGGCTTTCGGTAATGGGTGGACAACAACCAGAACCGGATTTCGGGAGCACGGTAGCCTCGTTCAACCAACTGTTCCAGGAACACCCCTTCCTTTGGCGTGTCTCTGAAGTCCGTTTCCGGAAGGCGGACTCCGTCGCAATGGAGCCAGTAGCGGGCCAAGGGTTTTCCGTTGAGCCCGGCTGCAATGGCCATTTCGTTTTCGTGATGAGGAAAGGCCAGCTCTCGTGCGCCGACATAGATGTCGAATCCCGACCCCAAATACTTGAGGGCCATCGTCACCCCTTGCAGGTGCCAGGAAGGCCGGACGTTTCCCCAGGGAGTCTTGACATAGATCCCCCGCTTCAGATCGCTCAAACGGGCACGCTTGAAGAGAGCGAAATCCCTCGGGTTGTCCTTTTCATATTCTTCCAGATCCACCGTTGCACCGGGGCGGATCTTCTCCAGATCGACCCCGGAAAACCGTCCGTAATCGGCATGGCGGGAGACATCGAAATAAAGGGAATGCAGTTTTTCGTAGGCATACCCTTTCTGGGCCAGTTTTTCCGCGGTCTGGATCATGTCTTCAATGTGATCGGCTGCCTTCGGGTAGACTTCGGCCGGTCGGATGCCGAGAAACGTCAAGTCGTTGCGGAACCGGTCGATGTATCGTTGCGTGAAGCGTTCCAACGGTTCGCTTGCAGCCAGAGATTCATCGATGGTCTTGTCGTCGAGATCCGTGATATGCACGACATGCTGAACGGCATATCCCCGGAATTCCAGGTAGCGCCGCAGCAGATCGGCGATGACGAAGCGGCGGCATTCGGAGATGTCGATCGGACGATAGACGGTGGGACCCGTCGTGAACATGCCGACCTTCTGAAGGGCTGCGGACAGGAATTCCTCTTTCCTGCGGGAGGTGGCGTTGTAGAGGACCATATCGATCTTCTCCCGGATGGAAAAGAGGGATGTGCTCAGGTAACGCTCCCCGCTGTCCGGAAAGATGACGACGATCCATCCGGATTCAAGCTCCAGAGCCTGTTTGCAGGCCACAGCCATGGCCGCTCCACTGCTCATGCCGACGAACATCCCTTCTTCCCGGGCCAGCCTTCGGGTCATTTCGAAGGCTTCTTCGTCATCCACGTTGATTTTCACGTCGAGCAGCCGTTTATCAAAGATTCCAGGCTGATAAGCCTCCTTCATATTCTTCAGCCCCTGAATCTTGTGACCCAGATACGGCTCCACCCCGACGATCCGAATCGCCGGATTGAATTCCTTGAGCCTTCGAGACATGCCCATCAGGGTTCCGGATGTTCCCATGGTGGCCACGAGCATGGTGATGCGCCCTTCGGTCTGGTTCCACACCTCGACAGCCGTTCCATCGTAGTGGGCCATCCAGTTGGCGGGGTTGTTGTATTGATCGGCCATGAAATAGGCATCCGGATTTTCCCGAGCCAGCCGGTACACTTCTTCGATGGCCCCGTCCGTTCCGAGGTGCCCCGGCGTAAGCAGAATTTCGGCTCCCCGAGCCTTCAGGATTTTCTGGCGTTCCACACTGACGGCCTCGGACATGGTCAGCAGCAGCTTGTATCCTTTGACCGAACACACCAGCGCAAGGCCGATTCCGGTATTGCCGCTGGTGGCCTCGATAACGGTTTTTCCAGGAGTGAGTGCGCCGCTTTTTTCCCCTTCCTCGATCATGCGAAGGGCCGGTCGATCCTTGACGGACCCGCCGGGGTTGAAGTATTCGAGCTTGGCGAAGATCCGGACCCTGGGGTTGGGATTCAGTTTCCGGATTTCGATGAGGGGCGTATTGCCGATGGTATCCAGAATGGTATTCGTCATGGCGCGCTACGATCGAGAAGGATGGTTGAGCAGTCGGTTGACCTCACTCCGAATGATCGCCTGGATTTCTTCGGGGGGTCGGCCGGCATCGACGATCGTGAACCGCTCCGGATGCCGGCCGGCAACGGTCAGGTATCCACTTCGGACCTTTTCGTGAAATTCGATGGCTTCCTGTTCGAATCGGCTTTCCTGCTGGTTTCGTTCCCCGCCGTCGAGGTCCCGTTGGGCACGAGACAGTCCTTCAGCGACCGGGAGGTCCAGCAGAAAGGTTCGAGTTGGATCGAGCCCGTCGCACAACAGCCGATGCAATCCCAGAATGCGATCCGGATCGATGCCCCGCGCATACCCTTGATAGACGAGGGTCGCATCTGCGTATCGGTCCGAAATCACGACCTTGCCTGCCGTGAGGGCCGGCAGGATCAGGGTTTTCAGATGTTGGACGCGATCGGCCAGATACAGGAGCAGTTCCGCATCTGGAACGAGATCCCGCGAATCCGGATCGAGCAGCAACGCCCGAATTCGTGCCCCGATGGGTGTAGCGCCTGGCTCTCGGGTGATCACACAGGGAACTCCGCACTGGATCAGCCAGTCGGCCAAGGACTTGGCTTGGGTGGATTTCCCCGATCCTTCGATGCCTTCGAATGTGATGAACATCGATGAAGCATTCCATGTTCAGGGTGGATGAGCTCGCAACAAATCAGGCGGTCTGGATCGATCCGCGGAAGGGCGGGTGAACAGAGAGCCTGGTTGTTGCAAGGCCATCAGGATTGCGGTTCTTCCTTCGAAATCGCTTCGCTCAACCGGATGAATTCGGTGATGTCGAGGGTCTCGGCCCTTCTATGGGGATCGATACCGATACGGGTCAGCAGGGCTTCGATACCCCTGCCGTCCCGTCCCGGAAAGCCTGCCGTGAGGCTGTTCTTCAGGGTCTTTCGTCGATTGCCGAATGCCGCCCGCACCACCCGAACCAAGGCGGTTTCGTCCGATACCGGATGGGGTTCCGGTTTGGGAAAGCGGATATCGACGACTTCGGAATCGACCTTCGGTCTGGGATAGAAACTGTCCGCAGCCACCGACAGGATGGGGCGGACGGTTGCACAGAACGCCAGGAGCACCGTCAGCCTGCCGTAGTCCCTGCAGCCCGGTTTTGCCCGAAGTCTGTCGGCAAGCTCCTTCTGGAACATGAGAACGGCCCGGTCGATCCGGCTGCGGTGTTCCACCAGCCGAACGACGATCGACGAGGAAATATTGTAGGGCAAATTCCCGAAGATCACAACCCGATTCGATCCTTCCCCTCGTGTGGCTTCATCGATGAGTTGCTCCCAGTCACATCGCAGAATATCGGCCGTATGGAGGATGACGTTCGACAAACCGGTTTCTGCAAGCCGGTTGGCCAGTGCCGCCGCGATGCCGACGTCTTTTTCAACGGCCACTACGCGACGGGCGGTTTCGGCCAGGAGAAAGGTCAAACTTCCCAATCCGGGTCCGATCTCCAGAACGACGTCCTCCGATCCGATGCCGCTTTTCTCCACGATCGATCGAGCGACATCCGGATGTTTCAGAAAGTTCTGTCCGAGAGCCTTGTTGGCCTGAAGGCCTTCGGTTCGCAGCAAGGTCTGCGGGGAGATCATGGTACACCGTTCGGGAATCACCCTTTGGCCTTTCGAAGCATCTGGATGAGCTCGTCCACCGATTTCCCGCCGGGTGCGGTCGCCAGCGGATTGATGGCCAACAACTTTTCCCATGCCGCAATCGCGCCGGGAATGTCGTTCTTGTCGTGCATCAGAACGATCCCTTTGTTGAACAGGGAAGGCTCGTGCTTCGGATCGATGGATGCGGCCTTTTCGAAGGCGGCGATCGCCATGTCGAACTGTCCCTTTCTGCGATACATCACTCCAAGATCGGTCCATACATTCGGATTGTTTTCGTCGATTTTCAAAGCCGTTTCGTAGGCGGCGATGGCTTTATCGGGCATATCCGCATCGAAACAGGCGTTTCCGAGCTGAATCCATCCGGCTGCATCCTGTGGATTTCGGTTGGCCTCGGCCTCGAGGGCTGCGATGTGATCCTGGGTTTTCGGAGCTACAGGCATGTTGGATGTCTCATGCATCGGATGCGATGAAGAGGTCTTGTAGACGGTCAAGACCACACCGGCGAAAAAACCGGCTACAAACATGACCGCTGCGATCCAAACAACGGTTTGGCGTTTGATGACGGCCTCGGAAACGGAAGGACGTTCCGTTCGGGCGGCGGCAGTCGACGGATGGGAAGAACCGGATTTCATGGTTTCCTTTCTGAGGGTGAAGCTTCGAAAAAGGCCTTTGGATTTGGGGATCACCGTTGCAGACGGACCGACTCTTGATCACAGGAGAAACATGGATGATGAACTCGCAAAAAGTCGGGCCCCCTGGATTCACCCGCAGGAAGGCGGGTGAATTTTGCTCAGCGTCGGAAGAACTCAGCAGCCCGAGCTCGTAAGGATCGGGCGGATAGCCAGAATGAAACGTTTGGCTTGCTGTGATTCAACATACTGTTATTCAACACAAAAGAGTTGAAATGCATCCGCCCGATCCAACGATCTCCGGCTGCTTCAAACAGGCTTCCTCCGCTTCGCAAAACATCACCCGCCCTCCTGCTTGAGGTCCGACTTCAAACGAAAATCAGTGGACGGCGACTTTGTCCTGAAACCAAGAAGATGGCAGGTGCTTCCGAATTCGAACGTCCCGATTGACTTTTCCTCTACAGGGTGTTAGGACAGTCTAACAACAT
>JBFMBE010000050.1:0-21335 GCA_040755275.1 Thermodesulfobacteriota bacterium | reverse complement strand
GTAAGCACACGTTGTCTGTTTCGGTCATTCGTGACGGCTTCGCAAAAAGGCCGGATGCTGTGTCGTGCTGCATCCCTCGTCATTGCGGCGTACGTTTCAGTACGCCTCATTCCTCGGGATTTGCACTCCTTGCCTGCGGCCTTTTTTCGAAGCCGTCCATATGATGGACTTTTTGCGAGCCCATCATTCGTGATGCGCTCGCAAAAAGGCGCTAACCACCGATTTTCCTGCAAAGCCGTGCCTCCAGCAGGAGGGCGGGTGATGTGTTTCGCCTCCATCATTCGCTACACCTTCCACCAACAGAAAGGAGATGAACATGAAAAAACTTGGTCTGGTCGTGCTTCTCGTATGCTGCGTGATGATTCCCCAGGTTCAGGCGGAATCGGCAAAGGTGATCATCGGAACCGGCGGAATCGGAGGGGTTTATTACTATTACGGAACCCAGATTTCCGAAATCCTCTCCAAGAACAACGTCGTTGCGGCAACGGCCATCCAGACGGCAGCCTCCGTCGATAACATGCTTCTGATCCGGGACAAGAGCGATCCATCCAAGAATACCTATTTTCTGGGAACGGTCCTTCCCGATACAGCCTATGTAACCGTCACGGGGAAACACGAGAAATTCGCCGAAAAACCGGCCAAGGCAGCCATTATGTGGATGATGTATCCGAATTTTCTTCATATCGTCACGACAGACAAGAGCGGCATCACCAAGCTGGCCGATCTCCAGGACAAACGGGTGTCCACGGGCGCTCCAGGGTCCGGTACAGAATTCACCGCATTGAACCTGCTCAAGGCCGCCAAGATCGATCCGGAAAAATTCAAGAAATGGGAAAAGCTCGGTGCCAAGGAATCCGATGAAGGACTGGCCAACGGCACTCTGGACGCCTATGTCTGGAGCGGCGGCCTTCCAACTGGCTCCATCGTCGAACTCTCGAACACCCTCAAACGCAAAGGCATGGAAGTCGTTCTCGTTCCTCTCCCCCCATCCGATCCGGCCGTCGATCAATTCATGAACGATTTCAAGGGACTGGTAGATCCTCAAATCATTTCAAAGGATGTATACGGAACTTCAGCCGATACCCCAAGCCTTGCCTTCTGGAACATGTTCGTCTGTCCGGAATCGCTACCGGAAGATGTCGGCTATAAAATCACCAAGGCTGTTTTCGAGAACCTGGACGGCTTGAAGGCAGCCGTCAAACCCGCCAAAGACACAACCCCGGAAAGCACGGCCAAGTTCATCGGCAAGACGGCCATTCCGTTCCACCCTGGAGCCGTCAAGTACTTCAAGGAAAAAGGACTGGTGAAATAGCGGTTCGATGATCGATCTCCCCACGGTGAAACGGCTTCTGATCCTTTTGCTTGCCGCAGGCATCGTGGGGTTTTTCGTCAAACCGGCTGTCGTCACCCAGAACGGATCGGAAACGGTCGCATTTTTTTGGCGATTTCAACAGGGACACCTCCATTTCATCAATTCCGTGACCGATCGACCGGTGGACATTCACTTCCGGATCACTTCCACGTTTTCCAATTTTCGCATGGTAACCGACGAACTGACAGAGCAGTACTATACGGCCGGCTGGTATGACGTAAACGAGCAGCTCAGACCTGAGGTCACACCGGTTCTACGAAGCTGCAGCATCAGAGGAATGACACTGACCATCGGAAATCATGAATGGCATGTTGAAGGAGGATGTTTGGAGGTTCGACTCATATGGACGCTGTAATTCGTAGAATCTTGTCGATTCTGGCTATCGTAGGCACCCTGTACCACATCTATCTCGTCATTCACCCCTATACCCCATTGGCGGATTTGCGGATATCCATCCTGGACCTTACACAGGTTCAACGGGCCATGCATGTCTTTCTGATCGCCATCCTCGGCTACCTGACGAGCGTGATCCGGATCAAGGAGCGAAGCACTTTGGGCGGGATGCCGCTGGTGATCATGACCGGCGTCGTCACCATCGAATTCATGGGCCTGGATATCCCCATCCTGTTGAAGATCATCGGTATCCTGGTCTGGGGAATCACGATGCTGTCGGTCATCGTTCCCTTCATCCGCAAGCCGACCAATATCCTGTGCGCGGCTCTCGCCTGTTTTCCCCTCGTTTATCTCATCGTCACCTATGAAAAGCTCATCTATCGGGCCATCATTCCGGAACCCTGGGATCTGGTGATGAGTTTTTCAGAAATTCTGCTGGTCTTGGGCGTCATTTTCCGTCTGAGCGGCCCCATCATGCCTACCATCGTGATGATCTTTGTGCTGTACAATCTGTACGGCAACCATATCCCCGGCCTCTTCAGCAATCCCGGATTCAGTTTCGACATGCTCCTCGGAAAGATGTACTGTGAAACGGAGGCGGGCATTTTCGGCTCCATCACGGGCGTATCCCTCAAATACCTCATTTACTTCACGACATTGGGCGCACTCGTCACCCGGATGGGTTTCGGCAAGATCATCGCCAACATCGCACTGCTCTTCGTCGGGAGAAGCCCGGCATCCCCCGGCAGGGCTTGCTCGGTGATGGCTGTCCTCATGGGGATGTTCAGCGGATCAGGAGCAGCCGACACCCAGTTCGTAGCCACGCTCACCAAACCGCTCTTTGAAAAGATCAACTACAACCGACTCGTGGCAGCAGGCGTGATTGCAACCGTTGGATCCATCGCCTACATCACCCCACCGGTGATGGGTTCCATCTCCTTCATCATGGTCGAGCTGCTTTCCATTCCCTATTCCATGATCATCATCATGGCCACGGGCCCCATGCTGTTGTACCTGCTGGGCATCGTCATCTACAACGAACTGTATGTCCGAAGGGAAAAGCTGCCACAGCTCGAAATTTCAAGCCTCATCGACTTCGGTTATTTCAAGCGCTACGCCTATGTCTTCATTCCAATCGTCTTCATCATCGTCATGATCTATCGGGGGATTTCGATCAATGTCACGGTGTCCGTAGCAACCGGGCTTTTCCTGCTCTTCGCCTACCTCGATAAAACCGTTCGGCCCCCCGTCTCGGAAGTCTGGAAGGCCTTCGAGGAAGGCATCATTTCCCTTCTGCCCATCGCCAGCGCCGTCATCGCAGCCAACATGATCATGTCCATGATGGTTCTGAGCGGACTGGCCTCGAAGTTCTCGATCGTTCTCATGAAGATGAGCGGCAGCAGCATCCTGCTGGCCACCCTGTTCACCGGCATCTTCAGCCTGATCCTCGGGATGGGCGTTCCTCCCATTGCAACCTACGTTCTGACTTCCGCACTCACGGCTCCCACTATCCAGCAGCTGGCCATTCTCAGCGGCATTCCGGAGGGCCCCGCCCTATTGGCCACCCACATGTTTCTCTTTTATTTCGCCGTGCTGGCGGAAGTCACCCCACCCGTAGCGCTCTCGGCCTATGCAGCCAGCTCGGTGATGGGTACAGACCCCGTCCAGACAGGCATATTCGCCGCACGGGTCGCACTGCCCAAATATTTCATCGGACTCACCTTCATTCTGTCCTACAGCGGAACGGCCCTGCTGATCGTTCCGATTACCCAGACCCTTTCGGGAATGGATGCCTTCTTTCCAATCGCCTTTCGATATATCAGTTCCATCCTGGCGGTCATCTATCTGAATGTCGCTGTGGTCGGTTTTTGGGTCAAACCCCTCGCCGGATGGGAACGATGGGTGGTCGGCATCACTGGGCTTCTGCTGTTCTATCCGGTTTTTTCCATCAACATTCCGGCAGGCGTCATCGGGACGGTGGTACTGTTGCTTTCCTATTTCACTCATCGCAGGAAGAAGAAAACCCTTGTCTTGCCCGCCTGAAACTGGAAGAATGGAATCGTTGACTATTGCAGTTCAGCGAACCGCATCATGAAATCATGATGCGGTCGCTACAAATCGCGTTGACCACGTTTTTCGCAGATGCCGGGCATCAACGGGATGGCTGGTGAAGCCTTTTAAGGCTGCTGCAAAACCGTTTTTAGCCGCCGGATATCGTATGATCGGGCGGCTGAGTTTTTTCGCAGCAGCGAAAAAGGCATCTCCGGCCCCATGCGGCTAAACAGAGACTGCCTGACTTGTTGCGGGGCCATCAAGACGGCTTCGAAAAAAGGCCGCAGGCAAGGAGTGCAAATCCCGAGGAATGAGGCGTACGGAAATGTACGCCGCAATGACGAGGGATGCAGCACGACACAGCATCCGGCCTTTTTGCGAAGCCGTCAACCTTAACACTCAACCGTTCACACAACAGGTATCACGAGAAATGCATGTTCGTCGTCGTTCAGCAACCCTTTGGACATTGTTTTTTCTGACCATCGGTTGGATAGGTTCCGGATTTTCGTCGGAAACACCCTCGGTCGAAGCCATCTTGAAAAGGGTCGAAGCCCGCTATGCCGGAGAAGGCTTTTCCGCCAACTTCTTTCAGACTTCGGTCATCACAGCAATGGACATCACCGAAACCGCATCCGGCTTTTTACAGATCAAGCGGCCCGGTAAGATGCGCTGGAGCTATGAAAAACCCAAAAAGCAGTTGATCGTGACCGACGGCAGGACCATCTGGATCTACAAACCGAGCGACAACCAGGTCAGCATCGGCGCCTTTCCCGAAATCTTCGGCAACGGCAAGGGAGCCGGCTTTCTTGCCGACATTCAGCAGATCCGGAAATCCTTCGATGTCACCCTGAAGGAAGTCAATTCCAGCGGAGAATACGTCCTGAAGCTCGTTCCCCTGTCGAAGGACATCGATTTGACGTATATTCTGCTGCACATCGACCCACAGACCAGCGACATCGTCGAGATTCGAACGCTCAATTCCTATCGGGACGAAACCCGCATCGAGCTGACAGGCATTCAGCTGGATCAGCGTTTTGAAGACGTTCTGTTTCAGTTTGACGTACCGAAGGGAGCGGAAATTATCCGGATAGACGATCAGGGAAAGCACAAATGAAAGAAGTGATCCGAAAGCTGTTGAAGGAACGAAATGGCATTCTGCTGGTGCACAATTACCAGCCGGCCGAAATCCAGGATGTGGCCGACATGTGCGGCGATTCGCTCGAACTGAGCCTGAAGGCCGCTCAGACGGATGCGGAGGTTCTGGTGTTCTGCGGAGTGCATTTTATGGCCGAAACGGCTGCCATCCTGTGCCCCGAAAAAACGATCCTGCTGCCGCGCCTGGATGCCGGATGCCCCATGGCCGACCGGATCCAGCCCGAAGCACTCGAAGCCCGAAAACGCGAGCTGCCCGGAATTCCGGTGGTCACGTATGTCAACTCCTCTGCCTCCGTCAAGGCGCTCTCGGATATATGCTGCACATCCGCCAATGCCGTTCAGGTGGTCGAAAGCCTTCGAAGTGAGGAAGTACTGATGACACCGGATCGGAATCTCGCCCGATATGTGGCATCGAAAACGAAGACCGTCGTACATGTTTGGGATGGCTGCTGTCCCATTCACGATGACATGCGCGCCGCCGACGTTCTTCTCGCCAAACAAGCCCATCCCGAAGCGGTCGTGGTCGCACACCCCGAATGCCGGATGGAAGTTCTCGAGCTGGCCGACCAGGTACTCAGCACATCCGGCATGCTGCGGTTTGCGGCAGGATCACCGCATACAGAATTCATCGTCGGAACCGAAGTGGGCCTGCTCCACGGCCTTCGGAAAGCCAACCCCGGCAAACGCTTTTTCCCACTTTCGGAACGGATGTTTTGTCCAGACATGAAGAAAATCTCCCTCGCTGACGTGGCAGGTTGTCTGGAAAGGATGGAACACCGGATCGCGGTGCCGGAAGACATCCGCCGAAAAGCTCTGGGAGCCGTCCAGCGAATGTTGCAGGTAAAGGCGGACTAATTCCGGGTTCCCTACATTGCGACAACGAGGGAGCGATCCCTCTGTTTTTCATCCGGAGAAGTTGGTTGTGATGGAGTCGCAAAAAGGCGCCTTTCCCCTGCTTTTGGTCAATGTCGGGAATAAGCGGGGTGGCTTTGGGAAGCCTTTTGAGCTTGCTGCGAAAAAGGTTCCCCGGCCACCCCGCGACTCGACAGAAACCGCAGGTCTTTTTGCGAGAGCATCCGGAACGCGAAGAGAATGACCGGCTTGAGCGGTGATTTCTTCGCACCCCCTACGTCTTGACGAAAAGACTTCCGGATCAGGCATTGGCCATTTCCGCCGGGATATCGGCATTCGTATAGATCTTCTGCACATCATCGCAGTTGTCGAGGGATTCCATCAAGCGGATCATGCTTTCGGCCTCCTTGCCCTGCAGCAACAGCGTGTTCTGAGGCAGCATGGTGATTTCGGCTTCCGTGTAGGGGATTTTGGCGGCATCGAGGGCGGCCTTTACGGCCTCGAAATCCGCAGGCGCCGTAATCACCTCGAACCCGTCCTCGTCCCCTTTGACATCCTCTGCCCCGGCTTCCAGTGCGACTTCCATGAGCCGGTCTTCCGTCACCTTGCCCTTTTCGATACTGAAATAACCTTTCTTATTGAACATCCAAGAAACGCAGCCATTCTCTCCCATGCTGCCGCCGTATTTGCTGAAAATATGGCGGATTTCCGCAACCGCCCGGTTCTTGTTGTCCGTCAGGGAATCCACCAGAATGGCCGCCCCGCCCGGTCCATACCCTTCATAGGTGCTTTCTTCGTAGGTGGTGCCTTCCAGTTCCCCCGTTCCCCGTTTGATCGCTTTTTCGATGTTGTCCTTGGGCATGTTCTCGCTTTTGGCGGCCAAAATGGCTGCCCGCAGGCGCGGGTTGGCGTTCGGATCGCCTCCACCCATTCGAGCCGCTACCGTCAACTCCTTGATGAGCCGGGTGAAGATGCGCCCTCTGCGGGCATCCGCGGCTCCCTTCTTGTGTTTGATCGTGGACCATTTGTTGTGGCCGGACATGGTTTCCTCCCGAACATTTCATGGTTTTCTGGTATGGTATCGTCAATGAAAGATGTGGAATCGGAAGCAGGATCCCGATGTGATTTCTTGCCGATTCCGATGATATAGATTTCTTTGCTCGCCTTTCGGCAGCTCGAGGGTTTGAAAATCGCATGGCGAAGGAAAAGGTCTTTCACTTCACGCACGAAACATTCGACATCCTCACCTTGAAAAATTTTACAGACAAATGAACCGCCTGGCAAGAGTCGATCTTGTGCGATCGAAAGCGCGATGCGGCACAACTCGAGAGAACGGGCGGCATCGACGTCCTTTTGCCCGGTGGTCGACGGGGCCATATCGCTCATTACGACATCGAACCGCCCTTCGACGGCATCCATGACGGATGCATCCGTTACATCACCGACCATCGCCCGGGCCTGCGATGGCAGCGCAATCGCTACAGGCGAGCGGTCGACTCCGATGACCCTTCCCTCCGGACCGACCAGCTGAGCCGCATACTTGAGCCAGGAGCCGGGCGCACATCCCAGATCCAGCACCGATGCGTTCTTTCGCAGGATTTTGAATTTGGCCTGAATTTCCTGAAGCTTGTAGACCGATCGAGCGGGGAAATCTTCCTGTTTCGCCTTTCGGGTATAGTGATCGCTCCAACGGTTGGCAGCCGAAGACCGAGATGGTTTCATGGGGGCAAACTCAATGGGAGGGGTTGAAAGATTGTTCCATCGCTTGCGCGATGGTTCGCACGGGAAAAAGGGTGATGGATGCAGGTGGATGGTGGATGCCGCTGACAGCCTCCGGAACCAAGGCACGGGTAAACCCCAGTTTGGCGGCTTCCGAAAGCCGGGTCTCCAGATGTCCGACCCCCCGAATTTCTCCGGCAAGCCCCACCTCCCCCAACGCAATCGTTCGGGAATCGAAGGGCCTGTCCCAGAAACTCGAGGCAATGGCAATCATGACAGCCAGATCGACGGCAGGCTCATCGGCCTCGATACCACCCGCTACGTTCATGAAAATGTCGTGGCCCATCAGGTGCATTCCCAATTTCTTTTCCATGACTGCGGCCAGCAGGGCCACCCTTCCTGGATCCAGTCCGAGGATCGTTCGCCGGGGTGTCCCGTACACCGTGTGACACACCAGGGCCTGAAGCTCGATCAGAATCGGCCGTGTACCTTCAAGGGTCGCCGTAACGACGGAACCTGCGGCGTCGTCCGGCTTTTCAGCCAGGAAAACGGCGCTGGGATTGACCACTTCCTGCAATCCGTTTTCCTTCATTTCAAACACACCGATCTCGTTCGTCGAACCGAATCGGTTCTTGACGGCCCTCAGAATACGGAACAGATGGTTTCGCTCCCCTTCGAAATAGAGCACCGCATCCACCATATGCTCGAGAAGCCGAGGGCCTGCAATGGCCCCATCCTTCGTAACATGGCCTACCAGAAAAACGGCGATCCCGGTCTGTTTGGCAAATTGCATCAGGCGAAGGGCCGTCTCCCGAACCTGGGTAACACTGCCGGGAAGCGATGGGATGGCGGGATCGAGTACGGTCTGAATCGAATCGATCGCAAGAACGCTTGGTGAGCACTGTTTGGTCATTTTGAGGATCTGGTCGATATCGGTTTCCGCAACCACCCACAGGGATGGATGGATGGCTTCCAGGCGGCCGCTTCGCATCCGAATCTGGGCGATGGACTCTTCTGCGGAAACATACAGCACCCGATGGTTTCGTTCAGCAATCGCGTGAAAGGCCTGCAGCATCAATGTCGACTTGCCGATTCCCGGATCTCCCCCGATCAATACCAGAGAACCCTTGACGATGCCTCCTCCCAACACCCGATCCAGCTCGGGAATCCCGATCGTCAGCCGTTCGTCCTCGCACGGCGGAATCTCGGAGATGGACATGGGCCGGCTGGGCGGGATATCGGAAGCCGATGACCGTGGGGACCGTTCGACCTGAACCTCTTCAACGAAGGTCTGCCATTCGCTGCATGCCGGGCATTTCCCCATCCATTTCGGAGATGAGTATCCGCACCGGGTGCAGACAAAGACGGTTTTTTCGTTCTTTTTCACGCTGGCATCTCGCTTAAAAACCTATGGGTATCGATGGAAGAACATCCGAGGGCATCATCGGTGTTTGAAACCCTGTTAATCATGGTTTTCGTGGGCACCGGATAAAGACGGACCACATGGCAGGACATATGCCTTTTGATGCTACGGCGGCTTCAAACAGTTTCCACTGCTTCGCAAAACATCACCCGCCCTCCTGCTGGAGGCCCGGCTTTGAAGGAAAAGCGGTGGTTAACGACTTTTTGCGACTCCATCAATGACGGCCCCGCAAAAAGTCGATTTTCCCGTGCTTTTTGTAAATGTCGGGCATAAGCGGGGTGGCTGGGGAAGCCTTTTGAGACTGCTGCGAAAACGTGTTTGAAGCCGCCGGATATCGTTGGATCGGGCGGAGATGCTTCATCAATATTTGTTTGAAAAACATCATGTTGTAACTGAGCAATTCTGTATTCCAAGTTTGGCTATCCGCCCAATCCAACGAGATCGGGCGGCTGAGTTTTTTCGCAGCATCGAAAAAGGTTCCCCAGTCACCCCGCGACTTGACTGAGACTTCCTGACTTTTTGCGGGGCCATCATCAATGAATTCAGTCGATCAAATGGTTCTGAACGGCAAACCGTGACAGATCTGCGTTGTTTCTCAAGTTCAATTTCTTGAGAAGCCGAAGCCGATAGGTATCGACGGTTTTCGAGCTGATGTTGTATTCCGAGGCGATTTCCTTATTCGTCTTGCCCATCGCCAGCAATCGCAACACCTGAAGCTCACGGGTGGAAATGGTATCGAGAAGGGATTTTTCGATTTTTCCGCGGGACATATAGTGGGCCAAGGCAGTCGCCGCCTCGGGTGTCAGAAACATGCCACCGCCCATGACCTTGTGGATGGCCGAAACCAATTGTTCCGGTGCGGAACGCTTGGTGATGTAGCCCTTGGCTCCTGCTTCGATCGCACGGATGACATATTGCTCCTCTTCGTGCATGGTCAACATGATGACTGGAAGCTCCGGGGAAAATGCGATCATCTGCCGTACCACTTCCAGGCCGTCCCCTTCGGGCATGGATATGTCGATGACCGCGACATCCGGCCGATATTCCCTGGCCAGCTGAATCGCCTGCTTTCCATTGGAGGCCTCGGCAACAACGACCATGTCTCCGCTCTCTGCGACGATCCGGCACAACCCAGCGCGAACCATCGTATGATCATCGGCGATTAGAACACGAATCATTCTCACTCCTCTGTGAAGCCTTTGGGCCGAAACCAGTTTTTCACGAAAATCGCAACAGAAAAGCGTGATGGAGTCGCAAAAAGTCGCCTCTACACCGATCTTGTCGATTGCCGGGCCTGAGCATGGGGTAGGGGTTGCCTGTTGCGTTTGCTTCGAAAAAGGCTTGCCCGTCCCCATGCGGCTAAACAGAGAATCCCTGACTGTCTACGATGCCATCAACCGTTGTCCGGGGTCAAGCAAAACGGCATCGGGGATGACATTCATGGCATCGTCAATGTGGTCTAGAAAGACATCGATGATCCGCTCGTTGTGACCCAGACCGGAAGGCTCCACCCGAACCTCGATCCCGGCGTCGCCAAAGGCCGAAGCCCATCCGCCTTCGCCCATGATATCCGCTTCGAAATGCACCCCGGCCACGAGCGTGAAGGGCACGAGGTGAGCGCGACGATAGCCGGCCTTGCGGACGGCATGCACGGTAGCCGTCTTGCCCGGTTTCCCTTCGATGAGCCCGACAAACACCTGCTGCCCGAAGCGCTGTCTGCAGATCGCCTCGAGGGCCAGATAGGCCGCCCAGGCCGGATGATCCGTTCCGTGGCCGATCAGAACCGTGGCCTCATCCGAAGCCAAAGATCTCACGATACGCAGAATCGCCTGAGACACTTTCCAGTAGTCGCCGTAGGAAGACAGCAACGGCAGCCCGACACTGGTTCGGATCGGCATCTGCCGGATTTCTGTGACCAGACGGTCGAATTCGTGACCTCCAACCAAATGCAGCGACTGCACGACCGCCCAGCGATGGCCTGCGGCATGTAGTTCTTCCAGGACTTCCCCCGGGCTTTGACGCAGGGCATGGGCGCTGTTGCGGGATGTCACAGCCTGCACCCTTCGGGAGGTGAAGGCCCAGCGAACGATCTGCTGCGGGAATCGGCGCCTCACCCGGTCATCCACCAGGGCATAGGTATCTCTGGCCCGAGTGGTGGTTCCAAAAGCTGCAAGAACGATGGGTATCTTCATGAAACATGTCTCCGTTGCTGTGCCAGGCGGCTGCCTGCCAAGAAAACACCGATCAGAACGAGAACGAACACGGCCGCCATCCACTGGATGCCGGAAGTGGAAAGCTGGGTTCGGGTATCGTTGGTTTGGATCGTTTCCATGCGGTATCCGGTAACGTTCTCGGGCGCATCGGTACCCCCTGCCGCTGCTTCCGCTTTCGATGCCTGTGGAGATGCCGCATCCGATCTTCCTGTAACGGAAGCCGCCACATCGGCTAAAGCGGGTACTGCCTCCATACGTTCGATCAGCTGCCGTCGATCCCGAACCTGCTCATCGAGGGGTTTTCCAACGGCTTTCTCGACAGCCAACAGGAACTGTTCGGCAATTTGCGGCGACAACACGCCCGGAATCGAGACGATCTGCACCACCATCTGGTTCAGAAGCGGATTGTTGCACGTATGATCGCAGCAGGCGACACCCGCCTGGACGACGTTCAGGGCATATTCTGCGGCAAGCTTCCGGCGAACCTCCTCGTCGGCCTTCCAGTATCCCTTGCGGACGGCCTCAAGCATGCGAGCCGTCATCGACTGATAGGCCCAGGGGTTGACCTTCTCCAGAAACGCCTTCACATCGATATGATGCTTGTCTTCCACATAGACGTCAAATATTTCCTTCCAGCGGCCGGCATCAACGGCTTCGGGCGTGGTCACCTGCCAGCCCCACAGATATTCCACGAAATGGGCCATTTCTCGAGCTCCGGCATAGCCTTCCCGCATCATGCCCTCGATCCATCGAGGGTTCCAGTAGCGGCTTCTGGCTTCCCGGCCCAAAGTTTCACCGATTGGCTCAAGCCGCCCTTGCCCTCGAATCCGCTGGTTGGAAACGAAGACATCGGGTGCTTTTCCGGAGGCTTTCTTCACTGCCATCGAAAGCCCACCCAGATACTGGAACATATCGTCGTTGTCCATCGTTCCGTACAGATTGGTGGAAAGGCTGTGGATGGTGGCATCCACCCGCCCAAGGTGTTTGCGATATACCGGTGTCAGAGACCGGCCCCACATATCCACCGAATACCCGAACGACTGCATCCGCACAAAGCCGTTTTCCGCAACCGTATCGTCTTTTTCCCACATGCCGCTTGCACCCGTCAAGTCCCCCACCTTGGTGCCATAGGCACCGGGTGCATCACCGAAAAGCCGCACCCGGGAAAGCGCCCGCGCCTTCTCGGGGGAATGTCCTTCCTCCAGCAGTTCGGCCTCGATCGCCTTCGTATGCTTCTCGAGGAAATTTTCGACATCGTCGAGTTCGGCCGCCTGACGTACCGCTCGATCCAGCAGCAGAGCAACCCCCGGAAACGTATCTCGAAACAGTCCCGACATCTGCAGCAGGACATCGATCCGGGGTCGGCCCAGCTCCATACCCGAAATGGGTGCGATGTCCCGCACCTTGTCGCGCCGGTCCCACACCGGCCGCATACCCATCAGGGCGAGTGCCGTGGCCACCTGGATGCCTTCGTCCCGAATCGTTTCGACCGACCACAGGATCACCCCGATCTGTTCAGGAAAGGCCCCGCCGTGTTTGGACCGCCAGGCTGCGATCAACTCCTCGGCCGCCTTTCGACCGTTTTCCCAGGCCTCTTTGGAAGGGATCTTTTCCGGATCGAAGGCATAGAAATTCTTCCCGGTCGGAAGACTGTCGGGATTGCGGATGGGATCGTTTCCCGGACCGGCTGATACATAGCCTCCTCGAAGACTTCGAACGAGGCTTTCCATTTCCGACGGGCCGCAGCGTGCCAGATTCGCCTCATAGAAGGCTTTGTCCCTGCCCCCCTTCTCCGCTATGGCCGCAGCCGTATCCGACAGCGCCTCTCCTTTGGCCGACATCCCGAAGGTGTGCAACCCATAGGGGACGACTTCGCTTTTAAGGCGCAGGAGTTCATGCTGCAGGGTTTCGATATCTTTTGCGGTCACGCTTGCCAAACCCAGATCCCGATCCAGACCCGTACGGGATGCAAGGCTTCGGATGCGCTCGAGCCTGCTTTCCCGAATTGCATCCGATGCAGCGGTTTCATATTCGTCGATGAGCACGGACAACTCCGAATATTCCCCGTAAAGCCCGCCCGGCTTCAGGGCCGGAACTGCATGATCGATCACCACCCCCCTTCCCCGGCGCTTGGCCTGGATGCCCTCACCCACATCGTCCACGATATAGGGATAGATCACGGGAATGTCGCCGATGAGCACCTCGGGGGCACACTGCCAGCTCAAGCCCGCCTGTTTTCCCGGAAGCCATTCGTGGGTTCCGTGGGTACCGAGACTGATGAGCGCATCCGGCTGAAAGACGTGCTGCATCCACAGGTAGAAGGCCACATACTGATGATGGGGAGCCAAAACCGTGCTGTGATAGAGCTTGTCCGGGTCGTCACTCCATCCCCTCACCGGCTGCGGCACGAGAATGACGTTTCCAAGCGGAATACAGGGGATGATGAAGGCGCCGTCGTGGGTCATGATCCGGCTCTCCCGAGGGCTTCCCCAGTCCTTTTCAACGGTCTCACGAAAGGCTGTAGGAAGCTTTTCATACCAAAGACGGTACTGCTCCTGCGGAATCTTCACAAAGCGCCCCTGCGACAGAAGGCGATCCAGCTCGTCCGGCGCCCAGGAGCCGATGTTTCGGCCTGCATGGATCAAGACCTGTTGGACGGCCGCTTCGCTCACATCCCCGCTGACCGTGTATCCTTCCTTGCGAAGGCGCTCGAGGATGGCTTCGATGCTGCGAAACACGTTCAGATACGATGCACCGATGTTCTGCTTGCCTGCCCCGTGGTTGTAGTACATCAGAACGATTTTCTTGTCGGCATTGGGCTTCTGCCGCAGTACATGCCATTTGGCCACCCGGGCGGCCAGCCGTTCGATGTGCGGTTCTACGGCAGCATACACGGCCGCATCCGCCATGTCACCTCCGGCCGGGATGTTCCGTTTGACCCCGATCACCGTCGGTTCGATCAGTCCCGACAGCTCCGGGGTAGACAACTGCAGGGGAATGTCGGGTGCAGACATGCCCTGGGGTGAAGCCATCCACTCTGGTTCGGTTCCGAAAAACAGGTACTGGGCATTGATGATCGGTACGTCGGCCTTTTCCAGAACGGCCCTGGCTCCCTCGGAAAGGACGGAGGAAAACCGGAAATCGAATCCCGTGATGGACCCAAGACGGCTTGCAAGCGGTTCTTTGGCAAGCAATGCCGCAAGATTTTTGTCCCGATCTTTCATGTCCCGCAACCAGCACACGGTATGGATACCCCGCTTTTCGTAGGCCCGTACCAGGGCATCCAGCGGAGCGCGCTTTCCGTCGATGGCAAAGGTCGGAAAAATCACCGAGACGTTCCAGAGCCCGGCTGGATGAAGGCGTTTCGATTCGCGATACCATTTCAGATACGCGTCCAGGTCCGTGAAAAGACACGGTGCATCTGGATGGTAGAGTGCATTTTCCGGCGGAATCACCGGAGCGGCGGCCGAAGGTTCGATCTGCATCCGGAAATCCCGGGCAGACACAAACCGGATGAGGCTTGCCAGGTTTTCCACGGTCGTATATTCGAAATAGGCACGCACGGCCTCATCCCACAGAAATCCGGCATTGCGGTAATCCTCGTTGCGGTTGGAAGTACGCACCGCATACAAGCGCACATCCTCCCGAAAGACATTGCGATTTTCAAGAATCCACTTCCCCGGCTGCGTCGGCATCACATCGAGAATCACCACATCCAACTTTCGAAGGATATCGAGGGCATCCGTCCGCTGAAGACTCGATGTCCCCAAAATGGACACATCGACCCGGGAGCGGATATCGGTCACCCGATGAATGGCCTCCCGAACGAGGTAACCATCGACATCACTCACAAAGAACCCGATAAACCGCATCGCATCCCCCCTATGGGCTATCGGGACCGCTTGGGAACTCGAAGCCGCATGGGTATCCTGGGCTGCCTGCGCACCCCATGCCGTCAACACAACGCCCAGGATACACACCCCGGCAAGGAGGAATCCATATCTTCTCTCAGAACGTAATCTCATACCCCACCTTGAACAACCTTCCCGTATCCCAATAGGCATACCGGTTGGAAGCCGAATTGCTCAGGTCACCGGAGATCTGCACCTCCGTATCAAAGACATTGTCGATGCCGAAGGTCACGAACCCTTTTCCAGCCTGAACCTTGCCATAGAGATTCCATGCCCCATAACTTTCCAAATTCCGTTCGCGGGACGCCAGAAGTTGGCAATTGATATCGATCAGGAAGGGCAGGGTGGCATAGGTCACCCCGAGGCTGTTCTGAAATTTGGGACCGGCCTGGTAGGTGTTGCCGCTGGTGTCTTCCGCTGTCGGATCCGCCCAGTATCCTGCCGTATAGAGGTAGATATACCGGATCCAGTCCTTTCGATGCAGAAACGGGCTTACACCGATTTCCCACTCCACTCCGTTCGACTGATAATCCCCGGCATTGAAATAGGTCTGTGGGTAGCCTTTCGAGCGGTCGATTTCGATCTTGTTCGTATAGGTCATGTAAAAGAGGGCCGAGCGGAGCCGCAACCATTCGGTGTCATACTTGACGCCGGTTTCGTAGGTCCAACCGGATTCGGGCTTGAGATCCGGGTTTCCTACCAGAAAGCTGCTGCTGTAGTACAACTGGTTGAAGGTCGGCGCTCGAAACGCTTTTCCGGCATTGGCAAAGAAGTGAAGCCCTGGGGAACACAACCAGCTCAGGCCGATGGAGGGCAGGAAGCGATTGTCGTCCGCCGTGCCGGGTTCACCATCGATGTACTGCTCCCGGCCGCCGAGGCTGAGCGTCCATCGATCGAAAAACGTCCGCTTGGCTTCCAGAAAGAGCGCATAGTCGGTTCGGTGGTGCTCGCCGTACTGATTCGAATAATCCGCCCCGCGATACACGACGCTCCCCCCGGAAGTGAAGCGCCAGTCGGAAAACCCGAACCGACCGTCGGCCTCGATTCCTGCATTGTAATTCTTGTTGGCATCGTCCGGCTTGGTCGTCGTATAGACGGATCGGCGCATGATATCGTAATTGCCGAACAGGATAGTTTTGAAGTCTGTGGTTTCGTAACGCAGGTCGGCGAAATGCTTCGTCTGGTTCTGGTCCGTGCCCTCGTAAGGCTTTCCGGTATCATAGATTTTCCGAAACCCCGTCTCTGTAAAGGAACCCAGATAATCCACATACAACCGTTCGAAGGGCCGGGCGTTCATGTTGACGGCATACCGGTCGGTCGGATCCAGATCGTACCGATATGTTTGGCTGTAACTCCGGGAGATTTCGGTCTGAGTGCCTAGATGCTGGTAGTTGATCCCGAGGTTGATTCCGGGAAGGGATACGGATGCGGTATGGTTCCCGTAGCCTTCGTTGCCGAACTCGACGGATGCTTTGATGGCCTTGGTATCGATCGGCTTTTTGGTGATGATGTTGATGACACCGCTCATCGCATCCGCCCCGTAGAGGGTCGATGCGGCCCCCTTCAGGATTTCCACCCGCTCGATCTGTTCGATCGGGATGGTATTGAGATCGTAGGCATGGCCCGCAGCCCCCTGGATGGGGACCCCGTTGATCAGAATGAGCTCGCCGTCCTTGATGCCTCGGATCGACAAGGTGCTGTTCATGCCACCATGGCTGATGCCAAGAGGCCCAAACGCTTTGTAAGCAAAACCCCCGGAGCGCCTCAGGGCATCCAACAGGTTGTTGCCTCCCGTCTCCTGCAACTGTTCCGCATCGATCACCGTCACCATCCGGGTGCTTTCGGCTTCCTGTACCGGAAAGCGCTCGGCCGTGACCGTGATCGTATCGAGCATGACCGCCATCTCCGAGGCACATACCCTGGAATCCGTCCAGACAAGCCCCAAACCCACCAATAGTGCCACACAACCAATCCATTCCCAACGATATCGGGACCTTCTTTTCATTCGTTTCTCCTTTCCTTGATCAATAGCATCCCAACGCTCCGTCGGCACCCCATACGGTGCGCCGCATCTCCTGTTGATCCATTCGTACGTTCACCCAGGATGGTCTCGCAAAAAGTCAGGGAGTCCGGATTGACCCGCAGGAGGGCGGGTGAATTTTGCTCAGCAGCGGAAAAACTCAGCAGCCCGAGCTCGTAGGATCGGGCGGATAGCCAGAATGGAAAGAATGGTTTGCTGGTTTTCAACATGCTGTTTTTCAAACCATAACAGATGAATTCTGTCCGCCCGATCCAACGATCTCCGGCTGCTTCAAACAGTTTCCGCTGCTTCGCAAAACATCACCCGCCCTCCTGCTGGAGGCCCGGCTTTGAAGGAAAATCCTTGGCCAGCGACTTTTTGCAGGGCCATCGTTAAAGGACGGGATGTTCGATCCATCACGGATTTTCAGGCACATACACCATACTGCCATCCTGGAGCCGATAGGCCGTCCCAAGCCGCGTTCCCATTCCTTTGGCCTGTTCAGCCGTGATTTTCATGGCTCGGATTTCCTTGGCCTCCTTGGTGATGAGCTCCATCTGACCGTCCTGACCCTGTTTGAGCATCGTGAAGCGGCTGGTGTCACTGAACAGATCCTGCAGCCGATACGCCGAGAACAGGGTCAACACCAGTCCCACGATGAAGACAAGCCCAATGTCGAACAGATTGGCAACTCCATCCATCGGGTCTTCATCGGTAATCACCTCTTCGTCGATACGCTTTCCAATCAAGAAACGATGTCGTTTGCTGTAGTGTCGCATCCTTGCACCTCCCCGCAGTGCTGTTGCATCAGCCTGTCCGCTGCAATCAGCATGTTTTCGATATCTTCTTCGATCCACCGTCTCCGTACCGTAACCATCCAATATCCACTCATCCCGACGGCCAGTCCGACGACCGTGGTCGTAAAGGCGATGACCAGATTCGAAGAAAGCCGCCCCATGTCGCCCTGACCCAGCGCGGCAAGACCCGTTCCCATGGGAATCAGGGTCCCCATAAGACCCAGAGATGGACCAAGCCTCACCAGAAGGCGCTGTCGATCGATGATTTTCCACCACTGGATTTGCGTCTGACGTACGAGATGTTCGATAGCGCCGGGTGCAGGGGAACCCGTTGTTTCAACCAGTCTCCTCAAGACATCCCGCAATCGGTGAGACACCTCCACAGCCGATTCGGGTTGATCCAGAAGGGAGATCACTTCGTCACCGTTCATCAGCTTCGTTCGCTTTCGCTCCATCCATTCCGATGCAAAACCACCCAGACACAGAATGGTATAGAAGAACCCGACAACGAGCAGAAACAGGGTGGGATAGAGAAGGGCCGAGGAGATGATGAATATGATGCTGCTGAGAAATGATCCGATAGTTTCCATGAGTTCACCGTTTGGTTCTAGAGATGATCCGGTTTCGTTCTATCCAAAGTGAGGGATGGACCCAGAGATTTCAGCCACCGGAAAGACGCAGACAAACCGGCTCGATGGTGTTTCTCATCACAAGCAGGCTGAGCGGAAACTGAAATCCTTCGCCTTCTTGTGTGGACATATCCCCCAGCGAAGGCGGTAGAGACAGCCAGCCCCATGCCGAGCCAAGAGAGGCGATTGGTCATCGGAGTCGTTTGCAGACTTCGTTCGCCCATCCGGGAGACTTCCTCGATTCCGGCAAATTGGGGCATGACAACAACGGAAAGAAGGAAATAGACGGAAAGAAAGATCATCGCGTCAGCCAGAATTTCCTCGGGCTGATGTCCGAACCACCTCGCCCAACGCGAAAGCGCGAACACCGTTCCGAAGATAACGCCCAAAAATCCGAAATAGAGCAGTGCAACCGATTTCAGGACGGCCCCGGGAAACAGCGCCATCACAAAAGCAAGGCCGATCCCGACCACCGTCATACAGGCCGGGCAGGGAACAACCAACAGCCACCACCCGTTTCGATGGGTGTCCTTGAAGGTTCTCGATCGTTTGAGCATCAGCCCCCAGGTCAGCATGAGAATGGCCAAGACCACATGAATGAGCATCCCGGCCCGAAGCCATCGCATCAACACGTCGATAGAATCCATCCGATGTACGGTACGAAGCACGGCTGCAAGAAGCCCGAAAATCAGAGCATATCCTGCTGCCATGAAGAAGATTTTCCTGCCGTATCCATCAGCCGATCCCTCCCGCAGACCACCGTACAGACCGGCTCCGGCCTTGACGCCAAAGACTCCCATCGACATGCCGATCCCCAGAATCAACGTTTTCCACTCCATGATATCGCCTCCCGAAACAAAAAATCCCCGAACCGATACACTCGATTCGGGGATTCCCAGTTTCATCCTTCGAATACACAAACGCCGGGCTTTTTCCGAAAGCTTGCGGCTACGATCGCTCAGGCAGGTCTTCTGACTCCCGGATCATCCGATTTCCAGCGCCTTCCCATCACCCGTCCAGCATGACAGTGGCATGTTTGCCGGAATCGTCCCCGGTTACAGCGGCGGGTCCGTCCCCGATTTTCACAGGGTTCCCTCTTCGGCTCTTCTCAGAGCACCTGAACACAAGAAATCACGACAAACGAAAGAGTCTTGCCCACCTCCCCTCAAAACACGACATCCCGGATCGATCGATGTCGATCCGGGATGCCCAGTTTATCTCACGGATGGATTCTTCTCCTGTCGTAAGTCCACGCAACAGGGACGATCGATTTCAGGCAGGTCTTCTGGCTCCCGGATCCACCGAATGCAGCACCTTCCCATCATTCATCATGACAGTGGCTTGTTGCTGCCTTCGTCCCCGGTTACAGCGGCGGGCCCGCCCCCGAATTTCACGGGGTTCCCTCTTCGGCTCGAAGGTCTCGAGCACCTGAATCGCCGCTACCCAATCACATTTCGACTTCGCATGTCAAGGGAATTCTGATGGAGTCGCAAAACAAGAAGATTTCCTGTACCCAAACGGAAACAGACAACATCCTGCAAATAGAACCCTTCGCTTGACAGCTTCTCATACGACGGCTATTCTTTGCAAATAAATTTGCATTAATTATCCCCACATCTCAATCAGGAGGTCTTGCAATGTTCCGGAAACGTTTGTGGATCACGGCGTTGTTCTTCATCGCCTACGGTTGTTTTCCACCCCTATCCTTCTGCAACGCGGCTTCGTCCCAAAAACACATCCTCGTCACAACCTTTCCCATCTATCAGATTGTCCGCAACATCACCCAGGGCTGCGAAGGAATTCACACCGACCTGCTGTTATCCAGCCATTTGGGGTGCCCACATGATTATGTGGTGACACCTCAGGACCTGCAAAAATTGGCAAAGGCCGACATTCTCGTGATCAACGGCCTCGGTATGGAAACGTTTCTGGAAGCTTCCCTGAAAAAGGCCAACCCCACCATCACGATCATCGACAGCTCGAAAGGGATTTCGGATCTTTTGCCGTACGATTCCGGCAGCGGCAAGTCGAAATCGAGGCAACCCACACCGCATCCCGATGCCCGGAACATCGACATCAGCCGCTCCCACAACCATGCCCATTCCCACGATCATGCGAGCGAAACCAACCCTCATCTGTTCGCAAGCCCTCGCATGAGCGCCCGTATCGCCGCAACCATCGCCTCGGTCCTGTCCCAGCTGCATCCAGAGCTTTCCGATCGGTATCACCAAAACGCCGAAACCTACATGGCTACCCTGAATCGGTTGGCTGACGACATGGCGGCTTTGGGCAAGCGCCTTCGCAACAACCGAA
Organism: Thermodesulfobacteriota bacterium; assembly: GCA_040755275.1. Classification (GTDB taxonomy): domain Bacteria; phylum Desulfobacterota; class Desulfobacteria; order Desulfobacterales; family Desulfatirhabdiaceae; genus Desulfatirhabdium. The sequence goes on along the minus strand of JBFMBE010000050.1, from coordinate 486 downwards.
TCGTTCAACCACATGGCATCTTCGATTATCTCGCCCGGGACATGGGACTTGAAATCGTCGCCACCATGCAGCCCGAAGGTCAGTCACCTTCTGCATCTGAAATGATACGGCTTGTCCAAATTATTCGGGAGAAGCGTGTCGGCGCCATCGTTACAGAACCTCAATATCCCGATAAGATCGGCAAAACGCTTTCGAAGGAAACGGGCGTCCCGCTCCTTCATATAGATCCGGCAGCCTCCGGTCCGCAGGATGCACCTCTTGATTATTACGAAACCCTCATGCGGAAAAACCTGGATGCCTTGCAAACGACGATCGGTGTTTCCACCTCCAAAAGATGATGGCCCCGCAAAAAGTCAGGTCCTCTCATTTGACCCGCAGGAAGGCGGGTGAATTTTGCTCAGCAGCGGAAAAACTCAGCAGCCCGAGCTCGTAGGATCGGGCGGATGGCCAAAATGGAAAGAAAGGTTTGGTGGTTTCCAACATGCT
>JBFMBE010000049.1:11276-21475 GCA_040755275.1 Thermodesulfobacteriota bacterium | reverse complement strand
TCCTCGATCTGTCGAAGGTGGAGGCCGGGAAAATGGAGCTCCACATCGAATCGGTCTCACCCGGAGAAATCGCTTCGACGCTCCGGCGCAATTTTCAACACATCGCCAAGAACAAAGGGCTTTCCTTCGAAGTCATCGAGGAAAAAGATCTTCCGGAAACCATCACGACAGACAGGCAGCGCATCGAGCAGATTCTGAAGAATTTCCTGTCGAATGCCTTCAAATTCACCGCTACGGGCGGAATCACGGTACGCCTTCACCGGCCTCGGGGCATGAAACTTTCGCAGAGCAGGCTCGATCCGGAGAAGGCTGTCGCCTTCTCGGTGTCCGATACAGGCATCGGCATCCCGAAGGGCAAACAGGACATCGTGTTCGAAGCCTTCCGGCAGGCCGACGGGTCGACCAGCCGGAAATACGGCGGAACGGGGCTCGGACTCTCCATTTCGCTTGAGCTGGCAAAGTATCTGGGTGGCGAGATCCAACTGGTCAGCGAAGAAAATCAGGGAAGCACCTTCACCCTGATCCTTCCCGAAGTGTGCGCCAAACCCGATGAAACCGGCAAGCCCAAGTCTCCAAAGGCAGTCGGGAGTGTTGTTCGCCATTCGGAAGCCAGCTCCAAATCCGGGGTGCAGCAGCCGAAAGCAGTGGAAGATCCGGTACCGGTGGAAAGGGTTGCGAAGGCGGGCGAATCGGCCGGCGTTGCTTTGGTGAATGCGCCGGTTTCCGCGAAGGATCCGGGTTGGGCTGCAGAAGAAATTGCAGATGACAGAAAAGAACTCCAAGCGACCGATCGCAAGATTCTCATCATCGAAGACGATCCTCATTTCGCCCGGATTCTCTGTGACCTCTCGCACGATCGGGGCTTTAAGGTGTTGGTGGCGGACAACGGTGAAACCGGTCTGCATTTTGCGGACTACTACAGACCCGATGCCGTCATTCTGGATGTGAACCTTCCCGGAATGGACGGTTGGACGGTCCTCGAGCGGCTGAAGGCGAACTCGGAAACCCGACATATTCCCGTACATGTCATTTCGGCGAACGACCGGCCCCTCAACGCTCTCAAGATGGGGGCCATCGGGTATATGACCAAGCCGGTCAGCATGGATGAACTCAATGGAGTCTACGCTCGAATCGAGCGGAAAATCGACTCCCCGGTGCGATCGATCCTGCTGGTCGAAGACGATCCGGTCCAGGCCGATGCGGTTCGGGACCTGCTTGCCGACGATCGGGTGGCTTTGACCCTTGTCGGAAGCGGCAGGGAGACGATGGATGTGCTTGGCCGGGACTCCTTCGACTGCATGATCCTCGATATCGGGCTTCCGGACATGTCCGGAATCGAGCTTCTGTCCCATGTCCGGAACCATTCGAAGCTTCGGGACATGCCCGTCATTGTCTATACGGGCCGGGAGCTGACCCAGCAGGAATCGGCCCTCGTTCAGGACTATGCAGAGATGATCGTGCTCAAGGATGCCCGATCTCCGGATCGGCTGCTTGAAGAGGCAACCCTCTTTCTGCATCTGGTCGACTCGGAGCTGCCTGCCGAAAAGAAGCGGATGCTCCAGCGGATTCATGATCGGGAGGCCGTGTTTCAAGGCAAAAAGATCCTTCTGGTGGACGACGACATGCGAAACGTCTATGCCATCACGAACATCCTTGAAGAAAAGGGGATGCAGGTCATCATCGGCAAGAACGGCAAGGAGGGGATCGAGAAACTGAAGGCCGAACCTGAAATCGATCTGGTATTGATGGACATCATGATGCCGGTGATGGATGGCTATGAAGCCATGAGGCAGATTCGATCCATGGATGCCTATCGAAAGCTTCCCATCATCGCCCTGACAGCCAAGGCCATGAAGGGAGACAAGGCTTTGTGCATCGAGGCAGGTGCCAACGACTACCTGGCCAAACCGTTTGAAACCGAAAAACTGTTGTCAATGCTGCGGGTGTGGTTGTATTAGAAAAGAAAAATCAGGACAAGGAGAACATCATGAAAAAGCGCTTGATCGTCTGGATGTTCCTGTTGCTGTTGCCATCGATCATCTGGTCCGGCGGGTCGTTGCTCTTTCGTGCAAGCAGTACGATTGCGGCGGAATCTGGATTTCAGGCCGTCGAAACCGTTTTTATGACAGTGAATCCATCCAAACTGTTTGCAGACGGATCCAGCAAGGTGTTGATCACGGCCTTTGCACTGGACGATATGGGCAAACCCGTCGTCAAGGGAACATCCTTTCTGTTCAAGACGACGCTCGGAAGATTTCAGAACGGGTCTACGACGGCAACGGTATTGACTTCCGACGATACAGGGACGGTTTCGTTGTATCTCGTCTCAGGCACTGTCGTCGGGGATGCCATCGTTACCTGCACTGTCGGTGATGTCACCAAGAGTGTGTTGATTCCCATCTATAGCGTTCAGTACGAAACCGAACCGAACAACTTTCCGGACGAAGCCGATGCCATGTGTCTCGATGTGGCCTTCAACGGTCAGTTGGCCTCTCCCTACGATGAAGACTGGTATGGATTGACCATTCAGGGCAATACACGGATCTTCATCAATTTCATCACGACGGCGATACCGCAGGGTGCCGGATGCGACGGAACATCGACGGTCGGTACCTACCGGGTCGATGTTCGAGACGCCAACAACAACGTGTTAATTTCCTATCAGAACATCGACTGCGATTTTGACAACGGCCTGTGGGAAACCGGAATTCAATACACCGGAACCTATTTCATCGTCGTATACTGCCCCCGACTGCCCAGCAACGGACATTACCTGTCTACGCCGTATTACCTGACCGTCGGTACCAACAAATTTGCCCTGTGCGGGGACTTCAACAAGGACGGTGCCGTTGACATAAAAGACGTGATGGCACGGTATCGGTATTCGCAAGAGGACTTTGGCAGTTGGCTAAAGAACTGTTGGCTGCCCGATCGCAATTTCGTTGGAAACCGTGGGACGATGTCTTCTCTGCAACGAGAATTCGAGAGATGATTCTCCGGTGGTTCGCAAAACACCGCCCTCCTGCTGGAAGCCCGGGATTGAAGGAAAATCCGTGGATGGCGACTTTTAGCGACTCCATCCCTATTGGAACCCGCTCGTTCCGGCGATCCTTCACGAAGGGATCATCCGGCAAGTGAATTTTTTCACAAACGCTGCCGGATGATACGAGAGTTTCGCTTTTCTCAGCCCTTCATCTCCTAAATCTTGCTCCCGGTTGATCCAGAGGATCGACTCGGGCAGGCGGGAGACGAAGAGCCAGTTGATAGCCTGATAGATACCCTTGTAGTCCGGATGCCCCTTTTCCACGTGTACGACAATGGTGTCGGGATCCAGGGCTTCGCCAATGGTGTAGGCCGCCGGTTTTCCTTCCATACGTACCATCCCTCCGATGAGATTCCCAAGGGCGTTCCAGTTCCGCAGAATTTCGGTGATCACCTCGTTTTCACCGGATAGGGATTCGCTTTCCTCGCAGGATTTCCACGTGCACCAGTCTTCCTGAAGCGACAAGGCCTCCTCAACCAGAGCCTCGCCCATGGGCTCATAGGCGAAATCGTAGCTCTTTAAAAACTGGGACAGCAGGTTCTTCTTTTTGTGGTATTTGTTGCCCTTCAGTTCTCGAAGGTCTTGCGCCGCATACACGTAATCCCAGTGCTCCCTGGATTCCGTCACCTGCATGCGTTCCCCGAAACACCGACTCCAGATGGCTGCAAGTCGCTCCGGTACCCGGATGGTAGCGTGTTCAAGAAACTCGGGGTGGATCACGACCCGCTTTTCCCAGTCGACAGCTTCCCAGTCGCCGATAGGGGCCCATAGCATGGGCTGGGGAACCTCCTGCCGAATCCAGACGAGGTCTTCGTCCCAGGCCAGCGATAGCCCATAGATGGTTCGCCAGCCCCAGAGGTTGACGAAGCTGTAGTCGCTGGCCTTCTGGGGGCAACGATTGAAAAGCGACTCGTAGCGGGTACGATCCCTCAGGGAAAAGGGATGGAAAGGCAGGGGAGGCATGGGGGCGATCCTTCAAATCTTGTAGATGGTTCGCTTGTCTGTCAAGATGATATCCACATATCGGTCGTGGCTTTCCATCGGCACATGGGCGACGATCTTGTCTTCGAAGGCCACCGCAACCTTTCGGGTCGTAATGGGAAGCCGAGCGATCAGCCGGTCGTAACGGCCTTCACCGTATCCCAGTCTGCCGCCCTTTTCGTCGAAGGCAAGCCCGGGCAGGATAGCGACATCGACATGGTCGAGGGCGATTTCCTTGCATTTGGCCGGATTGGGTTCGATCATGCCGGAGAGCCCCTTGATCAATTCCCGCCGGGGGTTGCTGACACGGAACAGACGGGCCTTGTGCTTGGGTGGATCGAAGACGGGCAGCAGCACCGTCTTGCTGTTTTGAATGCAATGCTGCATGACCGGAACCATATCGATATCGTATTTTCGATCGATGAACAGCAGAACGACCTGGGCCTCGAAAAAATTGGCGAATTCATAAAGCTTACCCGTAATCGAACGGGACCTCGCCTGGACCTCCGCCTCGGGCATGGCCTCCAGGAGGTGCATCTTGTCCTGCCGGATCTTCAATTTCTGTTGTTTGATGTCGTCCATGCTCTCCTCTCTTTCGGATGTACGTTTCTGCTTCATGAACGGTGAAATGGGTTGGTACGGTTTTGTGATTGACTTCGCCGGGTGTGCTTGCTACATCAGAAAGCCGATGGAGCGGCATCCGGCCATGGTGCGGTTCTATCGGCATACCGTAAATTTTTAATATAGGAACGTCCATGCTGGAAATCAAGTTCGTCAGACAAAATATGTCCAGGGTCGAGGCATCTCTTGCCGCCCGAAACAAACCGGCCGATCTGTCCGGTCTCGTCGAGCTCGACACCAAACGCAAGGCGGCCCTGGCCGAGCTGGAAGCGCTCCGTCGTCAGCGCAACACCATTTCGGAACAGGTCGCTCGAATGAAGAAAACCGGAGAAGATACCGAAGCCCTCACCCAGCAGGTGAAGGCTGCAGCTTCCCGGATGAAGGCTCTCGAAACGGAGCTTGCAGAGCTCGAAATCGCTGTTGAGGCCATCCTCATGGGTATCCCGAACATCCCCCACGAATCAGTTCCCATTGGTAAGGACAGCGACGACAACCCGGTATTCAAGACCGTCGGCTCGATTCCGACCTTCGATTTCGAACCGCTGCCTCACTGGACTCTCGGGGAGAAGCTCGGGATCTTCGACTTCGAACGTGCCGCTCGGATTACGGGGGCGCGATTTCCGCTCTATTTCGGAGCGGGGGCCAGGCTCGAGCGGGCTCTCATCAGCTTCATGCTCGATGTCCATACGACCCATCATGGTTATACCGAAGTGCTTCCTCCCTTCATCGTCAACCGCAGCAGCATGACCCACACGGGCCAACTTCCCAAATTCGCCGAAGACCTCTTCAAACTTGAAAACTGGGATTATTTCCTCGTACCCACGGCCGAGGTTCCGGTCACCAACATCCATCAAGACGAAGTCCTCGAGGCGGATGACCTGCCCATCCGCTATACGGCCTACACCCCCTGCTTTCGATCGGAAGCCGGCTCTTACGGAAAGGACACGCGTGGGCTCATCCGGCAGCACCAGTTCAACAAGGTCGAGCTCGTCAAATTCAGCCTTCCCGAAACCTCTTACGACGAGCTCGATACGCTGCTCGCGGATGCCGAAGACATTTTGATGCGGTTGGGCCTGCCCTACCGGGTGGTCACTCTCTGCACGGGAGACCTCGGCTTTTCGGCAGCCAAGACCTACGACATCGAGGTATGGATGCCCTCCCAGGGCGTGTATCGGGAAATCTCCTCTTGCAGCAATTTCGAGGACTTTCAGGCCCGTCGGGGCAACATCCGCTTTCGAAGAAAAGGCAAGAAGGGAACGGAATTGGTCCACACCCTGAATGGATCGGGGCTTGCCGTCGGCCGAACGGTGGCGGCCATTCTCGAAAACTGCCAGACCCGTCACGGGACGGTCGTCATCCCTGAAGCGCTGCGTCCTTACATGGCCGGCATGGAGGAGATCCAACCATGAAACCCGAACATTGTCCCGAATCCATTCGAGAGCATATCCTACCCAAACCCCGAAAAGGTCTCGTCTATCGGTGCCTCGGATGCGGTCAGGAATTCGGTATCGAAAAACTGCTGTACACCTGTCCGTCTTGCAGGCAGGTGCTGCTTCTCGAAGATCTCCAGAGCGATCAGCTGCGGCAGATTCCCGGAAAACGATGGCGGGAGATCCTCGACTATCGCAAGATGCTCACCCTGCCCGAACTGCGGGGCATTTACCGCTACCACGAATTCATCGGTCCGGTGATGCCCCTCGATGCCATCGTCTATCTGGGCGAGGGGCACACGCCCATGATCCGCGTGAACCGAACCCTCGAGACTACGGTCGGGATGAAGGTCTATTTCAAGAACGACGGCCAGAATCCCAGTGCCTCCTTCAAGGATCGCGGGATGGCAAGCGCCCTGAGCTATATCCACTACCTGATCCAACAGGGCGTGGTGTCCGACGTGCTTGCCGTGTGTGCCTCCACGGGGGATACGTCGGCATCTGCCGCCCTCTATGCCGCCTATTTGCAGCCGGATGTCAAGTCCGCCGTCCTGCTGCCTCACAAAAAAGTGACCCCTCAGCAGCTCTCCCAGCCTCTTGGAAGCGGTGCCCGGGTCTTTGAAATTCCAGGTGTGTTCGACGATTGCATGAAGGTGGTCGAGGCCCTTTCCGAGCGCTACAACGTGGCGCTGCTCAATTCGAAAAATGCCTGGCGCATTTTGGGGCAGGAAAGTTATTCCTATGAGATTGCACAGGATTTCGAATACGATCTGTCCGGGAAAGTCATCGTGGTTCCCATCGGAAACGCCGGGAACATCACTGCCGTCATGAGCGGATTTCTGAAATTCTACGATGCCGGGATCATCGACAGCTTGCCGAAAATCATCGGGGTGCAGTCCGAACACGCCAATCCGGTATACCGCTACTATCTGGAGCCGGATGCGGCGCGAAGGCGCTTTGTCCCGGTAACCGTCCGTCCCAGTGTGGCCCAGGCCGCCATGATCGGCAACCCCGTATCGATGCCGCGGGTCATCCACCTGGTGAACCGATACAACCTGACCTCGGGTCGACAGAATGTCTTTTTCGTGGATGTCCCCGAGCAGGCCATCATGGATTGTCAGATTCTGGCCAACCGTCAGGGGCACATTGCCTGCACCCACGGCGGCGAATGCCTCGCTGGGCTGTTGGCCGCCAAGTCCAAACGATATGTGAGCGAAAACGAAACGGCTGTGCTCGACTCGACGGCTCATTCCCTCAAGTTCGCCGGTTTTCAGGACATGTACTTTTCCGACGGATTTCCAGCCGATTTTGAAATTGTGCCGGATCCGTCTTTAAAAAATGTTCCGGAACTTGTTCGGCCCGACACGGTTCCGCAGTTCCCGGCACCGGGTGCGCCGCTTACCGGTGAAGCCTTCGACACCTTCGTGAAGGGGGTTTCCGAGGCGATCGCTTCCCGGCTTGGCCTCAAACCCGCATGACGGAAGGAAGCGGCATGCCGGGAAACCGTCGGTATTTCTTTCTTTCCGTCGGTTGTCTGGCGGTGCTTGCCACCCTTGTTTCGGCGACGGCCTGTTCCTCTGCAGCCTTCGATGGAACCAAACGATATCAGGTGATTCCGTTTGAAGGCAGCGACCTCATTTGTGAATCCTACACGTTTTCCTCGGATGAAGACCCGCTGACGGTTTTCCAGCAAAAAGGAGAGATTTCCCAAGTCGATTTTATCCGGTTTCTGCGGATTCTACGGCAGATCAATCCGAACTTGTCCAATCCCCTGCAACCGAAACCCGATGAATCGGTGCTCATTCCGCTTCGGTTCGAACCCCTCGAACGATCGGTGGGGGAAGCCCGCTCCATCGATGTGCCGATGCTCGCCATTCCGGATGCATCTGCAGCGGTGCAACACACCGGCGTACAACATGCCGCTGCTCCGGCTCCACCCCGGCTGGAACACGTGGTACAACCGGGAGAAAACCTCTTTCGAATCGTGTTGCGCTATTTCGGGACAACCGACTGGCAGAAGCGGGTCGATCGGATTCTTCAGATCAACCCACAGATCGGTGGGGTCAACCGTCTGCGGGCAGGCCAGCGGATCGTTCTTGAGACAAGCCGGTCCGGCCAACCGATGCCATCCATGGAATCGGCGGCTTTCGAACCGTCGAACGGATTTCTGGATCTGCTGAAAACGGTGGCCTTTCGGCTGAAGGCAACCCTGCTTGCATCGGGATTCGCCTTTTTTCCGAAAGAGAATGGCGGCGATTTTTGCCTCGATCTGAGGCGTTATCCGTTGCTCGAAACCCCCCGGAAGACGAGGGTGGTCATCGATCCTACGGGGGATTTGAAAGAAGAGACCGTACGCTGGATCCGAGGGCATTGGAAAGAAACGGTTCTCGTCACCGTTGCATCCGATATGCTGGATGTGGATGCACTTGCGAAAGCGGTGGGTAACGCCATGGAGGCGACAGGTTCAGGGGGTGCTGATGTGCCGGCCAATCGGCCGAATGCCTTTCGAAGATCTAAACTCGACGAATGGGTTGCGGGAAGAGTTGTCGTCCTCGACACCATCGATCGGAAACGTGCGATCGAGCGGCTGTTGGCGGTTTTGGGGCTTCGGATGCAGCGCGACGTTCTGTTGAGTTTTCCCTATGCCGGAACTCAGATTCAGACTGTCGGCAATCTGGTGGAACTACCCTCCCGAAAGCCGCTTGTCATCGATTTCGGGGAATTTGGTGGAGATGCGGCCGTTGCACTCCAGGCATGCAGCTTTCAGGTGTTGCAGTTTTCGGTGGGAGAAGATCCGCCTTCCATGATGCGGCGGATGCTGAAAGAACTCAGCACGATAGAGCGCGACGCTTATCGGATGGGTCCTTGGATCGAGGCCGGTGTGGGTGCTGGAGTCGATCGAATCGAACTGCCCATGCAGCGTCGAACGATTCTGCTTCTGATGGAGCCTGTGGCTTCGGATCGGATCGAACATTGGCTTCGGGAGGGTTTTGATCTAATCGTACTGGATACGGCGATGGGAGGAGACGACGGTTTGGGAGATGTCCTACGAGGGATGTGAGGGGAACGATCCATTGAGAAGGGCTGGTACAACCATGAGGCGAAGTCCAGTGCTGAAGGGGGATGTTCAGCGGAAGTTCTTGGGATGGCTTGCCTGCCTGCTGTTGGTTTTCGTTGGTTGTGCGGCCAATTTCGAGGAGACCCGAAAACAATCCGAAGCCTATCGAAACATCGGAGAGGCCTATCTGGCCCAGGGAAATGCCACTGCAGCCCTGCAGGAGCTGCTTCGCGCCGAAACCCTGTATGCGGACGACCCCTATCTTCAGAACGATCTGGGGTTGGCCTATCTCGGAAAAAACCGGCCCGAGCTGGCCGTTCAACATTTTCAGAAAGCCATTTCGCTCAAGCCGGATTATGCTCCAGCCATCAACAACCTGGGTACCGCCTACATGGCCATGAAGGACTATGACCGGGCCATCGATGCGTTTCGTCAGATCACCAGCGACCTGCTCTACGCAACCCCCCACTATCCCCTGGCCAACATCGGCATGGCCTATTACCACAAGCGGCAATACACCGATGCCATTCCGTATTTTGAAAATGCCCTGAAGATCGATCCTGGTTTTTCCGTTGCTGTCAAAGGGCTGTCTCGGACCTATGCGGCCATGGGGCAGCTCCAGCGCGCCATGGCGCTTCTCGAAGACAAGGTCAAGCTGCGTCCCCAGGCTGCAGACCTGTGGTTCGAGCTCGGGGATCGGTATCTCGAACAGGGTAGGGTCGAACAGGCGGCCAATGCATACCAGACCGTCGTGCGGCTGGTTCCGGGAACCGACATGGCCCGCTTGGCTGAAGAAAAGCGCAGCCGTCTGCCGAAGCCATGATGAAGCCATCCCCAACCAATATGGATCATAACAGATGGATGGCCCATGCGCTTGAATCGGCGACGGGTGCGCTGAAGGCCGGTGAATTTCCGGTTGGTTGCGTCATCGTTCTGGACGACGAAATCGTTGCAACCGGAAGGCGGGTGCATTCCCGGGGGCCGGTTCCGAGCGAGCTCGATCACGCCGAGATAATCGCCCTTCGAGACCTCGAAGCCGCCGTATCCATTTCGACGGAAAGCCGAT
>JBFMBE010000049.1:0-11176 GCA_040755275.1 Thermodesulfobacteriota bacterium | reverse complement strand
GACGAAATCGTTGCAACCGGAAGGCGGGTGCATTCCCGGGGGCCGGTTCCGAGCGAGCTCGATCACGCCGAGATAATCGCCCTTCGAGACCTCGAAGCCGCCGTATCCATTTCGACGGAAAGCCGATCCCGGCTCTGGCTCTATTCCACCCTCGAACCCTGCCTCATGTGCATGGGTGCGGCGCTCATCAGCGGTATTCGGAACATCGTATATGCCTATGAAGACATCATGGGTGGCGCCTGCCGCTTGTCGCTTCACTCCTTAACCCCGCTCTATGCACATGCTGACGTGACGATCGTCTCCGGTGTGATGCGATCCGAAAGTATTGCGTTATTTCAGGCGTTTTTCCGGAATCCGGAATCCGATTACTGGAAGGACAGCCTGTTGGCCCAATATACGCTGAGTGCCGCTTGACCGCTTTCGCTGGGATCGCTCATGCAGACGGTCGGATCGGAAATCCGGCCCTGCAGCATTCCGGATGGATCCAAGCAGTTACGGGAATGGCCGATACAGGCTGCCCCTCGATGGTCAATACGTTCTTCAGGCCGTTCCTGCCTTTGTTCAAAAAAAATTCCACTCGCTAATCATTCGCTAACAATTCACCATTATAGTGACCGCCGAATCGAAACGGAATGCTTCGGAAGGAGGTGGTCAGCCGCATTCAGCAGCGTGTAATCTGGTACAACGAACCGATAACCGGAAATCCGAAATCACCAACCTGTAACGTTTACCATTCCCAAGGAGAATCTTATGAAACACCGCTTGTTGTTCGTTCTTGTCGGTCTGTTGTTCTTCGCGACATCCGCCATGGCAGTCGATCTCGATGCAAAGCTTCCGGCCTATTCTAAAGTCAGCGGAATTTCGGGCAATCTCAAATCCATCGGCTCGGATACCCTGAACAACTTGATGACTCTCTGGAGCGAAGGTTTCCGGGGGCAGTATCCTGCAGTCAAAATTGAAATCGAGGGTAAAGGGTCGTCCACGGCACCTCCGGCCCTGATCGAGGGAACAGCCCAGTTCGGTCCGATGTCTCGGGAAATGAAATCGAAGGAAATCGAAGAATTCGAGAAGAAATACGGCTACAAACCGGCTCGAATCCGAGCCGCCGTCGATTCTCTGGCCGTCTTTGTTCATAAGGACAACCCCATTTCGTCCTTGACCCTGCAGCAGGTGGATGCCATCTTTTCCAAAAACCGCAAAGGCGGCTATCCGAAGGACATCGTCACCTGGGGGGATTTGGGGCTGACCGGTGAATGGAAGGACAAACCCATTTCCCTGTACGGTCGTAATGCAGCCTCTGGAACGTACGGTTATTTCAAGGAAGTCGCCCTCTTTCACGGGGATTATAAAGACTCGGTCAAGGAGCAGCCAGGATCGTCTGCCGTCGTTCAGGGTGTGGCAACGGACAAATATGCGATAGGGTATTCCGGGGTCGGTTACAAGACGGCAGATGTTCGTACGGTGCCGATCGCATCCGCTGAAGGGAAAAAAGCCTTTGACGCCAATGCCGAAAACGCTTATTCAGGGGATTATCCGCTGGCCCGTTTTCTCTACATTTATTTGAACCGGAATCCGAACCAGGCTCTCGATCCGCTTCGGGCCGAATTCATTAAATTCGTCTTCAGCAAAGAAGGCCAGCAGATCGTGATCAAGGATGGCTTCTATCCAGTGACCTACAATCTTGCTCAGGAAGATATGAAGGCGCTGGGGATTCAATGATGTGAATACCCGAGAAGTTCGTTACTTCAGGCCGTGTTTGAAAGCCGGCCCTGCTTTCTGGACAATGAATCGAAGGGCCGGGAGGGAAATCCCGGCCTTTCGATTCGATGATCGAAACGAAACCAATGACCATACGTCGTGAGAAAACGGTTCGAAGAGCGGTGCTGTGGGCGGATCGGCTGGCCGACCGGGTGATTACGGTCGGCGGCGTTTCAGTGATCGTTGCCGTATTGGGGATCCTCGTCTTCCTGGTTGTGGAAGTGATGCCGCTTTTCTCCGGCGCCCGGATAACGGGGAGCTCTCGTCATGCCATCGCCGATCCACCGATTACCGTTCTCGCCTCCGGAATGGACGAATACCATACGCTGGTCTACCTCGTTCTTCCGGAGGGTCGGATCCGGGTGATTCATGCCGAAACGGGAACTGACCTCGAATCCGTTTCCATCGGGTCGGAAGGGGCCGAGATTCGATGCGTTGCAGAAGCCATGGATCGGGAGCATCTTGCTGTCGGATATTCCGACGGCAAGGTCCGGATGGTGGATCTGAAATTCGATGTGCAGGTGATTCCGGAAGGACAAACTCCTGTCACCGGTATGATCTCCCTGAATGCCCGGGACCGGACGGACGGCAAGTCGGTGTATTCTTTGCTGCCGAATCAACAGGTTCGGGTGGTGCGTTTTGTACCTGTGATGGAAGAACCCGTTTCGTTGGGGACATCCGAAGGGGCGATCACGGCCATCGCTTTTCAGAGCGGCGGAAAAGCCGAACGAAGCACCTCGATCCTCGTGACGCGGACCGAAGACGGCCGGATGAATGTGAACCGGATCGAGCGGCGCATGAACCTGATGACCGGACAGACGAAGACGGTCATCGAAAACACCGAACTTCCCGATCTGCCGGGTCCTGTCGAAATCTTTTCCATGTGTCTCTCCGAGCAGGCCGATACCCTGTTGATCGCGGCAGTGGACGGGAGGGTGTTCCGCTACAACCTTCAGCGGCCCGAACAGCCGATGCTGGCCGAAATCGCACGTGTCCTTCCACAGAACGTCCGTCTGAGCGCCATCCATTATCTCGTGGGCGGCCAAGCCGTTTTGGTCGGTGGTTCGGACGGTTCCTTGCGCCTCTTTTTCCCGATCAACGAAGAAACCATGGGAACGCCAGACAAACGGGTGCTCGTTGAAGCCAGGCGCTTCGATCTCCTTCCGGGCGCGGTCCTGCAGATCAGCCCGGCCTCCCGTGGAAAGACCTTCGCCGTATCTACGGACACCGGTCATGTCCGCGTAATCCATGCCACCAGCCGGAAAACCCTTCTCGATGTCACCCCGGGTTCAGTCGAACCGCCGACGGCAACGATCCTCTCGCCACGAATGGATGCCGTCTTCGCCCTGCTGCGCAGCGGTTCGACCGATCTTGTCCGATTTTCTGCGCCCCATCCCGAGACCGATTTCGCCACCCTCTTCCAGCGGGTCTGGTACGAAGGCTATCCTCAACCGACCTTCACCTGGCAGTCCTCTTCCGGCAGTGATTCCTTCGAATCGAAGTTCAGCCTCGTTCCGCTCGTTTTCGGATCGGTGAAGGCAGCCCTCTATTCCTTGCTCTTCGCCGTTCCCATCGCCATTCTTGCAGCCATATACACCTCCGAATTCGTTCATCCGAAAGTCCGAGGCATGCTCAAGCCTACCATGGAAATCATGGCCTCCATTCCGTCCGTGGTCCTGGGATTCATCGCGGCCCTCGTTCTGGCTCCTATCGTCGAGCACTGGGTTGCCGCAGTCATACTCACTTTCATGCTCCTGCCGGTGCTGCTGTTGGCTGCGAGCATCCTCTGGCAGTGGGTGCCGCAGCATGTTGCCGAGCGCACCGGTGGTTGGGTGCGCATGGTCGGAGCCGTCGGGGTCATCGTACTTGCCATTTTCGGTTCCATGAAGGGGTTTGCCTGGTTTGAGTCGGCCTTCTTCGGCGGAGATTTCAAGATGTGGTTGACACAGCCCCCAAGGCAGGCCGTTCCGTTTCTCTTTCTGCTCTTCTTCCCATTGACCGTCGTGTTGGTGGGCCTTCTATACAACCGCTTCATCAACCCTTGGATGATCGGCGTTTACGCCCGTGCATCCCTTCAGAGAGCCAGACGTTACGATTTGTTGCGATGGACATGTCTGGCTGTCATCGCCGTCGTCCTGGATCTTGCGATTGCCTCGGCTGCGGCAGCCCTTGGGTTTGATGCCCGCGGTGGGATCGTCGGTACCTATGTCCAGCGAAACACCCTGATCGTCGGGTTTGCGATGGGGTTTGCCGTCATCCCCCTGATCTTCTCCATTGCAGAAGACGCCTTGAATTCGGTTCCCAATCACCTGCGTGCAGCAAGTCTCGCCTGTGGGGCCACCCGGTGGCAGACCGTTCTCTATGTGGTGTTGCCTGCGGCCATGAGCGGAGTGTTTTCCGCCGTGATGATCGGATTGGGTCGAGCCGTCGGGGAGACGATGATCGTGGTGATGGCCGCAGGCAACACCCCCATTCTCGATTGGAACATCTTCAACGGCCTCCGGTCATTGTCTGCCACCATTGCCGTCGAGCTTCCTGAAGCCGTCAAAGGCGGCACCCTCTACCGGGTGCTGTTTTTGTCCGCTTTGGTTCTGTTCGCCATGACCTTCGTCATCAATACCGTTGCCGAAATCGTCCGTCTGCGGTTTCGCAAACGGGCAGCCCAATTGTAGGAACACCGACGATGCGACGTTCCACGACGTCTTCCTCCAAACGCACGGTCTTCGAGACCGGATGCAATCTGACGGCTCAGGGAGAACCTTTCGTATGGAGTATGGCAGGCGGGCTGACCATCGGAATTCTGATGATCGTAGCCTTCCTGGTGTTGATTCTCTGGAACGGGCTCACCGCATTCTACCCGGGGCCGATCCGGGTGCTTCACCTGAAGAACGGACGTGTGGTGGCAGGAGAACCGATCCGAAGCGAACTGTATCGCATCGATCCCCAAAGGCTCGAACAGATGTCGGAGGCAGCCCGCCGCACGGTGATAGATCGGGGCGGGTATTCCCACCGATGGCTTTACAAGACCGGCAATTTCGATCTCTACAACGATGACTACCGGTGGGTGGACGACGACGATATCGAACGGATGGAAACTCCGGACAATCTGGTGGTGGTCGAACGACGGGAATGGGGACCTTTCATCGGAATCATCCACATGCTGAAGATCGACGGGAAGGAAATATCCGATCCATCGGAAATTGAACGGCGCATCGACGATGACATCCACCTTGCAACCGAACGCTTCGAGGCCATTCGCTCCATCGAGCGGGATCGGATCGGAGACATCAACCACCGCATGGAGGCTGCTCGGCTCGCCCTGCGAAAAGCCTTGATGAAACCGGATATCGGTGCTGCCGAAAAGGAAGCCGCCCAGAAGCGCCACGATCGGGAAACGGCCGAATGGAAAGCGCGCTACGATGTACTGGAGCGGGAAGTCGATGCCCGAAAAGAGGAGGATAGACGGTTTCGGGTGGTGTTGACCGATGTCGAGGGGCGCCAGAAAGAGATGCCCCTTTCCCAGATTGTCCGGCGGATTCCGGCCAATCGGTTGACGACTATCGGCAGGCTCGGCGTCTATGCCGAGCGGTGGTGGGAGCTTGTGAGCGCCGAGCCGCGGGAGGCCAATACCGAAGGCGGCATTTTTCCGGCCATCTTCGGCACCTTCGTCATGACCTTGTTGATGGTTGTGGTCGTCGCTCCCTTTGGGGTGATGGCGGCGCTCTATCTGAGGGAGTATGCGAGGCAGGGTATGCTCGTGTCCGCTGTACGGGTTTGTGTGAACAACCTGGCAGGTGTTCCCTCCATCGTGTATGGGGTGTTCGGGCTGGGCTTCTTTGCCTATACGGTCGGTGGCATTCTGGATTCCATGCTGTTTGCCGAAAAACTGCCCAATCCAACCTTCGGCACCGGTGGGCTCTTGTGGTCGGCACTGACCCTGGCGCTTCTAACGGTCCCGGTCGTGATCGTTGCGACGGAGGAAGCCCTTTCGGCCGTTCCGGATTCGCTTCGGGAAGGATCTTTGGCCTGCGGCGCATCCCGATGGCAGACGATCAAGTACGTGGTTCTTCCCAAGGCCATGCCCGGCATTCTGACGGGGCTCATTCTGGCGATGGCACGGGGGGCCGGGGAAGTGGCCCCTCTCATGCTGGTCGGTGTGGTCAAGCTTGCCCCGGAGCTTCCGATCGACGGTCACTTCCCTTTTCTGCATCTGGAGCGAAGCTTCATGCACCTGGCCTTCCATATTTTCGATGTCGGTTTTCAGTCGCGCAATTCCGAAGCTGGAAAACCGATGGTCTTCGTTACTACCCTCATTCTCGTCGGCATGATCGCCGTGTTGAACGCCACGGCGATTCTGGTGCGAAACCGACTGAAGCGTAAATACATGACAGGACATTTCTGATATGGCTGAACCCGTTCCGTTTCAACCGGGGAGCGAGAAGACCTTTTATCATCCCCAGAAGGGAAGCGATTCGTCGATCCTCGAGATCGATCGGTTCAATCTGTGGTACGGCGAAAAACAGGCCCTGTTCGACAATACGATCACCGTCGAAAAAGGTCTCGTGACGGCGTTGATTGGACCTTCGGGATGCGGCAAATCGACCCTGCTGCGTTCCTTGAACCGCATGAACGATCTCATCGAGGGGCTGCGCATTTCCGGAGAGATCCGCCTCGACGGACAGAATATCTTCGATCCGCAGGTGGATGTCATCGCCCTGCGCAAACGGATGGGCATGGTGTTCCAGAAGCCCAACCCCTTTCCGATGTCCATTTTCGACAACGTCGCCTATCCCCTCAAGGTGGACGGGGTGCGGGATCGAAGTCTTTTACAGAAGACGGTGGAGCGGTCTCTGATGGCGGCCGCCCTGTGGGATGAAGTCAAGGATCGGCTTCGGGACAATGCCCTGGGCATGTCCGGCGGGCAGCAGCAGCGGTTGTGTATTGCCCGAGCCATCGCGGCGGATCCCGAGGTCCTGCTGATGGACGAGCCCTGTTCGGCCCTCGATCCGCTGGCCACCTCCAAGATCGAGGACCTGATCAACGAGCTCAGGGGGCGCTACACCATCATCATCGTGACACACAACATGCAGCAGGCGGCCCGCGTGTCGGATAACACCGCGTTCATGTATCTGGGCCGCATCATCGAATACGGAAAGACCGATACGATCTTCACCAAGCCGAGGAGCCAGCGCACACAGGACTATGTCACCGGCCGTTTCGGGTAGATGAGGAACAAGGAACAGCGATCATGACCCGACATTTTCTGAAGGAACTCGAAAAAATCAAGAAGATGATTCTCACCCTCGGTGCTCAGGTGGAGGAGCAGGTCCAGCTGGCGGTACAGGCCATTACAAAGACCGACGCCGGGCTTGCGGATCGGATCATCCGAAAAGATCACGAAATCGACGACATGGAAGTCGATGTGGAAGAGGAATGCCTGAAGGTGCTGGCCTTGCATCAGCCAGTGGCTGTGGACTTGCGGTTTCTGATCGCCGTCATCAAGATCAACAACGATCTGGAACGCATCGGAGACGAGGCGGTCAACATCGCTCAGCGGGTGGAGGCTATCAGCCGGAAAAAAGGGATCGCATTCACGTTCGATTATTCCACGATGGCCATCAAGGCTGAATTCATGCTCAAGCAGAGCCTCGATGCCCTCGTCAATATGGACATCGATCTGGCCTACAAGGTATTGATTCTGGATGACGAGGTCGATGCCATCAAGCGGGATGCCTACGACAAGATCAAGGAGGCCATGCGCATCCATCCGGATCATGTCGGATACCTGATCAACCTACTGCTCGTATCCCGCCACATCGAGCGGATCGCCGATCATTCCACGAACATCGCAGAGGAGGTCGTCTACCTCATCGACGGCGAAATCGTCCGGCACGAGATCGGTAAGGGCGAGAGAACGTAAAGGCGCGTAGGAACCAACCACCAATCGCCCGCTACTGCACCTGGGACTCCCAATCCTTGGTTTCGAACCAGTAGTGTTTGCGCTCCTTCAGCCAGCCTTCGGCAGCCACCACGGTGATCCAGTTGTTGAGATAATTGATCGTATCGAAGTCTCCTTTGCGGACGGCGAAGCCGATCGGCTCTTGGGTGAAGGTTCCCTGAATCGGCAGAAAGAGGGTGTCAGGGTATTTGATGGCATAGAAGGCCGGCGTCGGTGCCGAGGCCACCACGGCATGGGCCTTGCCGTTCAGCAGGTCCTGGTAGGCCTGGGCTTCGTCGTCAAAGAGGGTCAGTTTGGCTTTTGGCATGAACTGTTTGGCTGCTGTGACGGCCGTCGAGCCAAGGCGCAGGGCGATGGTGACATCGGGCCTGTTGAAGTCCTCGATGGTGCGGAATCCGGCGGCGAGGCCCTTATGAGCCACGATGGATTGGCCGGTGTGGTCGTATGGAATGGTGAAGTTCACCTTGAGGTTACGATCGGGCCGAATGCCCATGCCTCCGATGATGATGTCGAATTTTCCGGTGAGAAGCGCCGGAATGATTCCCGCCCATTTGGTGGGAACGAATTCGATCTTGACCCCCATGTCCTGAGCGAGGCGCTTGGCGACATCAATTTCGAAGCCGATCAACTCCCCGTTCTTGGCTGTCATGGCCCAGGGGACGAAGGTGGACATACCCACCCGAAGGGTGCCGCGCTTCAATACCTGCTCGATCATGCTCTCCGAAACGAGCTTGTTTTGTGTTTCCCCCGCAGCCACCACTTTTACATTCGTCAAGCCCCAGACGACGATTCCCATGCAGAGCGCCATGCAGAGCAATACACCGTAACGTTGCTCATCTCTTGAGCGGTTCCCAAAAGACCCGATCCACCCCTTTCCCTTTTTCCTTTCCGATTCCCGAAAACCCTCGCATCGATCGATCATGTCGTCTCTCCTTTCATCCAGTCATTCGTTTGTCGAAAAGGGCCGATCCGGAATGCTTCCTGACACGGCGTTCCAGTCGGGATATGCCATAGGAAAGCGTAAATGTCAAAACCGCATACATCAGTGTGACCGTGATCCAGGTTTCGAAATGCAGATGGGTGGCGGAAATGATTTCGGTGCCCTGAAAGCAGAGCTCCTGGATGGAAATGACGGATACGATGGCCGAATCCTTGATGGTTGAGACGAACTGTCCGGAAAGCGGCGGCAGAATGTTGCGCACCACCTGAGGAAGGACGACGTAGCGCAGTTGCTGCAGGCGGTTGAGCCCGAGGGCCTCGGATGCCTCCACCTGTCCGTGATCGATGCTCCGGATGCCGCCCCGGATGATTTCGGCGATATAGACGGCCTCGATGACAGCGATGCTGGCTGTTGCCGAAAGGAAGGCCGGCAGCTGGGATCGGGGACCGAAGCCTGCTTCGATCCAGAGAAGGGCCGATTCCGGAAGATCCTGGAGGGTATCCGAAACGTCGAAAACCGACAGGAGTCGTTCGCTGAAGAAATAATATCCGATGAAGATGACGACGATGGGCGGGGTGTTCCGAACGAGCTCCAAAAAGGTCCGGCCGGTCCAGCGATTGAACAGTCTTCGGCTCGATCGCAGGAGGGCGATGGCGAGTCCGATCGGGGTTGCGACCAGCATGGCCCAGAAACTCAGGCGGATGGTCGTGGCCAACCCCTGCAACAGAGCTCCCGGTGTGGGGCTGCCGGTATCCGGATCGATTCGGATGACATGTCCGAAGAGGGTGAGCCAGTTCCAGTGGTAACGGAGCTGGGTTACGACCTTCCAGCATGCAGCCGTCACTACGAAAATCAGGGCTGTCAGGAGGATTGTATCGAGCGCCGTCCAGCGGCTGCAGCATCGGCGAAGCCACGGAACGGGCAAAACGTGTAAGGGCGGGTCCGATCTCATCTGCGAAGACTCCGATCCATTCGAGCCTCGAGCCTGGAGGCTGCAACCGACAAAAATGTGGTCACGATCAGATACATGGCTGCGACGGTGAACCAAATCTCGAAGGTCAGAAACGTATCGGCAATGATAATCTGGCCTTGCAGGGTGAGGTCTGCGACTGCGATGGCGCTGACCAGAGAGGAATCCTTCACGAGGGAAACGGTCTGGCTGGTGAGCGGAGGAAGCACCCGACGGATGGCCTGAGGCAGGATGATCCAGCGGTAGGTTTGTGAAAGATTCATTCCCAAACTGTAGGCCGATTCCCACTGGGTCTTGTCGATGCTTGTAATGCCGGATCGGATGATTTCACCGACATAGGCGCCCTCGAAAATGCTCAGAGCCGTAACGGCAGCCGTCGTTTTGGGAATGTCGAAGATTGGCCCCAGGACGAAATAGATGAAAAACAGCTGGACGAGAAGGGGGGTATTCCGGATGAACTCCGTATACCCCCGCGATATGGCCGCGGCAACGATCGAATGGGACAGACGCATGAGGGCCGCCGTGATGCCGACGGCCCAAGAAAGGATGAGGCTGATACCCGAAAGGGCGAGGGTCATTCCCATGCCCTGCATCAAGGGGCCCCAGCGCCACCTTTCTTCGGATCGCTCCAGAAGATACCGAGGAATCCGGTACCATTGCCAGGGATAGCCGGAAGCGTTTTCTCCGCCGAAAAGAAAGGCGGCTGTGGCTGAAAGGACCAGCACGAACAGCAAGCCGTCCAGCAGCCGGCTTCGGAGCGACGGTTTTCGAATCATCCGGCTTCAGCTGCAAAAATCTTCGCAGCCAGATCGATGTCTTCCGGGCAGAACACGAACAGACATTTGGCGTCCGGAGAAGAGACCGACCCATAGACATAATTGATGTTGATCCCTTCCTGGCCGAATTTGGTGGCGATTTTGGCCAGTTCTCCAGGGCGGTTTTCAAGTTCGATCGCAATGACCGGCATGATGTCGAAGACATATTCGTTTCGGCTGAGCAGGTCGATGGCCTTGTCGGTCTGGTTGACCAGGATGCGGATCAGGGCGAATTCGGAAGAGTCTTTCCGGATCGAATTGTAGCTGGCAACGGAGGCGATCCGCTTAAGGGATTTGCCCCGGGCCTGAAACAGTTCCTTGACGTAGCTCGAGGCGTCCTGAATCGTCAGGGCGTCGATGTTGATGCCGTTGTCCGACATCAGGGCGGCCAGTCTTCCCAGTTCGCCGGGAATGTTTTTCAGAAACAGGGAAATTTCGGTTCGAACCATGGTGCCTCCAGTGGGGAAAAGGGTTGTCGAAGATCGGGATCGGTCAATGATTTTCCTATATCGAAATGGGTGGGGTTAGTCAAATGCAAGAAAAGGAGAAGCGGATCGACGTCATGGATGATGGCCCCGCAAACAGTCAGGAAGTCTCTGTTGAGTCGCGGGGTGACTGGGGAACCTTTTTCGCTGCTGCGAAAAAACTCAGCCGCCCGATCTCGTAGGATCGGACGGATGGCCAGACAGCAAACAGAGGCTGGTTGAATCGCAACGGCTTGCTTTTCAATCGAT
>JBFMBE010000048.1:0-21705 GCA_040755275.1 Thermodesulfobacteriota bacterium | reverse complement strand
CCATCACGAATGACGGCCCCGCAAAAAGTCGCTGACCACCGATTTTCCTTCAAAGCCGTGCCCCCAGCAGGAGGGCGGGTGGTGTTTTGCGAAGCAGCGGAAACTGTTTGAAGCAGCCGGAGATCGTAGGATCGGGCGGACGCAATTCATTGATATTGGTTTGAAAAACAGCTTGTTGGAAACCAGCAACCCATTCTTTTCATTTTGGCCATCCGCCCGATCCTACGAGCTCGGGCTGCTGAGTTTTTCCGCTGCTGAGCAAAATTCACCCGCCTTCCTGCGGGTCAATCCAGGAGCCTGACTTTTTGCGGGGCCATCACGAATGATGGCGTCGCAAAAAGTCGCCTTTCCCGTGCTTTTTGTAAATGTCGGGCATAAGCGGGGTGGCTGGGGAAGCCTTTTGAGCTTGCTGCGAAAACGTGTTTGAAGCCGCCGGATATCGTTGGATCGGACGGACGTACTGGATCGAAATATCGATTGAAAAGCAAGCCGTTACGATTCAACCAGTCTCTGTTTGCTGCCTGGCCATCCGTCCGATCCTACGAGATCGGGCGGCTGAGTTTTTTCGCAGCAGCGAAAAAGGTTCCCCAGTCACCCCGCGACTCGACAGCGACTTCCTGACTTTTTGTGACTCCATCACGAATGATCAGCCTACAAAGAAAGGGATGTTTCCATGCGTATTGTGACCCGTCCGGATTTCGACGGCATCGTATGCGCCGTATTGCTCAAGGAGGTTTTTTCGATCGACGTACCGATCGTTTGGGTTGAACCGGGCGACATTCAGAACCACCGGGTCCCAATCAAGCCCGGAGATATCCTGGCCAACCTACCGTACGCTCCCGGATGCAGCCTGTGGTTCGACCACCACCACTCCAACCGAATGCCGGAGACGGTCCCGGGCCTGTTTCGCATGGCACCGTCGGCAGCAGGTCTTGTCTTCGAATATTTTCGTGAACGATATCAACGGGATTTCTCCGAACTGGTTCAGGCGGCCGACAAAATCGATTCGGCCGATTTGACGATGGCTGAGGTATTCTATCCTCAAGCCCACCCCTATCTCTTGCTCTCCATGACCCTGCCCGGCCACAGCCGCAGGGAAGAAGCTTACTGGAACCATTTGGTCGACTTGCTGCGTCGACTTCCCATCGAAGCGGTTCTTCAGGATCCCCTTGTCAAGGAACACTGCGATGCGGTTTGCTCCCAGAACGAATCCTACCAACAGGTGTTGGTCTCCCACACCCGGTGCGAAGCCGCTGTCGCAGTCACCGATTTCCGGGACTTCCATCCCGCTCCCGATGGAAACCGTTTCCTGGTCTACGCCCTGTTTCCCCAGACCAACGTTCATATGAAAATCCGCTACGACACCCGCGACCCCAAACTGGTTGCGGTCAGTGTGGGGCACAGCATTTTCAACAAAACCTGCAACGTCGATGTTGGCACCTTGTTGAGCCACTACCAGGGCGGCGGACATTTCACCGTCGGTGCCTGCCGGTTTCCAAAGGAATTCGCTGACGTCTATATCCCGCAAATCTTGGCCGCCCTGGTTGAAAATCGAGACGCATCTGTACACGACCATCGATGATACGACTGCCACAGGAACTGCAACGGAAAGTTTCCGAAACCATTCGACGGCACCGGATGTTCCGATCCGGCGAATCCATCCTCCTGGCCGTATCGGGAGGCGCCGATTCCATCGCCTTGCTCCACATCCTACTTGCTCTTCCGGAAACCCGAACCTGCCGTATCGCTGTCGCCCACCTGAACCATCGATTGAGAGGCGATGCTTCGGATGCCGATGCCGCATTTGTCCGATCCCTCTGCGACAGGCTGAATCTTCCCTTTTTTGGAACCTCCATCGATTGTCGTAACCACGACTTCGGCAAAGGGATTTCCCTGGAAGATGCAGCCAGAAGAATCCGCTATGCCTTCTTGACCCAGACGGCTGATGCAAACGGATACGAAAAGATCGCCCTGGGCCACCAGGCGGACGACAACGCCGAACAGGTGCTGCTTGCACTCTTGCGCGGCAGCGGCATTCGTGGAGCAGCCGGAATTCCACCGATCCGGGAAGGAAAGATCGTCCGCCCGCTGATTCGCATTCAGCGATCGGAAATCCTCGATTTCCTGCGACTCAACGGGTTAACCTGGGTCGAGGATGAAACCAATCAGACCGTCGTCTGTCGACGCAACGCCGTTCGTTTGGATATTCTGCCCTTGCTCAAGCGCACCTTTTCGAACACCGTTCCGAAGCTGCTCAGCCGATTCGCCGAAATCGCCCTGGATGAGGATGAGTGGATCGAGTCGGTCTTGGAACCGGACTATTCCAGGATGATCCGCTGTACCGCTCCAGACGAGATTCGAATTTCAATCGCTTCCCTGCTTCCCCTCCACCCGGCGCTCCAACGCCGCATTCTGCTCAAGGCCCTGGCCACCCTTCGACGCCACGTCCAAGTCGTCGACTTCACCCATGTGGAAGCCATTCGGACATTGTTGGAAAGGCATGAAGGCGGCAGCTATCACCTTCCAGACCATATCGTGGTTCATCAAACCAGGGACGACATCGTACTGAAGCGATTGCCCTGCTCCTCGGGAAGATACCGTGAACATCCTCGGCCTGCCGGATACAACCATCTGTTGGAGCAGCCAACTGCCAACGGCGTTTCATCGCTGTACCTGCCGGAAATCGACCTGGAAATTCAGGCACAAATGGTGGATCATCCGAAAGACCCGGTAGTCCTTCGTTGCAACAACCCCAACGAAGTTTTCTTCGATTCGAGAGACATCTTCTTTCCGTTGATCGTTCGAAGCCCTCTTCCGGGTGACCGGTTTCACCCGTTTGGGATGACGGGAAGCCGAAAAGTCGGCAGATGTCTGATCGACGCCAAGATTCCTCGTCATCGCAGGGCACTCTGGCCAATCGTGGAGTCCGACGGCCGCATTCTCTGGCTGTGCGGTTTACGCAGAAGTGCATTCCACCCCGTTCTTGAGGAAGACCACCCCGTATTGCGCCTTTCCCTCCATTCCATCTCGCCGGATAACCGTTCCTTTACCGATTGAACCCTGCGACAAAACGAATAACGCTTGCCTATTGGGGAAAAATGGCTAAAATGACCTTGTCGGATCAACCCATTATCAGAGGAGCGATGTTTTGAACCCGTTTTACAAGAATCTTTCACTGTGGCTGGTCATCACCCTGCTGATGATCATGCTCTACAACCTGTTCAACCAGCAGCATACGAGCGAAGCCAATCTGACATACAGCGAATTTCTTTCCCTCGTCGAGGACGGTCGCATTCCAGACGTCGTCATTCAGGGCCAGGAACTCATCATCACCGATACCAACCGCAACCGCTTCAAGGTCTACGCACCGAACGACCCCGGCATGATCGATTTCCTCCGTAAAAAAGGAGTTTCCATCGCTGTCAAACCTCCGCAGGAAACGCCATGGTACATGTCCCTTCTCGTATCCTGGTTCCCGATGATCGTCCTGATCGGGGTGTGGGTATTCTTCATGCGCCAGATGCAGGCAGGAGGGGGTAAGGCCCTTTCTTTCGGAAAGAGCCGGGCCCGTCTGCTGTCGGAGTCGTCCGACAAGGTGACCTTCGATGATGTGGCGGGCATTGACGAAGCCAAGGAAGAGCTCACCGAAATCGTCGATTTTCTTCGAGATCCCAAGCGATACACCCGGCTTGGCGGCCGGATTCCCAAAGGCGTCCTGCTCATGGGGCCTCCCGGAACCGGAAAAACCCTGCTGGCCAGGGCTATCGCCGGGGAAGCCGGCGTGCCTTTCTTCTCGATCAGCGGATCGGATTTCGTCGAAATGTTCGTCGGCGTCGGGGCATCCCGGGTTCGGGATCTCTTCGTTCAGGGCAAGAAGAATGCACCCTGCATCATTTTCATCGATGAAATCGATGCCGTAGGCCGTCATCGCGGTGCCGGTCTGGGAGGCGGACATGACGAGCGTGAGCAAACCCTGAACCAGCTTCTGGTGGAAATGGACGGCTTCGAATCGAACGAGGGCGTCATCCTCATCTCGGCAACCAACCGCCCGGACGTTCTCGATCCCGCCTTGCTACGGCCCGGTCGATTCGACCGCCAGGTCGTCGTTCCCTTGCCCGACATCAAGGGCAGGGAGAAAATCCTTCAGGTCCACATGAAAAAGTCCCCGATGGCACCCGAGGTCGATGTGGCCACTCTGGCCAAGGGGACCCCGGGCTTTTCGGGAGCCGATCTCGAAAACCTCGTCAACGAAGCCGCTTTGCTGGCCGCAAAACGCAACAAGGAACGGGTGGACATGATCGACCTCGAGGATGCCAAGGACAAAGTCTACATGGGACTCGAGCGCAAGTCCAAGGTCATTCGGGAGGAAGATCGCAAGACGACGGCCTATCACGAGGCCGGACATGCCCTGGTGGCTCGCTTTCTGCCTGGGACGCATGCCGTGAACAAGATCACCATCATCCCCAGGGGAAGAGCGGCAGGCATTACCTGGTTCCTGCCCGAAGAGCAGGACTTCAAGTTCAAAGATCAGCTGGAAAGCGAGCTTGCCGTCGCCTTCGGCGGACGGGCGGCCGAGGAAATCATCTTCAACCGCATCAGCACGGGGGCTGCCAATGACATCAAACAGGCGACAGAACTCGCCCAGAAAATGGTACGCGCCTGGGGCATGAGTTCACTGGGCCCGCTTTCATTCGCCAAGAGCGAAGAGCAGATATTTTTGGGGCGGGAAATCGCCCAACACCGAGACTATTCGGAAGAGACGGCACGCCGGATCGATGCTGAAATCGCCGGCCTCATCAACGGCGCTTACAATCAGGCCAAAACCGTTTTACAGGAAAACATCCATGTGCTCCACAGCCTATCGGCCCTGCTGCTTGAAAAGGAAACCGTCATGGGAAGTGAGCTCGATCAATTGATCCGCACCATGAAACCGGATTTCGTGTTTCCGTCCCATCATCCGGAGAAGCCCAGGCCCGAGGCACTAAAGGAAGAAACGACTGCAGAAGCGTCCGAAACCCAATCCCATGAGGATCAGACGCAAGAGGAATCGTGAAAACGAAATCGTATTCACTGACATGGGATCGCTGGCACCTCGAGCTGGGGGCCGGCAGGACCTGCCTGATGGGTATCCTGAACGTCACCCCCGATTCGTTTTCGGATGGAGGCGAATTCTTTACCCAGGAGGATGCTGTCGCCCAGGGACTTCGTCTCGAGGAGGCAGGGGCAGACATCCTCGATATCGGCGGGGAATCGACCCGACCCTTTTCCGAACCGGTTTCCGCAGAAGAGGAAATCCGCCGGGTATGCCCTGTCATCGAATCTCTTGCCAAACGCCTGTCCATCCCCATCTCGATTGACACCACCAAGGCGGCTGTCGCCCGAAGCGCTCTGGACGCAGGGGCCTCCATCGTGAACGACATCGGCGCCCTGCGCTTCGATCCCGACATGGCCCCCCTTGCAGCTGAACGAAATGTCCCGGTCATCCTCATGCACATGCTGGGGACCCCGAAAACCATGCAGGTCGATCCACACTATGTCGATGTCGTCGCCGATATCCGCTCCTTTCTGGAGGATGCCGTGAAACGGGCGATGCAGGCAGGAATCCGGAGAGATCGAATCGTTGTGGACCCGGGAATCGGTTTCGGGAAAACCCTGCTGCACAACCTGACCCTGATCCGGCGCCTCGGTGAATTCGATTCCTTGGACTGTCCGATTCTGATGGGTCCCAGCCGAAAGTCTTTCATTCGAAACATCCTCAGACAACATTTGCCCGGAGCAACGGATCCCGACCGAGAGCGCATCATCCACGGCACCATGGGAGCCGTTGCCGCCTGCATCCTGAACGGCGCACACATTCTTCGGATCCATGACGTGGCGCGCATCAAACCCCTGGTCGAGGTGATCGACGCCATTCAGTCGTGTGAGGGCTGACGACTGTCATCCGAGAAGCTTGTATCGGCCGTTTCGCCAGTTGTCGATGTCACAGGTGTAGTATGGGGAAAAGCGCCTGTCGGACGGCCCCCCGGGAAGACTGGTGAGCAGTTCCTTCCGGGAGAAATCGGCAATCATCCGCCAGGATGGAGAAAACGTGGTCTGACGACCGGCACTCCGAAAGATCTGACCCTGGGCAACGGTTGCACGGTTTCCGGGAAGCTGGATCGGACCGTAATCAAAGCCCAGAAATCGGGGCAGCTTTCCGCCGAACAGCAAATGATTCAGGTTGATCCGACGGGTTTCACCATAGGGGACGACCGGCTTCGAAAGGCCGACCTCGATGGCCTCGCGAAGGATATCCTCCCGCCGTCTTCCATCGAACCACGCACTGTCCTTCTTCAACAGAATGGCGTCGAAATTTCCGTAATAGTCGTTGAATAGCGACGTTTCACTCATGATGTGCTGCAGGACATCCCGCCCCATACCATGATCTCCGAAAACGATCTCGATCAGTTCCTGATAAATCGCCTCGAACCGGGTCGCATCCGTTGAAAGCGCATCATATCGACAGTCCCACTCGGAAAGCCTTTCGGCTGCCTCCGTATTCGGAAGAAAGGGCCTCAGGACATCCATGAACACCGTTGCCTGAAGGGATAAGAGATCGGTTTGAATCGACTGCATGGTGTCGGCATCGATCGATCCGGCATGTGCGCGCAGCATGTCGGTGATGCGATCGGCCCGCCAGGCCGCCATGGCCAGGTTGATCGGTTGAGCCGTACCCCAGCCATTGAGGTCCTGGTTGGCGGTTACGATGAATCCCTCTTGCGGATCGATACGACAAGGCAATTCCATCGGATCGACCCAACCGGTTGGGTGAAACCTTCTGTCCCATGCCGGAGTGGGCATCAGACCGCTCACCCCCTCCGGCCTCCGGAACATCCGGCCCGACATCTGATATCCAATACGCCCATCCCTGTCTGCAACCACCCAATTGAAGGAAAGACATTCGAGCTTGCGAAAACAGGCGATCGCCTCATCGACACGGGTGGCCTTCATCAGATCGAACATGCCGGCGATATCGCCGGCCCCCGCTTTTCTGGCACAGCTCCACTGCATCACGAGATATTCTCCGTCAATGGACGGATCGCCTTCGAGAAGACCCCATTCGTTTTCGTACACGGTTTCAACGAGGATTCTTCCCTTCTTCGTTCGAATCCTTTCCTCACGCACCCGAAAGGGAGTCCATCCCTCATCCCGAAAATAACAGCCGTTGCGGCAGCGCTCGATCCGAAAATCGATCTGGTCCATGAAGGAGTAGGTCACCCCCCAGGCGATCTCCGGAGTTCTGCCAGCAGCTACGGCCGGTGCGCCAGGCAGGGTGATGCCGACAACCGTACGGCCCGCGATACGCATCACCACCTCATACCAGATGGCAGGCAAGCGATTGACCTCAAGATGCGGATCGTTGCAGAGAATGGGTCTTCCAGTCCGGGTGAGCTGACCGGCCACTACCCAGTTGTTGCTGGCACAGAAATGCGGCAGCTTGCGCAACCAGGACAAGGCCTCCGGAACGATCGGCGGCTTCAGCCGGACGGCCTTCATCCGTTCGACATCGATGGAATCACACAAATAGGGAAACAGCTCCCGGATTTTGGCTTCCGGAATTCCGTTCTGAACCATCTGAACGAGAAACTTCTCCATGTTCCCCTGAACATCGGCAAGTCCCAGAAAGCCCATGATCTTTGCCAGGATCAGCGTGTCTTCGGGCTTCCAGGGTTCGATCGGAACTCTCATCAACCGGAATTCCCAGATTCGGCCATGATCGCTGAGGCACCGATTGACACCGTCGGCGTAGGCCCCGAGGGCATTTCGGTGCTCCTCGGAGAGACGCGCCAGTTCATCGGCAGCATCCGGCAGAAACCGCATCCGCCGCATGTAGCGATCGATTTCGACAAGGGCTGGATCGTCGGCCAAAAGCTCCGAAGCCCTTCCTTGCAGGAGGATGCGGGTGAGCATCATCTGCAGCTGCCGATCTCTGGCATGCATATAGCCGAGGGCGACAAACGCGTCCCCGAAGGATTCTGCGGAGATTTCCGGAATGCCGTATTCGTTTCGACGGATGGATATCGAGCCGTCTTTTCCGTTCAGTTGTTTTGCTTCGGGCATATCAATTCCCCTTATATGATGGCGTCTCAAAAAGTCGCTTTTCCCGTGCTTTTTGTAAATGCCGGACATCAGCGGGGTGGCTGGGGAAGCCTTTTGAGCTTGCTGCGAAAACGTGTTTGAAGCCGCCGGAGATCGTTGGATCGGACGGACGTGCTTGATCGAAATTGCCATTGAAAAGCAAGCCGTTGCGAGTCAACGAGCCCCTGTTTAGTGTTTGGCCATCCGTCCGATCCTACGAGCTCGGGCGGCTGAGTTTTTTCGCAGCAGCGAAAAAGGTTCCCCAGTCACCCCGCGACTCGACAGAGACTTCCAGACTTTTTGCGACGCCATCATATGATGGACCTTTTGCGAGCTCATCTTATATGGCGCCCCCCCCTCAAAACCCCTGGCCTGTGATACAACGTCGCAGGCGGGCGCCTTCACCTGCAATGAACTTCTCGGACCCCCTGCAAGAGCAGATTTGCCTGGATCTCAAGGCAGGGGAACCGGGTTTCGTCTCATGATCCGGCTGGATGAGAGCAGATCGCCTTTCTGTTTCCCATGCCCCGCATCGATCGTTGAATCGCCACGACCCACCCTTCCCATCCCTCCTTCCCAACCCTCACCCCGTCTTTCTCCGAAAGACTTTCCTCCAGATCATCAACACGCCTTTACGGATCGACTCAAAACGTTTGGCTTCAACGACCGGCATCTTTTCCTGCAGACTCAGTTTGTGCATGGTCGCCCGATAGGTCAAATAGGCCTCCTTCAAAAAATACGCATGGTTTTCCGCCATGATTCCCGCTTCGATGAGGGTGGTGAGCTGGCGGACATTGTCCGTCCATTCGAGAAGACGATTGTCTCGGAAAGATCCGAGAAGCAGCAGATACTGCACGATGAATTCGATGTCGATGATGCCACCACGGTCGTTCTTCAAATCGAAATTGTTCGGATCACTTCGCGGATGGTTTTCGAGCAGCCGGCTTCGCATATGGATGACGGCCCGTCGAAGCGTCTCGGGGTCTCTCGGTTTGGCCAGGATCCGCCTTCGGACTTCCTGAAACCGCTGGGCCAGCACCGGGTCTCCGGATACGGGCCTTGCCCGAACCAGGGCCTGATGTTCCCATGTCCAGGCCTTTTCCATCTGATAATGCAGAAATCCGTCGATCGAACTGACCAGAATGCCGGATTCACCGTCGGGTCGAAGCCGTGTGTCGGCATCGTAGAGTTGACCGGCACGCGTCCGGGTGGTCAGCAGGTACACGATCCGCTGGGCAAGCCGGATGTAGAATTGGGCATGATCAATGGATCGTTTGCCCCCGACGGTCAACCCAGGCTTTGAACCATGCAGGAATACGAGATCGAGATCGGAGGCATATCCCAACTCCAGCCCGCCCAATTTCCCGTATCCAACCACCAGAAAGTCTTTTCCGACAGG
This sequence comes from Thermodesulfobacteriota bacterium, assembly GCA_040755275.1. Lineage (GTDB taxonomy): Bacteria > Desulfobacterota > Desulfobacteria > Desulfobacterales > Desulfatirhabdiaceae > Desulfatirhabdium. Next base: position 12,188 of record JBFMBE010000048.1, on the reverse strand, counting down.
GCACGTCTGTCCCATATCGGGTGTTCCGAATTTTTCGGCAACGGACTGCCATGCGAGCATCAGCGCCTCATCGATCACGACTTCCGCGATTTCGGTCAAATGGTCACTCACCCGCATCAGGGGAAGCACACCGGTAACATCGGCCGCAGCCACCCGAAAAACATTCGACTGTTTGAAAATGCAGAGACGTTCGATCAGCTGCTCGATATCCTGATCGGAAACGACCAGCATCTTCTGTCGGATTTCCTGCTGCAATTCGGGTTTTCGAGGCGGAGCGTACAGAAGCCGGGTATCGAGCAGTTCATCGAGAAGTACAGGGTGCCGGGCCAGCAGGTTGATGATCAGGGTGCTTGCGGAAGCCAGCCGGATGATCTGATCCAAGGTATGGGGATTTTGGGCCATCAAGGCGAAATAGCTCGAACGCCTCCCGATGGCTCGCAGCATATCGCCGATACGGTCGAGGAGCCGTTCCGGTTCCGGGGCCTTGGCCACGTACCCGATCACTAGCGGTATCAGTCGGTCGAGGCGTCTTTTGCCTTCCAGACTGAGGCTTCGAATGGCGCTGTCTTCATGGATCCCCGAAAGGATAGCTCGAACACGGCTCGCATCCGTATAACCCAATTTTCGAAGGGCTTCATCGGCCGACCCTGCTTCGACTTCCTCCATCCACACCGATTTTGCGACAGCCTCCCATCCGGGTCCGGAGACGGAATCGTCGAAAAGGGCGGTTTCGAGCAAGGTATGGAAATGACGATGAACGGTTGCCGTATGGCTTGCAAGGTCCGCATCGAGTGCCGCTTCATCCAAATAGCCGAGGGATAGACCCAACCGCTTGCGCTCTAGTGCTTCCGTGGGCACCACATGGGTCTGTCGATCGAGCGTTTCCTGAAGCCGGTGTTCGAGTACCCGCAGAAACCGATAGGCTCGCTCCAGATCCCGATGGACTTCTTCGGAGATCATTCGATGCTTCGCCAACAGACGCAGCACAAACAGAATCGAAGGGGTCTGGAAAACGGCGGAAACCCCGCCGCGAATCAATTGAAACACCTGGCCGAAGAACTCGATTTCCCGAATGCCTCCGGCCCCCAGTTTGATGTTCCGAGAAAGCCCTTTACGAAGCACTTCCCGTGCGATCCGCTGTTTCATTTCCCGAAGGGCGTCGAAAACCCCGTAATCGAGATATCTGCGGTAAACGAAGGGCCGAAGCATCTCGATAAGACGGTATCCGGAAAGGATATCGCCGGCAACCGGTCTGGCCTTGATCCAGGCATACCGTTCCCACTCCCGCCCCTGACGTTGGTAATAGTCCTCCAGGGCATCGAAACTCATCACCAGAGGTCCGCTTTCACCGAAGGGTCGGAGGTTCAGATCGATCCGGAAGATGGGTCCTTCTGCATCTCCTGCGTTAAAGACGGCGATCAGTTTCCGACAGAGCTTCTGAAAGAAGAGCTCGTTGGAAATGGACTGGGCCGGCTTTCGGCAATGCGTGTGTCCGTTTTGAACATAGGCAAAGATGAGATCGATATCCGATGAGAAATTGAGCTCTCCTGCCCCGAGTTTTCCCATTCCGATCACGACCAGTTTCTGCAGGGAGCCGTCCGATCCGATCGGAACACCGTTGTCCCGGCACATCCAGCCATATAGGGCGGCAATGGCATGATCGAGACAGGTCTGGGCCAGGTGGGTCAGATCGGTCATGGTTTCGAGTAAATCGGCCGCTCCGGTGATATCCCTCCATGCGATCCGCACCATTTCCCGTTTGCGGATGCAACGCAGGGACGCTGAAAGCTCGGCTTCGGTGGATATACCGCAGATATGATCCGTCAGAAGGCGATGGTAACGATCCGGAGAATAAGCACTCATCAGATCGCCGCTTTCGGCCAGATCGGCAAGGAGACTGGGATCCCGGATGCAGGCTTGACTGACGAAATGACTGGCCAGAAAAACGGCAGGCAGGGTATTGCGGACAAAGGGGTGATCCGGAAAGTCAATACCGGATCTTGAAAACGCATCGATCAGATCCCGGGTTTTTCGCCGGACTTCGTTTGCCAGCTCCGGATCGAGGTCATCCGGCAGCGGGTAGATGGCGGAATAGGTCATGGAGCAGGCCCTTTAAGGCATTAAAAATGTCTTGGATCCCAATTCAGGATCCCGTCAAAGCCCCTGCTTTGATGAACGTCGCTACCCCGATTTTGTCGATTGCCGGACCTGATCATGGCAGGGCATATGCCGTTTCGCAGCGGCAAAAGCGAACAACTCGGAAAATGGGCCGGCCAACTGCCGGGCACTACACCCTTCAGGCCTTGCCACCCCAGCCGATCGAGACAGCCCCGCCATCCAGGATGACCGGAATCCGTCGATCTCCGCCCGAATGCCGGAGCATGTCATCCAAGTCCAGCGGATTGGCCTTGACATCGATAAAACGCACATCCCTGCCCGCCTCGGTATAGGCCTGCCGGGCCGCTCGGGTAAAGGGGCAAGAAGGCTTTCCAAAAATGACGACCGCATCCTTGGGTATGTCGCACGTCTTCATCACGAGCCAGCTCCCTGTTTTTTGAGCTTTTCCCACTCGTCCCGCAGGGTGACAATCCGATTGAAGACTGGACGGCCAGGGCTGGAATCCAGCATATCCACACAGAAATATCCGAGTCGCTCGAACTGGAATCGCTCTCCAGCCGCGGCATCGACCAGGGCCGGCTCGATCCGAGCATGATCCAGAACATGCCGGGATGAGGGATTGAGATTCACGGTAAAGTCCCCTCCTTCCGGCGCCTCGTCTGGATCCGGACGGGTGAACAAATGGTTATAGAGCCGCACCGTTGCGGTTTTTCCGTGGCTTGCGGACACCCAATGCAGGGTGGCCTTCACCTTCCGACCGTCGGGTGCGCCGCCGCCCCGGGTTTCCGGATCGTAGGTGCAGCGAATGGTTTCGATCCGTCCCGTCTGGGGATTCTTCTCCACTCCGACGCAGCGAATGAAATAGGCATATCGCAACCGGACTTCCCGACCGGGGGCCAGTCGAAAGAATTTCTTCGGCGGCTCCTCCATGAAATCCTCAGCCTCGATGTAAAGCTCCCGGGTAAAGGGGAGTTGTCGGGAACCCATCTCGGGCCGGTCCGGGTAATAGGGGGCATCGAGCATTTCGACGCGATCGCTTGGAAAGTTTTCAATCACGACTTTCACCGGTTGTAGAACCGCCATTACCCGAAGGGCCGTCTCGTTCAGGTATTCCCGGACGCAGTGCTCGAAGAGGGCGACGTCCACCACACTGTCCCTTCGCGCAACCCCGATCCGCTCGCAAAAGGTGCGGATCGCTTCCGGAGGCACCCCTCTTCGTCGAAGTCCGGAAAGTGTCGGCATGCGCGGATCGTCCCATCCATCGACATGGCCTTCCTGAACGAGGCGGATCAGTTTTCGTTTGCTCAGCACGGTATAGCTTAAATTCAATCGGGCAAATTCATACTGGTATGGCCTTCGGGGTGGATTCACCTGATCGATCACCCAGTCGTACAGGGCGCGATTGTTTTCGAATTCGAGTGTACAGATGGAATGGGTGATTCCTTCGATGGCGTCCGAGAGACAATGGGCAAAATCATACATCGGGTAGATGCACCAGTCTTTACCCGTCCGGTGATGGGCCGCTTTTCGGATGCGATATAGGGTTGGATCGCGCATCAGGATATTGGGAGAAGCCATGTCAATCTTGGCCCGCAGGACATGGGTTCCTTCCTCGAATTCGCCTGCACGCATCCGATGAAAGAGATCGAGGTTTTCGGCGATGCTGCGGTTCCGGTACGGACTCTCGATGCCGGGCTCCGTCAATGTTCCCCGGTATTGACGGATTTCCTCCGGACTGAGGCTGCACACATAGGCCTTTCCCTTTCGAATCAGTAACAGCGCGTATTCGAAGAGCCGCTCGAAATAATCGGAAGCGTAATACAGATGGTTTCCCCAATCGAACCCCAGCCAACGGACATCGTTCTGAATCGATTCGACATACTCGACGTCTTCCTTCACCGGGTTGGTGTCGTCGAAGCGCAGGTGGCATCTGCCGCCGAATTCCTTCGCCAGGCCGAAATTCAGACAGATGGATTTGGCATGTCCGATGTGCAGATATCCATTGGGCTCTGGCGGGAACCGGGTGATCACCTCACCGTCGTTCTTACCGGCTGCAACATCGGCTTCGATAATGGCACGAATGAAATTGGGCGGTATTGTCTGTTCGGACATATCAGAAGATCCTTATGATTGATGGCGTCGCAAAAAGTCCGGCCCTCTCATTTGACCCGCAGGAAGGCGGGTGAATTTTGCTCAGCAGCGGAAAAACTCAGCAGCCCGAGCTCGTAGGATCGGGCGGATGGCCAAAATAAAAAGAATGGGTTGCTGGTTTCCAACAAGCTGTTTTTCAAACCAATATCAATGAATCACGTCCGCCCGATCCAACGATCTCCGGCTGCTTCAAACAGTTTCCGCTGCTTCGCAAAACACCACCCGCCCTCCTGCTGGAGGCCCGGCTTCGGATGGAAATCGATGGTTAGCGACTTTTTGCGACTCCATCATGATTGGATTTCATCGTTCTTCAGGGAACCCTGACCGGTGGCCTCCAACACGCTTCGCCACAATTTCCCGTTCGGATCGACTTGCTTGCGTTTGCCGACAGATGCCGACATCGGAATGTGGACAAACTGGTTGTTCCAGTGGCCGATCAATAGCCGGGTCTTTCCAGCCATTCCGGCATGAACTGCATCCCTCCCCAGCACGCTGCAGAAGGCGCGGTCGTTGGCATTTGCCGGAAGGCTCCGAATGATGTAGCTGGGATCGATGTATTTGAGCGAAATGTCGATGTGTCTGGAGCGAAAATGGGCCGTAATCCGCTCCCTGAGGAACAGGCCGATGTCCTTCAAGCGCACGTTTCCGGAAGGATCCAACTCGTCATGTTGCCCTTCGAAGAATTTCTGACCCGCCCCTTCGGCAACGACGATGACGGCATGCTTGCGGGTTTCCAACCGATGTTCGAGGGATTCGAGAAGCCCCTTGCGACCTTCCAAGTCAAAATCCACTTCCGGAATGAGCACGTAGTTGACATCCTGCTGGGACAGTACGACCGTTGAAGCGATGAAACCGGAATAGCGACCCATCAGCTTGATGAGACCGATGCCATTGGGATACCCTTCCGCTTCGTTGTGGGCCGCTTTGATGGCCAAGGTGGCGATGTCGACCGCCGTATCGAAGCCGAACGACTTCGACACCAGGAAAATGTCGTTGTCGATGGTCTTGGGAATGCTGATCACGCTGGTTTTGAGCTTCCGCTGTTCGATGACATCCGCAATGGCGGACGCAGCCTTGAGGGTGCCGTCCCCGCCGATCATAAAGAGAATGCCGATATTCATCCGTTCCAGACTATCGACGATGGCGTCGATGGGCTGCGGCCCCCTCGACGAGCCCAGGATCGATCCACCCCGTTCATGAATTCCGGAAACGGCCATCGGATGAAGATCCACGACGTCGTGACCGTATTCCGGGATAAATCCCTGCAGGCCGTATCGGATCCCGAAAATGTTGCGAACCCCATAGCCGAAATACAGCTCAAGAACAATGGCTCGAATGATGTCATTAAGGCCGGGACAAAGACCGCCGCAGGTGACCAGCGCCGCCCGAAGCTTGCTCGGATCGAAATAGATGCGCTCCCGAGGACCCGCCATTTCGAAGGACGGCAGGCGGTTCCCCGATTGAACGGTTTCATAAATATGCTCCGGGTGGACATCGATCACAACCCGATCGGAATCCGATACGAAATTGACCGAAGCCGAGCGACCCTGATTCTTCATGATCGGAGACAAGATCTTGGCTTCCCCCAGAGAAACGATTGCGGTATCGATCGATGTTGCATCCATAGGACTCTTTTCCATTGATGATGAAACGCTCAGGTGCCGATCGGCTTTCCGTTGAATTTGAATTCTCCTTTTCCAAGAATATCGTGTAGGTGCAGAATTCCCTGAACCCTGCCGCTGTGATCAACGATCGGCAGAACCGTGATCTGATGCTTCTCCATGATATTGAGCGCATCACACGCCAAGGAATCGACATCCACAAACCGAGGAGATTTCGACATGACCGCCGTGACGGAGAGATCGAAGAATGGCTGTTTCCTGGCCAAAAGCCTCCGCAGATCCCCGTCGGTCAGAATACCTTTCAGATATCCATCTTCGTTCATAACGAGAACGGCGCCCAACTCCAGGCGATTGATTTCGGCAATGGCCTCGGTCATGCTGGCAGATTCCGTCACCATCGGGACGTTTTCTCCCACCAGCATCAGCTCACCCACGCGGCTCTGAAGTCGTTGTCCCAAATGACCGCCTGGATGAAACTTCCTGAAATCGTTGCTGTCGAAATGTTTCTGATGGATCAGCACGACCGCAAGCGCATCTCCCATCGCCAGAATCGCCGTCGAGCTTGCTGTAGGAGCCAGACCCAACGGGCAGGCCTCCCGCTCGACAGCGACGTCGATCACCAGATCGCTGGCGCGGCCCAACGTGGAATCGGGCTGTCCAGTGAATGAGACGATTTTGCAGCCGATCCTGCGAATGCTGGGCAACAGAATGTTGAGCTCATCCGTCTCTCCGCTGTTGGAAAGGGCCAGAAAAATGTCTTCCCTGCTGACCATGCCCAGATCCCCGTGCATGGCTTCCACCGGATGCAGAAAGAGGGAGCGGGTACCCGTACTGTTGAGCGTGGCGACGATTTTCCGGCCGACAATCCCTGACTTGCCGATACCGCTGACGATAACCCTGCCCCTGGACCTGCATATCCATTCAACCAACTGTACAAAATGTTCGTTGACGCGATCGACAAGCCCGAGAATGCCTTCCGCCTCGATTCGAAGGACATTTCGGGCCTGTTCGATCACGCTATCGGCTTCGTTCATGTTCCTCACACTATCCAAAAAGAATTGAACCCCTTTTGTTCCATTCAGACCTTGACACATCCATAACACTTTTTTATAGTCCCGACAAGCGTTTCTCCCCAGCATACCGGGAAAAGCCGGCATTATCGGCTGTTACAGCCGCATGCCGCCCTCCGGCATCCCACCCGATCCAGAAACGATGATTCAGAAACGATGATCCAGAAACGATGAAAATCCTCCCAACCATCGCTGTGGATGGAACACCTTCCAGCAAAGGGCTCCCATGAAACAACCCGCCATTCCCGTTGTCAAGAGGTCCCTCTTTTCATGGATTATCGACGGCAATCTCAAGCTCCAAATTCTTCTGATCGTCCTGATTGCCATCACCGTATCGGCTCGTGTCCTCCCGCTGGAAATGCAGAAACGGATCATCAACGAGGCCGTCGGTCTGCGAAAGATGGATCTGCTGGTTCGGTATTGCCTGATCTACCTCGGAGCCGTCTTGTTGTCGAGCTCGCTGAAATTCACGATCACCATCATTCAGACCTGGATTTCCGAACGCGTGCTGGCTGCCATGCGAAACGCCTTGTTTGCCCACATCATCATGCTTCCGTTGGGATTCTTTCGAAAGGCCCAACCGGGAATGGTGGTGTCGGCTCTGGTAACTGAACTTGCAACCGTCGGCAATTATGCCGGTCAGGCCATCGCCACACCCGTCATCAACATCCTCACCCTCCTCGCTTTCGCTGGATACCTCCTGCATCTCAATCCCCTGCTGGCTGTCATCTCGTTTTCCATTTATCCGATCATCGTCTTTCTCATTCCTATCCTGCAAAAACGGGCCAACCAAGCCAACAAGAAACGGGTGGATGCCACCCGAACAATGTCGAGCAAAATCGGGGAAGTCATCACCGGCATTCATGAAATTCAGGGAAACGGCACATTCAAGATCGAGAACGAGCGCTTTGCCAAACTCGTCCGAAAGATGTACAAGATCCGACTGGCCTGGAACAGCTACAAGCAAGGCATCAAGGTCGGGAACAATTTCTTCGTCAACCTCGGCCCCTTCATCATCTTTCTGTTGGGCGGCTATCTGGCCATGAACGGCAGGCTGGAACTCGGCGCGATGGTGGCCTTTCTTTCCGCTCAGGAAAAGCTCTACGACCCGTGGAAAGAGCTCATCGATTTCTATCAGACATATATGGATGCAGCCGTTAGCTACAAGCGTACCATGGAATATTTCGACATTCCCATCGATTTTCAGATCGAAGACAAATCCAGACCCGTGTACGATCTGAACGGCGCCATCGAAGTGAAGGACCTGACCTTCGTCAGCGAAAGCGGGATCCAACTACTCGATGGCATTTCCCTTTATTTGAATGCCGGGGAATCCTTGGCCTTGATCGGATATTCCGGAAGCGGCAAGAGCACACTCGCACTGTGCATCGGTCAGCTTTACGCCTATACGGACGGCCATATCTATATCGATGGTCATGAAGTGCTTGAAATGACGAAAAACGACGTGGTCAATCAGCTGGGGTTCGTCTCCCAGTCACCCTTCATTTTCTCGGGAACGATCGAAGAAAACCTGCTCTATGCCGTCGAAGCATTGAAAGACATTCGTCCGGACATACCGATGCCGAACCGGGACGATAAAATCGCAGTCCTGCATCAGACTGGCCTTTTTATCGATGTGCTGCAATTCGGTTTCAATACGATTCTCTCCCGTGAAAAGCATGCCGATCTGGCCAGGGAGTTGATTCGGGTCCGGCAAAATTTTCATCGGGAATTCAGCGATACCCTTTCGAATTATGTTGAATTCTTTAATGAAAACAGGTATCTGTATCATGCTGATGTCATCGAAAACCTTTTCATGGGAACACCGAACAGCACCGATTACAGCCAGAAGGATCTCACCCAGAATCTCCGTTTCATGCGTTTTCTGGCGGAAGCCGAACTCGTCCGCCCCCTGACTAGCCTCGGAGCGGAGCTGGCCAAACAAACCGTCGATATCTTGGGGGATCTGGAACCGGATGCCGTCTTTTTCGAGCAAAGCCCGATTCCCTTGGAGCAGTGGGAAGAAGTTCGGATCATCGTGGATCAACTCAAACGAACCCGACTCAATCAATTGCCCCAAAAAGACCAGAACCTGCTGCTGAACCTTGCCTTCCGATTCAAACCCGGCAAACACAAGCTTGTATCCATGCCCGCCATTCTGGAAAAGATGATCCTCGAGGGCCGGTTCCTGTTCCGGGATCATATCTCCCGTGAAGACCCCGGCGCTTTCTCCTTCTACAACCTGTCCGAATACATCTTTTCCCAAAGCATTCTCAACAACATTCTGTTCGGACAGATCACCACCACCAACGTCAAAGCCATCGATACCATCAACCAGAGCATCATCCAGCTGATCATCGAGGAGGATTTTCTGGAAACGCTCGTCGAAATCGGCATGCAGTTCGAAGTCGGCAGCAAGGGTGACCGGCTCTCCGGAGGTCAGAAACAGAAGCTCGCCATCGCCCGAACACTGTTGAAGCAACCCAGAATCCTCATCATGGACGAGGCGACCTCGGCACTCGACAACAAGTCCCAGAGTCGGATCCAAAACCTGATCGAAACCCGATGGAAAGGAAAATCGACCATCATCTCCGTCGCACACCGCCTGGATATCATCAAGAATTATGACAAGATCGCCGTCATGAAAGCCGGAAAGATCATCGAATCGGGCTCCTACAAAGAGCTCATCGACAGAAAGGGAGTGTTTTATGAGCTGGTCGGTGGAAGGAAGTGAGCCATGCCAGGCCTGTGAATTTCAGGACAACTTGAAAATTCTGCGTCAGATCCCGTTTTTTTCGGAAATTCCGGTTGAATCGCTTAAAATTTTCGCCTATTTATGTACACGGGAACGGTTTCGACAGGGAGACTATCTCTTCAGCCAGGACGACGATGACGGTCAGGCATTCTATATTTTGAGCGGGGAAGCGGAGCTGATTTTCAACAACGGTCATCAAGACCTCGTGATCCGGAATTACAAACCGGGCGATTTCTCTGGAGGCTTGACGCTCTTGGGCAGAACTCAGCGGTTGTTTTCTCTGAAGGCCATCTCGGATATGGTCTGCCTGATGCTGACACGGGAAAAATTTCAAAAAGCCGTCACCCAAGTACCCCATGTCATCCCCGGCATGCTGCAGGCCGTCGTCGAAACCATTTGGGAATGGGAGAAGCGCTTTTTGGAGGACCGGAGCAGCGAATGCGATGTCTGCCGAAAACGAACCGGGGTGAGTATGATTTAGGAGGAGTCTGGGAGAAGAAGTCAGGCGGCGGGAGAAACGCGGATGATGGCATTCTTCTCAAGAGAAGGAGCGGCTTCCGTCATGACCTTTCATTTCGAATATAGGAAACCCGATGGAAATCACCCAATCATTCCAGAAGGATCGATGTGTTCTTTCGTTGAATGGGAGGCTCGATTCCAATGCCTCCCCGGAACTCGACCGCAAGATCGGTGAAATCATCGATGGTGGATGCACGCAACTGGTGATCGATTTCAAAAAGCTCGATTACATCACGAGTGCAGGGCTTCGGATCATGATCAAGACCGCAAAGGCCCTCAAGGGGAAATCGGGCGGTCTGGTTCTGTGTGAAATGGCCGATTATGTGCGGGAGGTCTTTGAAATTGCAGGTTTCGACAAATTCCTGCCCATTGTCTCTACACTCGAAGAGGCGCTTTCGTACGATCCATCCTGATCCATCATGCCCTGTAACGTTTTGCCTTTTCCTGAATCTATAGTCTCAGACAGATTTGTCACACCTCAAACCGCAGGGGTTCCCCCGCATTTTCAGGAAAGGAAGACGCCATGCAGGAAATTCTCATCATGATCGCCATAGTCGGGATATGGTATCTGCTTCAGGCCCATATTCTACCCAGACTCGGCATTCCCACCTGACTGAAGGACAGCTGTCAGGTGACAGACAAAAGGATTCATGCAAAATCTGGAAAAACCGAAGACACGAAATGACGACGATGAATCTCTGATTCGTGCGATCAATGGTGGCGATATCGGTCGGTTCGAGGAACTGGTTCGCCGCTATGAAAATCAGCTTTACAGCTTTGGCAGAAGAATGTGCAACCATCCGTTGGATGCGGAAGACATGGTGCAGAACACTTTTCTAAATGTCTTCCGCTATCTGAAGGATTTCCGCTTCGAAGCCCAATTCAAGAACTGGCTTTACAAAATTGCCGCCAGCACATGTCTCAAAATCAAACGAAAATCCCGGTTCTCACCGGACGATCCACTGTCTTTGGAAGAAATGATATCCGAGGCATCCGGTGAAATGCCCACGGAAATCCCACCATGGGCAACCCTGCCCATCGATCGTCTATTGAACAGTGAGTTGAACGACCGGCTTCAGTCAGCCATCCATGAATTGCCGGAACCCATGCGGGTTGTACTGGTGCTTCGGGACATCGAAGGTTTCAGCACTCAGGAAGCCGCTCAAATCCTGGGACTTTCCGAAGCCAACATCAAGGTGAGGCTGCATCGGGCCCGCTTGCAGCTGAGAAAACGATTGCAGGAATATTTTTCACATGGAAACTGAACCCTCCAAAGATACATCTTCTTCAGCTCATGAACATCCACCGGCGGAATGTCTGGAGATGTTTCGGCATTTGTCGGAATATATCGATCAAGAGCTCGACACCGTCGCTTCCCACACCATCGAACAGCATCTGAAGGACTGCCCAGCCTGCCGCATCTGCCTTGCCACCCTTCGTCAAACCGTTTCCCTGTGTCGATCCATGCACGCTTCATCCATTGAAATTACCGAAACAGCCTCTGAGAAGCTGCACCAAGCCATTCGGAAATACGTGGAGACCACTCAATGATGATGGCGTCGCAAAAAGTCGCTGACCACTGATTTTCCTTCAATGCCGGGCCTCCAGCAGGAGGGCGGGTGGTGTTTTGCGAAGCAGCGGAAACTGTTTGAAGCAGCCGGAGATCGTTGGATCGGGCGGAGATGCTTTATCGATATTCGTTTGAAAAACATCCTGTTACAACTCAGCAATCCGATATCCCAAGTTTGGCCATCCGTCCGATCCTACGAGATCGGGCTGCTGAGTTTTTTCGCAGCAGCGAAAAAGGTTCCCCAGTCACCCCGCACCCCACATTCCACACCCTTTTGAGGCGTCATCTAGTGGGTTTTTCCGGAAAGGGAGGCGGTAGGCTGGATGTAAAGATATCCTCGGTAAGGCCAAGGGCCTGGAGATAGGCCAATTGAACCGGCTTGA
>JBFMBE010000047.1:0-21730 GCA_040755275.1 Thermodesulfobacteriota bacterium | reverse complement strand
AATACAGGCTCGTGGAATCGCAACGGCTTGCTTTTCAATGTCAATTCGTTCAAGCGCGTCCGTCCGATCCAACGATATCCGGCGGCTTCAAACACGTTTTCGCAGCAGTCTCAAAAGGCTTCCCCAGTCACCCCGCGACTCGACAGAAACTCCCTGACTTTTTGCGAGCGCATCAGACATACCCCCGGCAGTCCCGGGGATTCCGTGTATCCTGGTCCATCCCTGCAAGAGCAGGAAACGTCGGACCAGCAGAAAGGTCTTGATCCATGGCTGATATCCGTACATCCAACGGGATTTGGCACGAAATCGTCTCGTTTTTTTCATCCGTTCGTCTGACGATCGTCTTGCTGCTCAGTCTTGCCGTCACATCCATCATCGGAACCGTCATTCCACAGAATGCCGCACCCGCCCGGTACTTCATGCAGTACGGTGAATTCTGGTTTCGGATCTTCTCGGTCTTCGATTTCTTCGACATGTACCATTCGTGGTGGTTTCAGACGATGCTGATCCTTCTGGCGATCAACATCGTCGTCTGCTCCATCGAACGGCTGCGGGCTACATGGACCGTCATCTTTCCCCATCGGGTGAACATTCAGTCGGAACGGTTCCGAAAAAGCGGGATTGCGGTATCGCGGACATTTCCAGGAACGCCGGATCAGGCTCGGGAAGCGCTGATGCAGCTCCTGGGAAAGCAGGCTCAACTCCATACGGCTTCCGAAAACGGGAAACCGGCGGTTTTCTGGGAAACGGGCCGAAAGTCCCGCCTGGGCGTCTACGTCGTTCACCTCAGCGTCGTGCTCCTTCTCATCGGAGGCCTGATGGGATCGATGTGGGGGTTTGACGGATCGGTCACGATTCCGGAAGGAGAACGTGCCGATACGATTCAACTGGGAACCGGAAATGCCCGACATCGTCTTGACTTCGCCATTCGCTGCGATGACTTTCAAATCCGGTTTTACGAAAACGGCATGCCCAGCGAATACCGCTCGACCCTGACGATTATCGAAAAGGACCAGCCGGTACTGACCCGGGACATTCTCGTGAACGATCCGCTCACCTACAAGGGGGTGACGATCTATCAGGCTTCCTACGGCACCTTGCCTTCCAAGAACAAGGCCGTGTTTGAATTCACGAGCCGGGATTCAGGCATGGTTTATCGGCAGGCCGTGGATGTGGGGCAGACCATCACCTTGCCGGAAAATCTCGGCACATTCACGTTGAAGGAGTTTGTGCCTTCCTATCGATTCAAGGGACATGACCTCGGAGAAACCTTTCTGGGGGTACACGCTCCGTCGGAGGGTGGAGCGATCGAAATCGCCGTTCCGGTTCAGTTTCCCAGTTTCGACAAGATGCGCAAGGGGATTGTCGCCGTTTCGGTGGGCGAGGCTCAGACACGCTACGCAACAGGGCTTCAGGTCACTTACGATCCCGGCGTCTGGGTGGTATACACGGGATTTCTGTTGATGATTGCAGGCTGCTACATCACGTTTTTCCGATCCCACAAGCAGGTGTATGCCGAAATCCACGCCTCGGACGGCAACACCCGCTTGGAGATGTATGGCATCGCCAACCGAAACCGTTTGGGCATGGAACGATGGCTGGAGCGGTTGAGCGACCGGCTGGCTGTCCACTGACGACAGAAACCCATCCATTCCGACTTCTGTCTTCTGACTGTTGACTTCTGATTCGAAGGTGTCTCATGAACAGTTCTCTCTTGTTGTCGATCGTAACGTTCGTATACGCAGCTTCCGCTGTGCTCTATATCGCCTCCTGGGTCTTCAAGAAATCGTTTCCGGCTGCCTTGGGCAGGTGGGTCGCATTGGCTGGACTGATCGGCAATATGACCGGCATTGGTCTTCGCTGGATCGAGTCCTATCAAATGGGTATCGGTCATGCCCCATTGTCCAACCTGTACGAATCTCTCGTTTTTTATTCGGCGGTCATCGCTATCGTCTATCTGGTGATCGAATGGCGCTACGCCATGCCGACGATCGGCGCCTTCGTGATGCCACTTGCCTTCCTCGCGATGGCCTATGCTTCCCTTTCGCCGAATGTAAACGACCGCATTCAGCCGCTGCTGCCCGCCCTCAAGAGCAATTGGCTCATCGCACACGTCATCACCTGCTTCATCGGTTATGCCGCCTTTGCCGTCTCCTTTGGGCTGAGCATCATGTATGTGCTGAAGGCCAGGCACACGGGAGACGCCCAGTCTCTGATCGGCCGGTTTCCGGATATCCGCGTGCTCGATGAACTCAATCATCAAATGATCATGTTCGGGTTCCTGTTTCTGACAGCCGGCATCATCACCGGCTCGGTATGGGCGAATTCGGCATGGGGACGGTATTGGGGATGGGATCCCAAGGAAACCTGGTCTCTCATCACCTGGTTCATCTATGCAACCCTGCTGCATGCTCGCTTCATGCGGGGCTGGCAGGGCAAACGGATCGCCTACCTGTCGATGGCTGGATTTGCAGCAGTTCTGTTCACCTACTTCGGGGTGAATCTTTTACCCGGATTGCACAGCTATGGGGCTATGGGACAATGAGTTTAGAAGGAAAGAGGGGTGGATCGGGTCGATGGATATCCACCCCTCTTCCTTTTTCGCCCTCCCCTGTTCCCCGAATTATGGCTTGACAAATTCACCTCAAATCTTTAAAGGAAATCCTCTTAAGGCAATGGCTTACCATCATGGCATGTTTTTCGAAGTAGATGGCACCACTGAAATGGCGTCCGTTTGAAACATCGAAAAGAAGGCCTATGCGCCCCATAGACGCTCCGACATCGACATGTCGTTCTTCTGCGGTTCTTTCATGTCCGGATCCTACGGACACTTTTCCCATCGATGTTCTTCCCCTTTCTCGTCCCACCCCCCTTCACACGATCCAACGCACACGTCGTCTTTCGATAACGGTTTTGTTGTGTAACCCAAGCAGGATGGAGTCCTTATGAGCGAACACGAACACATGGATGCAGCGGTTGCCGACGCCCCGCACGAGGCCGAAGAACACGGTTCCGGGGGAATGGTCTTTCTCTTCTTCCTGATCGGGCTTGCAGCAAGCCTGATCGTCGGCTGGGTCATTTTCCCGAAACTCCTCTATTCCCAGAAGAACCAGCCCATCGATTTCAACCATGTGCTTCACAATGGTCTCGTTTCGGACGGCTGTGCAAGCTGCCATTTCTTCCGGGAAGACGGTACATTCTCGGGTTCCCCTACACTCGCCCAGTGCATCGACTGTCACAGCGACGTTCAGGGTGAAAGCGAAGAAGAAAAACGGTTCGTCGAGGAATACGTCAAGAAGGGGATCGAAGTTCCCTGGCTCATCTATGCCCGTCAGCCGAACTGTGTCTTTTTCTCCCATGCGGCCCACGTCAAGATCGCCAAGATGGAATGTGTCACCTGCCACGGGGATATGGGTGAAACGGAACACCTGCGGCCCTACCAATACAACCGGATCACCGGTTACAGCCGGGACATCTGGGGCCACAACATCGCCGGAATCAAGCACCATACCTGGGAACGCATGAAAATGGACGACTGCGCCGAGTGTCATCAGCAAAAGAAGGACATGCTCGGTAGCGTTCAAACCCAAAAGGAAGGCTGCTTCGTCTGCCATAAATAATCGCCGGAATCCGGGGCGCTCGAATTTCCGATTCGGATTCGGGTGAACGCAGCTCCGATGGCGGCTTCAAGGGGAAATGTCATGAAAATCGACAGAAGATGCTTTTTATCATTAGCTGTGGGTGCCGGAGCCGGCATTGCCCTGTCTCCACTGCCTTGGAAATTGACGGACGACCTGTCGATCTGGAGCCAGAATTGGCCCTGGACGCCTGTTCCCAAACGCGGAGAGGCCAAAACGGTAAACTCCGTTTGCACCCTGTGCCCCGGGGGATGTGGGATCAGCGTTCGCAAGATCGACGAACGAGCCGTCAAAATCGAAGGCATGAAAACCCATCCCGTCAACCAAGGAGGCATCTGTGCCTTGGGCCTTTCGGGTCTACAGCTTCTCTATGGCCCGACCCGTGTGAAGGGGCCGCTCAAGCGCGTCGGAGAACGTGGCAAGGGACAATGGATGCCCATTTCCTGGGACGAGGCCATTCGAGAAGTCACCGACAAGCTGACCGGTATCCGCAAGGCCGGTAGACCCCAGTCGGTCGCTTGGATCAGCGGTGCCGCTTCCAATACGCTGAACCAAATGTTGGATCGGTTTTCCCAGGCATACGGTACACCGAACGGGATGCGGCTGCCCACCCTGGAAGACGCCTATGGGCTGAGCGTTTCCTTGATGAACGGCGGCAATGCACGGATCGGCTTCGATTTCGAACATGCCGGCTATGTGCTGAGTCTCGGCGCCGGGCTTCTCGACGGGTGGGGATCTCCGGTGCGCATGTTCAAGGCCAACACCCTATGGAAAACCGCCGGTGTCAAGCTTGTCCACGTCGAGCCGAGGCTTTCGCGAACCGCCGCCAAGGCAGACACCTGGATATCGGTCAACCCGGGAACGGAAGCCGCCCTGGCGCTCGCCATGGCCCATGTCATCCTGAAGGAATCCCTATACAAGGCCGATTTTGTCGAGTCCTACACCGAAAAACTGATGGACGGTTTCCGGAACATCGTACTGGCGGATTTTGCTCCGGAGGCGGTCGCCAAAGTCACCGGGGTGGATGCAGCCACCATCACGATGCTGGCCCGGGAATTCGCCAAGGCCAAACGGCCGATCGCAGTCTGCGGCAGAGGTCAGGGAACCCTTCCCGGAAGCCTCGATCTGTTCTTCGCAACCCATGCCCTCAACGCGCTGGTCGGCAACATCAATCAACCCGGCGGGGTATGGCTGGTTCGAGAAGAGCTTCCTTCGTGGCCGGACGTTCAGCCCGACAGCGTGGCCAAAGCCGGCCTCGGATATCCCCGTCTGGATGGTATTCAGACACCGGCCCGCATCTCGCTGCCGAACCGATTCATCCAGGCCGTTGCCTCCGGGAAAGACTATCCCGTCGAAGCCCTTCTCGTCATCGAATCGAATCCACTCTATACCCTGAACGACACGGCCATGGTCCGACAGGCGTTCTCCAAGATTCCGTTCATTGTAAGTTTTTCCTCGTTCATGGACGATACGGCCGCCTGGTCCGATCTGATCCTTCCGAATCCCGTCTATTTGGAGCGAACGGACGATGTCGTCGGTGTCAGCGGCTTCCCCTATCCCACCATCGCCCTTTCCCAACCGATCGTCAAGCCCCAGTGCAACACACGCCCGGTCGGAGATGTCCTTCTTCAGATCGCAAAAGGTTTGGGGGATTCGGTTGCTGCGGCTCTCGCCTGGAAAGATTTCAACGCCTGCCTGGAAGCCTCTCTCGGAGAGCGCTTCAAATCCCTCCGCAAATCGGTTGTCTGGGTGGACAAGGCTTACAAACCGGCTGCATGGGATGAGGTGTTCGCAGCCGAACGCTTCTCCTTCCTCCCCAACGGAATCGCTGCGGATGCGGCCTTCAAGCCTGTCGGCATTCCGGGCGATGCAGGCGGATTTCCGCTCATCCTGATGGCCTACGATACGATGCGGCTTTCGAACGGCTACATCGGCAATCCCCCCTTCCTGACGAAAATTCTCGAAGACACGGTTCTGAAGCAAACGGACGGCCTGATCGAAATCAATCCCAAAACCGCCAAGTCCCTGGGTTTTGATGAAGGCGACAGGGCTCAGATCGAAACACCGAAGGGAAAAGCCTTCGTGAAGGTGCATCTCGACGATGGCATCCTGCCGGGTGTAGCAGCCATGCCGCGAGGTCTCGGTCATGAGGCCTACGATGCCTACCTGGCGGGAAAAGGGATCAATGTCAACAACCTGATGGCATCCGTGAACGATCCGGTTTCCGGGTTCGAGGCTGCATGGGGCATCCGGGCCAAACTGAGCAAAGCCTAACGCATAGCATGAGGTTCTGATGAAAAACGAACATTCGCATCAAACGACCAAGAAATTCGGCATGGTCATCAACCTGGACCTGTGCACGGGATGTGGCTCCTGCATGGTGGCCTGCATGGCGGAAAACAATGTGCCGTTCAAACCCGACGAAACCGACAAATTGAAAAGCATCACCTGGATGCGGGTCTATCGGTTGACGAACGGGAAGCCTTTTCCGGAAACCGACGTCTGCTATCTACCAAGACCCTGCCAGCACTGCGAAGGACACGACGGTCATTCCCCTTGTGTTTCCGTATGCCCGGCCACGGCAACGGATTATGACAGCCTGACCGGGATCGTCAGCCAGATCTACACCCGATGTTTCGGCTGCCGGTATTGCATGGCGGCCTGCCCCTACCATGCCCGATATTTCAACTGGTATGATCCGGTATGGCCGGACGGGATGGAAAAATACCTCAATCCGAATGTCTCCCCCCGGATGCGCGGTGTGGTCGAAAAATGCAGCTTCTGTTACCATCGCTATCAGGCAGCCAAAGACCGGGCCTATGTGGAAGGCCAGCGTGACATCGCAGAGGAAGATTACCAGACGGCCTGCACCCAGGCCTGTCCGGCGGGTGCGATCACCTTCGGCGACCTGAATAACCCCGATCACGCCGTCTACAAGCTCAAGCAGGATCCCCGGGCGTTCCGGCTGCTCGAACGATTGGGCACCAACACCAAGGTCTACTACATCTCCAGCAAGGATTGGGTCAGAAAGGCGGGAGACAATTATCTGCCGGACGAAAGACCGAAGAAGTGACCATCCGGATTTCAAGAAAACAGGATCATATGAGGACGATGCAATGATAGATGCCGCGCTCATTCCAATTGGTGTCAAGCGATGCTCCTTCGGGAAATTCCTCCTGGGTCTGGCCGCCGTGGGAGCGGTTCTCCTCTGGGGCGTGTATGCCATGCTGCTCTGCTGGTTCAAAGGGCTGAACCAGACCAACATGAACGATTACTACGGATTCGCTCTGTGGATCTGGGCGGATTTGGCCGTCATCGCCCTCGGGGGCGGGGCGTTCTTTTCGGGGTTTCTGAAATACCTCACCGGAAAGGACGAGCTCAAGAATATCATCAACTACGCCGTTCTGATCGGATTCATCTGCTACAGTTCGGCCCTGCTGATTCTGGCCATCGACGTCGGTCAACCGCTCCGCAGCTGGTTCATTTTCTGGCACGCCAATGTCCATTCCATGCTGACGGAAGTGGCCTTCTGTCTGTCCTGCTACTTCGGGGTGCTCACCATCGAGTTCATTCCGCTCATCCTCGAAAACCGGCAGCTGAACAAGATTTCCTTTTTCCACCATCTGGCCCACAACATGCACGAGATCATGGCCGTCTTCGCCGCAACCGGGGCCTTCCTCTCCTTCTTCCATCAAGGTTCGCTCGGCGGCGTTTCTGGCGTCCTCTTCGGAAGACCCTTCGCCTACCGCGAAGGACTGTTCATCTGGCCATGGACGTTCTTCCTCTTCACCTGGTCGGCTGCTGCCTACGGCCCCTGCTTTACCCTGATGATCACCAAGATCACGGAGCTCATCAGCGGCAAGAAACTGGTGAAGGACAACGTCATCGAGCTGCTGGCCAAAATTTCCGGATGGATGATGGCCACCTACATCGTTGCCAAGATCATCGACACCATCTATTGGGCCACTGTGACCGCACCGTCCAAGGGTTTCTTGGTATCCGATTTTTACACAAACAACGCCTTCTATGGCTTCTGGATTCTGATCGCCGAGATTCTGTTGGGAGGTGTTGTGCCGGCCCTGATCCTGATCACCCCGGCAGGCCGCAAGAATCCCACGGCCAGAAACACCGCCATCGTTCTTGCCGTCATCGGTGTCTGCATCAACCGCTGGGTCATGGTGCTGCAAACCATGGCCGCTCCGGTCATGACGTTCGACAAGTGGGCGCTGTATTATCCGAGCTGGCAGGAGGTGGCGACAACCGTGTTGCCCGTGGCCTACGGCGCCATTCTCATCATGATCTGCTACCGATATCTGCCGATCTTTCCGCAGGAACCGGAGCTGAACCCCATCGACTGATGCAAAGGAGGATGCGCGATGTTTCCGTTTAATTTCGAGTGGATTTGGGACATGTCCCACATGGTGTTCATGGGGGGACTCTGGTATGCCCTGACGATCCTCGGCATCGGCATGACCTGGTGCATCGTGAAGGCCATCATCGACATGGGCAAAGGGGATGGAGGCCACCACGGCCATCATTGATGCCCTGATACATTCATAACCGACCGCTAACGGCGCTTTCTGCGGATCCCCGTGGAAAGCGCTTTTTTTTGGAGTCGCGCATAAACGGCAGTGGGCAGTGGGCAGTGGGTGGAAAGCAGTACCTATTCTTTGGGAGTACCGGACATCGCCATGATTGGTGTACTGCCCTCTCTTCCACGGGTCAATCGACGATAGCCGACCCTTCTCATGCTCATGATAGATACATCGATGGCCTTGCAACAAGTCGCCATCCACCGATTTTCCTTCAAAGCCCGACCTCCAGCAGGAGGGCGGGTGGTTTTTTGCAAAGCAGCGGAAACTGTTTGAAGCCGCCGGAGATCGTTGGGCCGGGCGGTGTTCAACAACAAGCCATTGTTTGAAAATCAAACCCGTGTAGCTTACTGTCCTGTATCGAATGACTGGCCCAATGCCCGGCCCTTACGAGATCGGGCGGCTGAGTTTATCCGCTGCAGCGAAAAAGGTTCCCCAGTCATCCCGCGACTCGATGGAAACTGCCTGACTGTTTACGAGTTCATCCAATGGACGATTGAAGAGGTCATCATGGATAAAATGCGCATTGAAGGGGGAAAGCCCTTGAACGGTGTCGTCGAGATCAGCGGAGCCAAGAATGCGGCTTTGCCGATTCTGGTGTCAGCCCTTTTGACCGACGGCTGCAACACTTACCACAATGTTCCCGATCTTCGGGACATCCATTCCACCCTGAACCTGCTGACCCATCTCGGCGCCGACTGCCACATGGATCCCACGGCCCATGAGGTGACCATTTGCGCCAAGGGGCTCGTCGAACCCGAAGCGCCCTACGATCTGGTGCGGAAGATGCGGGCGTCCATTCTCGTACTGGGACCCCTGGTAGCCAGGCTCGGAAAAGCCCGGGTGTCGCTTCCCGGAGGGTGCGCCATCGGTGCCCGTCCGATCAACCTCCATCTGAAAGGGCTTTCGGAAATGGGGGCAAGCATCGAACTGGAACACGGGTATGTCCAGGCCCGGGCCGATCGGCTGAAGGGAGCCGATTTCTATTTCGATCTTGTGACCGTGACCGGAACCGAAAACCTGATGATGGCCGCCGTCCTTGCCCAGGGAACGACCGTGCTGCGCAATGCGGCCCGGGAACCCGAAGTCGTGGCTCTCGCCGATGCCCTCAATGCCATGGGCGCCCGGATCGAAGGAGCCGGCACCTCGGTCATCACCATTCACGGCGTGGAAACCCTTTATCCGGTAGACCCCTTCCGCATCATTCCAGATCGGATCGAAGCCGGTACCTTTCTCGTGGCTGCAGCCCTCACCCGCGGCCAGGTGGAAATCCGAAAGTGCGATCCATCCCATCTGGATGCCATCCTGCACAAGCTTCGCCTGACCGGAGCCGAGATCGAGACGGGAGAAGACTGGATTCGGGTGGCAGGCCCCCGGTCCATTCACAGCGTGGATGTTAAAACCCTTCCTTACCCGGGATTTCCAACGGACATGCAGGCACAGTTCATGGTGCTGATGTCGGTTGCCGAGGGATTGAGCCTCATTTCCGAAACCATTTTCGAAAACCGATTCATTCACGTGAGCGAACTGCGGCGGATGGGGGCGGACATCACGGTGTCGGGAAATTCGGCCCTGATCAAGGGGGTTCCAAAGCTTTCCGGCGCTCCGGTCATGGCCAGCGACCTAAGGGCCTCGGCATGCCTCGTCCTGGCTGGACTCATCGCCGAGGGGACCACGACGGTGCAGCGTGTCTACCATCTGGATCGGGGCTATGAGTCGATGGAAAAGAAGTTTCAGAAGATCGGCGCGTCCATCGAGCGGATTCAGGAGTGATGGAGTCGCAAAAAGTCAGGAAGTCTCTGTCGAGTCGCGGGGTGACTGGGGAACCTTTTTCGCTGCTGCGAAAAAACTCAGCCACCCCGCTTATGCCCGGCATTCTCGAAAAGCACGGGAAAAGCGACTTTTTGCGGGGCCATCAGGAATGAGAAGGGTTCGGAGGAGCAAACAGATGCTGAACAAGGTCGCTGCAGAACGGAAACGGATCGGCTTCTGAAACGTATTCCGGCACATGGGTTTCCCCCGTCATTCCGATCCGTGGATGGGTTTCGAACCGCTCCACGATCGTTTCGAGCATTTCTGCCAGGGCTTCCGGCGTCGTCCGGCCGAGGGAATGGATGTTGTCGTGCCAGGAACTCAGGTCTTTGTCTGCAAATCCATTGGTAAGGGTCAGAAGACCGAAATGCGCCATTTCCAGTGGTGGGTAGCTGGGATGGGGAGAGATCATGAGGCTGATGCCGACAGCGGATTCTGAGAGCAGTTGTGCGTAACCGTCAATGGTCAGTTTTCCCAGGGACCGAAGGAGGAGGCCGTTTCCAAGCGGATAGTCCGGATGCGGTTCTCCTGCCGAGACAGCCCGCCAGCTTCGACACCGATCGGCATGCCGTTCGGCCCATATCCGCAGGCCTTCCAGAAGGATTTCAAAGCCGTTGCGCGGCACGCCGGGCCTTCCATACACAACGATGGTACGGCTTCGCGTCGTTTTCGGAGGAGAACCATCCGCAGACAGACGGCTGCGAAGTCCCGGATGCATCCGGGGCGATACGACGGACTCCTTCCAGAAGCGGTATCCATTCCGATGGAAATAGTCCTGAAGCAGGTGTGTGTTGAAGAGAGCCCACGTTCGAAGGGCTGGATCCTGCGGAACATCCGAAGTTCGATAGGTCGATTCCGCAAGGGCATATCGGCTGGACCAGTTGTAAAAGGCAGGTTCGAAGTCCTGGATGAGGTAGGCACAGGAAACGGCCGGCATGCCGAAGAAACGGCACTGCTCCTGCATGAGCCGCATCCCGATGTAGGCCGTCCACCAAGATGTAGCGATACAGCGATCCCCACTGCCCAATCCCACCCACCGGTCACTCGGATGCGTTAAATCCACCCAGTGAAAGCGGGCCGACGGTTCGTCTTTTTCCGAACGGTACCGGGGAAACCGCTCCAAGGCTTCCCGTTCGGGAGAGCGATCGAAGAGGACGATTCGAAATCGCAGATCGGACGGTGCCTCGGCCGTTATCCGCTCCCAGAGGTGCAGCGCCGTCGCAATCCCGCCGTACACATCTTCCCGATTGATCGAAGGCAGCAGCAGGTTCAGCCGATTTCCGCAGGTATCCACAGGAACGAAGCCGACCGGCGTGACTTCGGCCAAATGCATGGCCTGAAGCACGAGCCGCCGCCTCAGCGCTTCCTTCATCTTCCGAAACGGCCAAAGGTGCAGGATTCGATTCAGCATGCCGTCTTTCAATTTCTCGTCTCGTTTCCCGAATGACAAGCATCAAAGGCTTGCGGCTTCATGATCCATGATGGCGTCACAAAAAGTCACCACTACCCCGATTTTGTCGACTGCCGGGCCTGAGCATGGGGTCGGGGTTGCCTTTTATGCTTGCTGCGAAAACCTGTTTGAAGCCGCCGGAGATCGTTGGATCGGACGGACAGGCTCGATCGAAATTTGCATGGAAAAGCAAGCCGTTGCAAATCAACCAGCCCCTGTTTGTTGTCTGGCCATCCGTCCGATCCTACGAAATCGGGCGGCTGAGTTTTTTCGCAGCAGCGAAAAAGGCATCCTCGACCCCATGCGGCTCAACAGAGACTGCCTGACTGTTTGCGACTCCTTACCCCTTCCCTACGCATCCACCATCGGCGTCGTATCCATCAGGGAAAGGTGCGGGTTGTAGAACGGATCGCCCCTTCCAGTGAGAAAGGGAGCATAGGCTTCCCGGGAAAGGTCGAAATCGATTTCCGGAATGGGTCTGGTCCTGCGGGTGGCCGCTTCATGATGAATGAGACGCACGCCCGGATCGTAGACATTCCACAGACCTGCCGCATGGACTCGAAGACAGAATTCCACATCACTGCCACACATGATGTAGCGTTCATCGAACCCGCCGATCCGATCGATGGTTCGTCGGGACACGGCCATGCACGCTCCGGAAACGGCCAGCACGTTTCGCTTCACCATCGGCGAGACGAAGGGCGAAATATCGTGTACCGGCCAATGCCCTTTGAAGACGTGATCCGCCCAGCCTCCCATGCCGACCACAACGCCTGCGTGCTGAATCCGACCGTCCGGATAGACCAACAGCCCCCCGACCGCCCCGACATCCGACCGAAGGGCGTCTTCTGCAAGCCGCTCGAGCCAGTCCGGTGTGATGACTTCGGTGTCATTGTTCAGCAACACAAGGATGTCCCCCCGGGTTTCCCGAATTCCGATATTGTTCAACCGTGACCAGTTGAAGGGCGCATCGATGCGGATCGATCGGAACCCCCTCGGATCCTGCGCCTCCTGCACACGCAGCCATTCGAGGGTTTCCGGGTTTGTCGATCCGTTGTCGATCACGAGGATATCATATCCTGTCCAGGTGCTTCTGGTTCGAATGCTGTCCACACAGGTCCGCAGTTCTTTCAGGTGGTCCCGTGTAGGAATGACGATACTGATCCGCGTGTCCTGGTGCACCAGACCCGTTCGGACACGATACACGAAGGTGAGCCCCGTCTCTTCGGCATGGGCTTGCGGTCCGAAGCAGGCCCTGGCGTGCTCGTCCACACAGCGCATGCCCGCCATGTGGGCATCGGGTTTGGCGTGTGGTGAGAGTGCCGTGGATGTGGAAGACTGCCGCCAGCTGTAGAGAACGTGAGGCACATGATGAAACCGGCATCCCGCCTGCATCAGACGAAGCAGCAGGTCATGGTCCTGAGCGCCGTCGAATCCTTCCCGCCATCCGCCGACGGCTTCGACGGCGGAACGACGGATCACGAGAAAATGGCAGACATAGTTCTGGCTTCGCAGCAGATCGGGGGAAAAATCGGGTTTATGAAAGACGGCATGGTGGCATCCGGCTGGATCGATCTTGTCTTCGTCGGAATAAAAGACATCGGCATCGGGATGGGACGCAATGGCCCGGACCATTGCAGTGAGGGCACCGGGATGGAGCCGGTCATCGTGGTCCAGCAGCGCGATCCAGTCGTGGCGGGCCAGACGAAAGGCCTTGTTGGTGGCGCCTGCAATGCCGGAGCGATGCGTCTGCCGGTCGATCCGGATACGGAAATCCGAAAGGCCATCGAGGACATCTCGGGTTTCCGGCCGGTCGGATCCGTCATCGACGATGCACAGCTCCCAGCAGCAATCCCACTGGGCCAGCACGGAGCCGACCGCCTCACGAAGATCGGCCGGGTTGGTGTTGTATACCGGCATGAGGATGCTGAAGGCGGTTTGGTTCGGTGAACCGGGGCGATGCGGAGAGCTGGCATCCCATCGCTGCAGCATGGGAACGTCCCGACGATCGAAATCGGGCCTACGGCCTCCTCCTCCTGCCCGCATTCGCCGTCGGATCCAGCTCAAAACCCCCCGAAGGCCGTCCCGACTGCCATCCTTTCGCCACAGGCGGATTCCTTCCGCCAACAAAACCAAGCGGCCAACCGCCCGGCCGTGAAATCCGCGCCTGCCGGCAATCGTCTTCAGCCGTCGATACCATTGGGAAAGCATCAGATGGCCTGAACACTCAGAAGGGTCATTCCTTCGGGCATGCGTCGGGCTTCCGTCTCGATCAGGGCATCGCTCGATACCACGGCAATGCCGCTGTCCTTCATCGCGTTCCGAAAATGAGTCTGTGCAGCCCGGAGCACATCTTCCCGGCTCATTCGGACCAACCGCTCCTTGAACCGCCTGCGGACATCGTCCTCCAGCCGGATCAACGACCGGAAGAAAGCCTTCTTGGCAGCCACAGCCGGTGTATCGGGCTTGTCGATATCCGCACAGACCTGCAACACGGCTTCATCGATATCCGACTCGCTGTACTGTCCGGAACAAATGAAATCGATGGCCCCCCGAAACGCTTCCAATGTAGCCGCAATCTGCGGATCCCGGTAGGATGCCATGTGAAACAGGCCGTCTTCGGGATTGTAAACGGCGAATCCCCCATAGGCGCCCCCTTTTTCCCGAATTTCCCGATGCAAGTAGAGAGAGCGGATCATCCGGGCCATGACGGAAAGGGCCGCAGCATCCGGATGCCCGATGGCAGGCACCGGAAAGGCCTGAGCCACGAACGATACCGAGGTTGCAGTCGTCCATCCTTCCCGAGGCAAGCCTTCGGATGGTTCGATGGACGGCTCGACGAAGCCATCGGTTTCTCTCGGATCCTTCAGCCTGAATGCCAGCATATCCGAGAGGGCGGATGCCTTCTCAACGGCTTCCGCCTCACCCACGACGGCGATTTCGACATTGGCGCTGTACAGCAGGGCCTTGGCCACTTCCGAAAGGATGTCTGCGAGGGCTTCCAATGCCTTCGGGGATGGATCCTTCGCGATACGTCGCACCCACTGGATATGCTCGATCCCGCCCCAGCATTCAGTAAGCGCCGAAGATCGGCCGACATGCCTCGATGCACGGGACATGGCCAAACGGTGGCCGTTTTCGACGATGACCGATTCCAGTTCGGCATGGTATTCGAGAACGAGGTTCTTCAGGCGGACCAGATCCGTAAAGGCCCATTCGCACAGGATCTCGCTCACCAGATCGAGGGTCGGGGTCAGGTTGCGGTTCAGGCATTTGGCATGAAGCTGGACAATCGGCAGGCACCTTCGGCTCTCGTCCTGAAGGGTTCGGGCATGACAGGCGGCAGAAAGACCGCCCGTGTAGCGGTCCGTCATGCGTGCGATCTCGACGTAGCTGTGTCTTCGGGTGCCGACCTGCGTCAGACATTGGGTAAAAAACGGCACAACCGGAATCAGACGCTCCGGCAGGCGGCCCGCCCCGAAAACGGCGGTCAGGTAGCAGATGCCGGATGTGGGCTGGTCGTAACAGGTGAGCCTGGCAGCCGTATCCCTGTGGGAAGGAACAACGATCCGAATGTCTTCTGTAAGATCGCTCCGATGCAGGGTCGGCAGGCAGGATACGTCTTCTTGTTCCTGCTGCCGCAGCTCGAGCTGCCGCTCGAGGCTTTCGATTTCCCTGCGATCCGATTCCGACAGGGTTTCGGCAAGCCGTTGCAGTTCCTCTTCCAGACGTCTTTTCTCCCGTTCGTTCAATTCCGGATCCGGCGACAGCGTGAACAGCACCCGATGGGGATTGTCGAGGAAAAAACGTCCGATCATCCGTTCGAGAAGATCTCCCTCGAGGGCCTCGGCACGGAGACGGTTCATGTCGGCGTCGATATCGAGAACCCGCATCGGGTCTCCGCCGTGAATCCAGGTTCCGACAATGCCCAACAGCAGCCGCAGACCGAACGGATAGGGGGTGTTCGTGATTTCCTTGCGGTGAAATTCGATCTGGTGCAGGGCCGATTCGATCCATTCCTTGTCGATGCCCTCTCGTCGAAGCGTTTCGAGGGTATCGAAGACGATGTCCTGAATCCGTTGCGCATCTTCCGCGGCTACATCCTTGAGCCCCACCGCAAAGAACGTATCGCGGTTGTCGGCGTCGAGTCCAGACGAATCCGACAGGGCGGAACCGAGCCCCGAATCGATGAGCGCCTTGCGCAGGGGGGAGGCCGGGTTTCCCAGCAGAACGTCGTTCAGAACCGAAAGGGCCAGAAGCTCATAGGTGTTGCGGATATCGCTGAGGAGCCAGGCGACGCAGGCCTGGTGCTTTCGTTCGACGGATTCGCCCGGTTGCACCGGATAGACGGCCGAAGCCGTTCGCGGCTGGGTCCATCTGGGTTGGGAGGCAACGGCCGTATCCGGGTCGATCCGGTCGAATCCCTTCAGATAGTGGGTCTCGATGAAAGCCAGGTGGTCCGTCAGCGGCAGATGGCCATAGGTGAAGAACCAGGCATTGCTCGGATGGTAATGGACACGGTGAAATTCCCTCAGACCTTCATCGGTCAGGCGGGGAATTTCCAGAGGATCGCCACCGGAATTGAACCGATAGGTCGTGTCCGGATAGAGTTCCTTCAAGAGAGATCTGGCCATGATCTGAGGAGCAGAAGACATGGCACCCTTCATTTCGTTGTATACGACCCCCTTGTAGGTGAGTCTGCCGTCCTCCCCGAAACCGAGCCGATGCCCCTCCTGCCGAAAACTCAGGGGATCGAGAAGGGGATGAAACACGGCATCGAGATAGACGCCCATCAGGTTGTAGTAGTCCGTCGGGTTCTGGGTGGCGAAGGGATACATCGTCCAGTCGGAAGCCGTAAAGGCGTTCATGAAGGTGCTCAGACTGCGCTTGAGCATCGAAAAAAAGGGGTCCCGAACCGGATAGCGTTTGGAGCCGCAGAGCACCGTATGCTCCAGGATGTGGGCCACCCCGGTCGAATTTTTCGGTACGGTCCGGAATACGACACCGAACACGTTTTCTGTATCGCCGCAGGCGATGTGGATGTGTCGGCCACCGGTTCGCTCATGTTCGAGCTCGATGAAAAAGGCCTGGAGCAGTTCGACGGGTTCGATGCGTTGAACGACAAAGCCGTGAATCCTGTCTCCGGCTTGAAGCGACGGGCGAACGGTTTCGTTCATGGTCTGTCCATCTTTCTATGGTCATGTACAGTTACGGAGCCGCAATGGGTTCGGGTGGATGAAGGCTCTCTCGGGGAAACGGGGTCAGGCGGGGACCATTCAGGGAACCGGAAACGGTCCCCTGAATGCGTCGGTTCAGTCATTCCATCAGGCGGTTCGGGGTTTGCAGATGATTTCCTTGATGAAGAGGTCCTTGAACACGTTGTTCTGGTGGGCGGGTTTCAGGATCAGAGCGGTATCCACCCCCTTTGCCGTGCCACCGACAGACACGATGTCGGCACCGCTGAGCGCTCCGGCATCTGCAGCCATGATGGCGATTTCGACGGCGACCTTGGTGCCCTGTCCGAAGAGCCGAAGCGTATCGGCCACCAACAGGACGGGATAGATGCCCCCGTAGGTTTTGGCGATGGATCGCTCTACCCCCGACAGGGCGTGGGTGGCGCTGACCACCCGCGCCCCACGGTTTTCCAGTTCGGCACGGACCGAAACCGGCATGACGTTCCGGAAAGGTTCCCGAAAACCGCAGTGATAGGTGACGACAACGATCCGAAAGCCCGGAAGAAGCTCAAGGGCCTTGTACGCGGTCTTTCCCGATGTGGAGCTGACGACGATTTCCTGAATTCCCAGTTCCGCCGCACGGGTACCCGCAGCCTTCAAGGCAGCTTCCGTGTTGTGTTCTCCGGCCGTATCGAAAATCATGCGTTTCCTTTCGGTTAAGGCATACCCATATTACATCCATCAGGCGTGCTGCCTGCAAATGGAACCCAGGGGTTAACCTACGGCGTCCTTCAGCTGTTTGCCGGGACGGAACCGGACGACGTTGCTGGCCTTGATCTGGATCTTGGCACCCGTTGACGGGTTGACCCCCTGCCTGGCCTTGCGTTCCACCTTGAGAAAGGTGCCAAAACCCACCAGCGCCACCTTGCCGTCCTTTTCCTTCAGTGCCCCCGCAATGCCTTGAAGCATCGCAGAAAGAGCCTTCGCAGCCTGTGTCTTGGTGATTCCCGCTTCTTCCGCCATCTGAGCAACCAATTCTTCCTTCTTCATCGTTTCCTCCCTTTCTGGGGTTACATGTACAGATTGCATCGATTGAGAACGCAAGATTCCATCGACGGTCCATCCTATATCAACGGAATCCCTTCCATATCAAGCATAAATTGTGTATACTGCGGTCGGTTGAATCGATCCCATCCAAATCCGAGGCGTTGCATGCAATGACCCGAACCGTTCGCCTTTCCATCATCGCCGGAACATGCATCGTTGCGGTCTCGATCGCAGTCCTGCTGACGAAGTTCCCTGAAAAAGCTCCGAGCCCAACGGTCACCC
Source organism: Thermodesulfobacteriota bacterium (assembly GCA_040755275.1). Lineage (GTDB taxonomy): Bacteria > Desulfobacterota > Desulfobacteria > Desulfobacterales > Desulfatirhabdiaceae > Desulfatirhabdium. The sequence goes on along the minus strand of JBFMBE010000047.1, from coordinate 3,735 downwards.
CCGTTCCGGAGAGTTTCACATTTTTCGATCTGGGCGCCAATACCCGCTTCACGAATGCGATCCGGGACAACCTACGAGAGCGTCTTGGATCGGATGCCATTTCCTACAGGGGGACCATTGATTTGGCCTTCTTCGATGCGTCCGTCATGCAGGCACATTTCCCGACGATCCTCGACAGCCATCGGGCACTGAACACCCCGCTCGGCGAGCGGGTGGAGCACGACATCGTCAAATTGACCTATCGTTATGCCTGGAAACGGGAATCTCCGTTCAAGCTGATCGACCTCGTCTTTTCCAACGTCAGCGGTCTTCCCCTCTACTTCGTCATCGGCATGACTCGGGAAGGATCGGACATTCTCGCTGCTCTGGTCGAAAAATACGGCGAGCCGCAGCGGTTTCCGGGAGCCCTCGAACGCCAGATCATCCGATACTGGGAGAAGAACCGGGACATGCTCATCGTTTCCGAAAAACCGGACCGTTTCGGGAATCCCGAATACCAAGTCTACATCGTCTTCGTCAACAGCATCGATCAATTGATCGCCCACGAAAGAGAATCGGCCAGACGGAAGGAGGAAAAAATCCGTAAGGCCGCAGACAAGGCGTTTTGATGCGGCACGGGTAATGGGAAAAGGATTTCCGGCCTGTTTTCATCCACCGGAAGCATCCCTACCGTCCTGAATCGGATCGTTTCGACAATGCGGGGTACAGCAAATAGGCCACCCGTTTTGCCTCTTTTCTTCCCCGGGTCACCGTTTCCAGAATCAGGCCGCAGGCAAAGCTGAGACACGCGAGGGTCATGATTCCCGTCGCCAGAATGGCCGTCGGAAAACGAGGAACCAGTCCCGTATGAAAATAGGTGATGAATAGCGGAACGGCCAGTGCAATCGAGACGAGGGCCAGAAACAGGGCCAAGATGCTGAAGGCGCTCAAGGGTTTTTCCTCCTTGAAGAGCGCCAGAATCGTCAGCAGGATGCGTATTCCGTCTCTGTAAGTTCTCAATTTGCTTTTGGAATCGCTTGGCCGACTCTTGTAGGGGGTTTCCACTTCACCTGTCGGCATCCGCATTTCGAGAGCATGGACCGTCAACTCCGATTCCGTCTCGAACCCTTTCGAAAGCGCCGGGAACGATTTCACGAATCTTCTGGAAAACACCCGATACCCCGAAAGAATATCCGTAAAGCTCTTTCCGAACAACACCCCCATCACACCGGTCAGCAGATCGTTTCCAAAACGGTGTCCCGCCCGGAAGGCCCCTGCGTCATGTCTGGTGAGTCGGGTGCCGACCACCATGTCGAGAGATTCATTCACCAGCTTTTCGACCATCCTCGGAGCGCTTGCCGCATCGTAGGTGTCATCTCCATCCACCAGGACGTAAATATCCGCCTCCACATCGGCAAACATCCGCCGAACCACGTTTCCCTTACCCGGATGCCCTTCGTATCGAACGACGGCCCCCGCTCCTTCGGCCTCCGCACGGGTGCGATCCGTCGAGCGGTTGTCATAGACATAGACGGTTGCGTCCGGCAATGCAGCCCGAAAATCCATCACCACGCGGGCGATGGTCTTTTCCTCGTTATAGCAGGGAATCAAGACGGCAATCCGATATGGTATCGCCATTGGGTGTTCCATCATGATCGATCACCTCATCTGGTTGGATGGAGCCGCAACAAGTCGGGCCCCATGGATTCATCCGCAGGAAGGCGGGTGAACGTTGCTCAGCGTCGGAAGAACTCAGCAGCCCGAGCTCGTAAGATCGGGCGGATAGCCGGAATGAACTGTTTAGATTGCCGTAATTCAACGTGCTGTGATTCAAAGCAAAACAGGTGAGATGCGCCACCCGATCCAACGATCTCCGGCTGCTGAGTTCTTCCGACGCTGAGCAACATTCACCCGCCTTCCTGCGGGTCAATTGAGAGGGCCTGACTTTTTGCGACTTCATCAATTTTAATCACTAGAAAAAAGGGCGCTTTTCCGTTAAGAGAGGGTTTTGCCCAAAACAACCTCAAAGAAAGGAAAAGCGCCCAATGCGAATCGAGATCAGTGTACCCGAGGTGGTCAGCATTTTCAAAGAGATTCAGCAAAACCCGGAGCAGATATTCCAGATGGTTCGGCTGGATATAAAGGAAATAGTTGGACGGTATCTTTCTGAAATGATGAATGCCGAGATCACCCATTTTCTCGGAAGAAAGCCCTACGAGAGGAAAGATGCGGGTGAGGCGGAGCCGGAAGCCGCCAACTACCGAAACGGCTACTACGAAAGAAGATTTACTCTCAAGGGGATAGGGGAGGTTACGACCAAGGTTCCTCGGGATAGAAACGGTGAGTACCACACGCAGGTTCTTCCCCGCTCGAAGCAGTATGAGAGCGAGATCGCACACGATCTGTGCCTGATGTTTCTGGGTGGGGTGAGCACACGAACTCTGGCCATGATGACCGAGCGGCTCGTCGGAAGAAAGATCTCCCACACCGAGATCAGCCAGGCAAGCGGTGAGCTTAAAGACGCCGTGGAGAAGTGGAGAAACAGGGACCTGTCGAAAGAGCCGGTAAAGTATCTGTTCGTCGACGGGGTCAACTTCGCTATGAGGATGGGAGATTCCATAGAGAAGGTCCCGGTGCTCGTTGTCATTGGAGTGACCGAGCAGCAGGGGGCCCGGTTTGTGCTTGGGCTGCAGGCGGGAGACAAGGAATCGGCCCCCACCTGGAGAGAGTTCTTCAAAGATCTTAAAAGAAGAGGCCTTGATGCCTCCAGAATCACTTTGGGAGTGATGGATGGGCTGCCGGGGCTGGAGGCCGTCTTCAGGGAAGAGTTTCCCAAAGCGAAGATCCAGCGCTGCCAGGTTCATGTGGCCCGAAACGTTCTGGCCAAGGTTCCTCAGAAGTTCAAACAAGAGGTGGCAGACGCGATGAGGTCCATCTTCTATGCCTCCTGTCGGGACAAGGCCCTGGAGTTCTTCAAGGAATTCAAGGAAAGATGGGAAAAACATATCCCATCCGCGGTGAAATGTCTGGAGAAGAGCTTGGATGCGTGCCTGACGTTCTTCCACTTCCCTGAAGAAGAATGGATCTCTCTTCGAACCACCAACATCATCGAGAGACTCAACAAAGAGTTTCGCAGAAGAACCAGGCCGATGGAGATTGTGGCAGGTGAGCAGTCCTGCTACACACTCCTTGCATTCATTGCATTGAAGATGGAGCTGCACTGGAGATCCAATCCTATCGGAAAAGTCGCTAAAAATCTGCCCCTTTGGAAGCAGTTGGAGGGGTAATGAATTTGCACAAAACCGTTGACACTACCGCGCCTCATCGGCCTGGCCGTAGGTGTGGGGCAATCTGGTGACGAAATAGAACGGAGCGGCGTCCGGGATCGGATCGAAGCAGGCAAGGTTTGCCTCCGTTACCATGGCCGAGTCGGCGACATCGGTAAAGGCGCCTTCGCCCAGTCCGTTTTTGGCCAGGTCTTTGCTGATACGGGTCAGTAGCTTGTTGTTGAGGGTTTTATCCGAGCTGTTGCCGTCATGGGTTTCACCGAGGATGGGGATGTTGTGTTCCACGCACAGCATGCCGATCATGAATTGTTTGAGATCGGGTCAATGGTCCTTGCTGTAGCAGTAAGTGATCTTGAGGGTATTGTCTGGAAACGATTCGTCGTATTCACCCCAGAGGCTCACCGATGTGGAATCCCAATGACCACAACGGGTGTCGAGATCGAAGATGACAGCGGCCCTTCGGGCGATT
>JBFMBE010000046.1:2442-21734 GCA_040755275.1 Thermodesulfobacteriota bacterium | reverse complement strand
AATCGCCCGAAGGGCCGCTGTCATCTTCGATCTCGACACCCGTTGTGGTCATTGGGATTCCACATCGGTGAGCCTCTGGGGTGAATACGACGAATCGTTTCCAGACAATACCCTCAAGATCACTTACGGCTACAGCAAGGACCATCGACCCGATCTCAAACAATTCATGATCGGCATGCTGTGCGTGGAACACAACATCCCCATCCTCGGTGAAACCCATGACGGCAACAGCTCGGATAAAACCCTCAACAACAAGCTGCTGACCCGTATCAGCAAAGACCTGGCCAAAAACGGACTGGGCGAAGGCGCCTTTACCTATGTCGCCGACTCGGCCATGGTAACGGAGGCAAACCTCGCCTGCTTCGATCCGATGTCGGACGCCACTCCGCTCTATCATCGAAGGCCTGGATCGCCGCAAGACCAACCGCCCCACTTCTTACGTGTTGACCACCAAGTTCCGTTATGTCCAGATCATGCGCTGCGGCAACATACGGATGCTCAAGAAACCGCTCAAACTGGTTCAGCTGGCCTATCTCCAGGCCCTTGGTTTCACCGAGGATATCTTTACATCCAGCCTGCCGCCCCCCTTTCCGGAAAAACCCTCCTGATGACACCCTCAAAAGGGTGTGGAATGTGAGCTCAACAGCGACTCACTGACTTTTTGCGACCCCAACAAAAATATCTTGACTATTCTTTTCAGATTTCGGACAATAACCATGCCAAGGGAAATTTCATTATTCCTATATGGAAATCATATCCACTTACCTATAAAAATTTACCTATGCACCCTTGGCATTTCTGAGCGGGTTGAAAAACCCGCTTTTTTTTTTTGAGGTCACGGAAAAATCAAACGTCCGATCCACTTTCGCAGTGTAGGCGCTATACCTGCAACGGTCATGATATCCAAATAATCGGCGATATCTGGTTGACTATTGATGTGATGAATTCGGTAACGAAGTCTGCTCCCGGTCTTTTCAATCAACTCCAGATAATTCTTCTCCTCCTGTGATACGTTGAACAAACCCGCTCCGGGGTTCACCGGTTGTGAAAAAAACACCATTTCGATTATCATATCCCTAAAGCGGCTGATCCGTTCAATAATCAACGCAATCGCTGGATTGAGAATTGCCTCTCGCTGCCTGTTGTTCATGCCCCATAGCTTGCCAGATGAACCATCTCTCCGAATTGGAATTTCCTTTGCCTGATTTTGAGCTTTTTCAAGATAGGATTTTAATATCGCCCGCCCCAAAGCGGTCAGACAGAAATGAGGAGAATCTGGATTCCGTTGAAAACAGCACAGAAGGTCTTCCGGCAACTGATTCAGTATATCGGGCATTCCTGCGGTATTTCGAGCATCAACAAGTTGAAAAAAAGGCTCACGAAACGAATGAATTCTGGAATAGTCAAAATCCAATGGGACAGGTGGCAGGTTAACCGGTTTTTCAAACCCCTCATAAAGATATGTGACCGGTTGATGAAAGAGAATTCCGAGCAACGTAGCCAATGCAATTTGCCCCTTGAATCCTCCCGTCGCATGGATCACCGTATTTCGAGAATGAGCCTGAATGATCCGAGTTAACTCTTGAACCAGATTTATGGTGCCTCTATTCTCGAAGCTTTCTGGCTCCGGTCTAAGACCATCTACGACAATGCATTCTACTAGATGTGCGGTCCCATAAAATTCTTGAAGAACCTGCCCACAAATCTTCACATCCGGATTATCACCGCAAATAAGATATAAAACGTCTTGAGTTTCAAGCGGCTTGTGCCACAAGATATGGGTTTCAGCGCTCAATTTGGGAAGATTATCCAGATGCTTCAGAACGTATTCTTTCAATTGGTCAAGAGTTGGATGAATCTTGGATATTTTCTTTTTCCCTTTTTGGTAGCCAGTAAGCAGTGAGGTTCCAACCGTAACGATAACGGCCCGAAGAGATTTGAGAGGTAGCAATATCTTCCTACCTTGGCGAGAAATCCATATCTCCTCCCGATTGGCGGGCGCCCAGGCCCGCTGTATTTCACTCCCTGCCCTCTGCAATTCCTGAGCACACCTATCCAATGCTTTTTCATCTCCATGAACCCACAAAACAAGAGATGGATCGTATTCTTTGGAGACACGCAATAAATCTCGAAAACCAGCATGAGCAGACAACGAAAACCGCTCGATATTCGGGGTACGAATCTCAACCCAATCATTTTGATGAATATCAGTACAAACCTTATCCCCTGGTTTGGCGTTTAACAACTCGTATCCCAAGTCACCTGGAGCAACGTATCCGACAAAGTAAATACCATTTCGTTCGTCTTGGATTAATTCCTCCGCTAACCGAGCGCTTGGCGTACGGCGTGCCATCATTCCGCTTGTGAAGACAAAGACTGTCGGTCTATCGCTCAACGAATCAGTGGAAGCAAAAGAACCGCTCGGCAAATATCCGTTCACAATATTGCAAATACTTCCCAGAGCCCTCCGATGAGGCCCCTGTCTTCCATCGTAACGGGTATATATCTCGTTGATTGAACCTGTAATTCCACTATGTATCATAACCGGCGTTTCTGATGGTATGCTTCCTTCCGTCATCCATTTATCCAACAACGCCAGCATTTCTTGAGTACGTCCAAGCGCGAAAGAGGGTATCAATACATGGCCACCATTATTCAATCTTTCTGCAATTCGGTTTCTGAGCCTTGTGATCTCCTCTTCTCGAGCCTTATTTCCGGATTCATCGTCCCCGCCATGAGTACCTTCGATAATCAGACAATCGGCCTTCACACCATTTGGAATATGGCATCCTTCTATCCATTCTTGACCTTCCGTGCCAAAGTCGCCTGTATAGACAATGGTCGTGTCTTTATCCCTCAATATAACCCCAACCGCGCCCAAAATATGGCCTGCATGAAAAAATTGGCATGAAATTCCAGGAAGCACCTCAAACGGAACGTCGATATACCGAACTTCAAAATAGCTTTGTAAATATTCACGAACTATAGACCGATCGAAGTAATGATGATAAAAATATTGATTTTCCCGTAGGATGCTCTCCCGTTCGAGTGCTTTGACCGTTTCCATCAGCATGATTGGAATAAGTGCGGCCGTTGGTTCCGTCATAAAGATTTTCGCACCGATTTTGAAATGGTGATTGACAATATAAGGAAGCGAGCCGATATGATCCAGATGCGCATGGGTAATAATGATGGCATCCAGCCCATCGTTGTCAATCAGGTCCAGATGAGGAAGGGCATCGTAACCGATCTTTGCTGGATTGAACCCGGCATCCAACAGAATTTGATAATCACCCCACCGAAGCAAATAGCTGTTTGCGCCGATTTCTCGGCCTCCTCCCAAGATACACAGTGAAATATTTTTCATTTAAAATTGACCATATTATGCAGCAAGACAGTTACGAATCCATTTCTCGCCATTCTAGTATCGATATACGTTTTCCTGTTATCCAAATTAAACCCCATTTGGCACTTCATCTACAAAAATGACCCAGTTGTTCTGACGATTCCGTTCATAAGTTTCCATCAACCATGTTATACTGAATTCAATTGGAGAAAAAGTTTCAAACTTTTGGTTGACTTCCCCCCAAAGAGTTTGAAGCTCATGAATAATTCTGGCGGAAGTCTTTGGAGTTATATTGCCTTCACCCAGATCTTTCCGTCGTATTTCGTGTAATTGTTGAATTCCCCTTTGAAGCGCAAATAATTCACTCTTGCTTTGCACCTGATCCAATCTGGAATAGAGGCTTTTCATTTCCCGCTCGTATTCCTGATACCGATTCCGATCGGTGGACTGCGTTGCGACAAGGCCTCCCCAAATGGTTTGCATCCTTATTTTGAGGCTTCTCGTTCGTGCGTATAGTTCCTCTAATTGATCTCTTTTCATCGGTAATAGATAAAAGCCCCCGCTGTCTTTTTCACCCATATCGGCTTCAAGTTGTTTAATATCAGCGTTTAATTTCTTGATGTCTTCTTTTCCGGAAACGCTCTCAGCACGATTTTCCAACTCCTCCACCCTCCGTGCGATCCTGCTGTAGTTCTCTGCAGAGAGGGTTTCACACCAATTGGATATACGGATCAGACGATCATCGTGCCATTGCAGCTGAAGCGATTGATAATGATCTTTCAGTGTGTTGTATAGGTCTGTTTTATCCCTGGCCTGAATCGACTTCAGGCGGTCATGTGCCTGTTTGATAAGCTGCTGGATTTTTTTTAAACGGTCATGAACCTCTTTCATTGCAATAATGCATGAAAAATAGGCGGTTGGCACCAGCGATTCTGCTGTTGGAAGTCTGCTCAGTAAGTCTCTGGCTTCTTGGAAATATTGACGAATTTCCGTCAACAAGGGATCCATTTGCGAAAGGGAATCAGTAGGACTCTTCACCACTTCAAATAGATCATTTATATGTTGAATCAATGCATTTTTATCTTCATCCTGTTTCGGAACTTCGTACCAATGTTTCTGGACATTCTCAAGCTTTCGCCTAATATTATTGAAATCTGGTTGATCCGCCCGGAGCATGCTATCGCATTCTTGCAGAACATCAGAAATCCACTTTTTGTTTTGACGATTGGCGTCTTCAAATAGAAGACCGAGCCTTTGGAAAAATTTTTTCCTCGTACAAAGCGGCTCCTTATCGAAAAGACAAATACGAGGACGACCGCTATCGTCTTTGTCTATCAATTCCCGTTGAAGGGTTTTGATTTCTTTAACCCGTTTGAATGCCTCTTCCGCTTTAAACTGGGCTTGTTCCAAGCTTCGAATCCTGGAATCGTATTCTCTAAAATTTTGCCTGCATCGATCATTATAAGCTCTTTTTTCTTCTTCACTAGTTGGCATGGGATCACCCGCAATACATGATGGAGTCACAAAAGTCGACCCAACTCGGATTTTGTTCATTGCCGAGCCTGAGCATAGCGTGGCATACACCTTTTGAGGCTGAAGCGGAAACTTGCTTGAAGCAGCCGGAGATCGTTGGGTCGAGAGTCGTTCAGCTACCCACAACGATTTGAAAATCAATCCGTTGCGTTTTGATTGCCCGTACCGAATGCCTGTCCTGACATCCGGCCCTTGGGTCATCGGACGACTGAGTTGATCCGATGCAGTGAAAAAGTGTATACCCCGCCATGCGACGATCAGAAGACTTTCCAACTGTTAGCAAGGTCATTAATGGATTACTTAGGAAAGAAGTGGATATGTAAATCAGACAGGTACATCCATTTCTTCACGGAAGAGCGTGACAGGCCTCGCAATAAGCATGAACTACTCCTCAAATCCGGGCAAGATTTCATTGTCAGCTTTTCCGATAATACCGTTTTCACCACAATATGGGCAATTCTTCTTTCGTTCAATGCATCGTCTTCGCATGGTCATAACTTGCTTCAATGCCTTTCTACAAGAATCATTCAAGGAAAGCCTTCTTGAATTCGCCGTACATTCTTCTTCGTATACCATCGGCCCTTCATCATCCAGAAAATAATATAATCTTCCATCGATCCATTTTATGTCAATTTGAACACCATCAATGAAGTCCTTCAAACATGGAAATAGATACCGAATCAAGACCAATTTGTATCTCAGCTGGTCGTAAATCAATCCTTCAGCGTCCTCGAATTCAAACGCATTCCGGATATCGTTTTCGTTTTTTTCCCCCGGTTCGTAAAAGAGCTGTTGCATGTTTTCAGCATTCTTGTTGAATCCGGTGAAGTACTTGAGGATTTCGAAAAGAGCCAAATCGGCGATCGTTCCATTCAACTGGCGGACAGCCGGCTGGTGGATCTCTGCGTCATTGACATATCCGCGCGATACCCCTTCTTGTCGGACTGGGTCGGGGCTGAGTTCATAGGCTAGTGCATGGTCGTCGATATTTCCGGAACAGTGAAGACACATGGCGTTTTCTCCTGGAAGGACACGAACATAAGAGCAACACATGTCTTTGACCTTTCCGGTATCGCCATCGATGTTGATAACCGATCCAAGCGAAAACAAAGGGATTCCATATTGCAAACAGAACACATTCGTGAAATGACGGCTGAGCAGGTTGTCGGTACTGAGGACGACGGCATCGATGCTTTTCAGTTTTTTCCGGGCCCTTTCCGATTGTACAGGTTCGCGGATTTGGATGATTCGAGCATTGGGATGGATTTTTCGGATTTCCCTCGCTGCAATCGCTGTTTTCGGTTTCCCTGTTTGTGCATCTTTCCGGCTCATTCCCGAAAAACGGTTCAAATTACTCGGTTCCGCAGCATCCGGATCGATCAAGAGAAAACGCGTGACGCCGAGTCTGGCAAGCCCTTCCGCTACGATGGAACCTATACCGCCCACCCCGACCAACGCAAAAGACTTTCGCGCCAATACTGCCTGCCCGGTTTCCCCAATGGCCATAATTTGTCTGTTCCAAATGGCACGCTGCATTTCGCTCAACGTCCGATCGGAATCATCGCTTGTCCATTCTCGATAGGGTGCATCTAAAAATACAATTCGGTCCAATGGACTGACGATCCATCCCCCCTTACGAATGAACCTGCGTCGATAGACCTTGCCTTGAATGGCGCCGCCAGAACCGATTACCAAAAAGCAGATCGTTCCCCCAAACCGGCATGTATTGAAAAAATGATCCGCGCTTTTCCGTTGCCACTCTTCGTCCATCGAAGAAAAAGCTACAGTTTTCCCTGCGGCAAAAGGATGACAATGAATGTCGATCAAAGAGAAATTGCGTTGCACCATGCCATTTCTCTCGATCGATTCATACAAGACAAGGTTTCGGTAGGATATCCTTGGTCGGCATATGGTTGAATCGGAAATAACATAATCCCCCATTCCCTCTTCATTTGGTTTTTGAGGAAGCAACAGCTCATTCCCAATCAAACGAAATTCCTCATTGCCTTCACTCACTCCTGCAGCCATGTAAGCGCAATATTCATGTCCGGAACCGTCGAACAAATATTCGTTCAGTTTCAGGCGCCATCCACCTGGAACAATGAGGATAAACCGTTTCATCGTATCTCCTATCGATTCAGCATATCGGCCATACCGGAATGAAATGCCTTGCGAACAGCCTTGAGAAAGGTATACAGGTTATCGGGTTCGAACGGATTACGCATGTTGGGATGCCAATTCTGTTCCACATGCCAGCAGAAAAAATGGTATCCCCTGGAACGGAGATCATACTTCTCCATAAACGCATTCGGCTCTCGATATATGCCACCCGAAAAAATATGCATTGCTCCTTCTGCATTCTGATTGCGCAGCTTAAGATTTCGGCCTACAAAAAAACCAATGGGGGCGTGCGTCGGATAATCTCTCGGAAAATAGATGCAGATGGGAATTTGACGATTTGCCCAGTCGCCCCTTGGGGGAAGAGGAAAATCGCGTATCGCCAAAAAGTCGCAGTTCTTGCTGAGATGTAAGGATATGCTATTGCGTCGAAAATAGGTTTCCGAAACCTGAAACACCTGAGCCAGAATGTATTTTTCGCGAACTGAAAGCCTCTTGAAATCGTCTAAATCCCTCAACGAGTTGATATCAGAGCCATAATGGATATTAGCCGGAAAAGACGAAAGGTACACTCTGTCATCTGAACCAATTTTCATGGGGGCATCCGGAAGGGGGGTCTCCATTCGATTGTTCGGGGTGAAAAACAAATAATTCCGAGAGGCAGCTGCTGAATCCCCTCTGCCTTGTAAAAATTCCCGAACTTGAGGTTCAGATATGGAGTCATCCGGCCAATCGTACCAGATGCGATCGATCTTCACTTTTGCCATGGCCTTCCTCCTCATCAGGACGCAATTGGATGATGCCTACGGTAATGTTGTCGTAACCACCCGCTGAAAGCGCCTTGCTAATCAGGTCGTCAGTGATTTTTTTCAAATCATTCCCATGCAATAACAAACATTGGGCCATTTCCGTATCTGGAACCAAACCGCTGAGTCCATCGCTGCACAATAACAGCATTTCTCCCGGACAGAGTTGCAGCGGAAATATATCGGGCTGACAGACTCCCATCCGAGATCGGCCACCAAGCCAGTGTGTCAATACATGACTGTCTGGATGATTTCGTGCCCCATCGGAAGTGATCTTGCCTTCGTCCAAAAGCTCCCGAGCTTTGTTATGATCTTTTGAGACCTGATAGAATCCCTTTTGTATGCTGAAGTGATAGAGACGGCTGTCTCCAATGTTGAAGCCCACGGCTTCTTCCTTAAAAATAGCGATGCCAACAAGCGTCGTTCCGAGATCGGTAGGAATGTCTGGATTGAAATAAGAGCCAGCTGCCAGATAGTGGTTGATGCGATTCGTCAACTCAGAAATGGTCTGTGTCGCCCATTCTTTCCAAGGTAGCCGTCTAAGATCATGCTTCCTGCATTTTTCATAATATTCCTGAAGAGCTTTCACCGTTATATTGCTTGCGATTCCTCCACCGGCAACACCGCCCATCCCATCAGCAACCGCATAGAGATATCCATTTGAATCCGTAAGATCCCAAGGCAAATGAGATGCATCGAAATAGGCATCTTCGTTTGTCTCTCGACAATGACCTTGATCCGTTGAAAAATGAGCAACCGGTTTCATGCTGCCTTCCACTCTTTGATTTTAAACGCGACAACATTTCCCAAGCCAATCACATCATTCATTTTTAATGGATAATACCTATGGGGGTCTAGCGGGTTATCCGCAGAATTCAAGTAAACACGGTTTACGCTTCCCATATCTTTTATGACTGGATGACGATCCTGAATTGTTAATTGTAGGTGTTTTCTGGAAATAAGCGAGGCTTTTTCCGACGGAAGAATATCCGACAAATCCACATCCGGATACCAATGTTCTGTTTCATCTCGCCTTCCGACAATGATTTCATGCTTGTCGAACAAAACTCCCCAAGAACGATTTGGATCGTCTGGAAAAGAGAATTTCAGAATCCACTTGTTACAAGAAGAAGGATTTTCATCCATGAATTCCAATGTATCAGGTCGATTGGATGTTCTTTGCGTTTCATCGCTTAGCGGATTGAGATTGGATGCACAATGGATGCACTGCGTCACCATCATCGGATTCAATTCACCGCATACGGGGCATAGCCGCATTATCGATCCCCCCTATGCGAAAATCGAGACAACCTCGCTAGCTCCAGAAGACGCGCCACACCGTCCCCATTGTCTCTGGTCAGTGTTCTTCTCAGATCGTCCAACTCGTTGATCGCTTTACCCAGCGATTGCCTGGTAGATCGTGCTGCATTGATGTGTTGTTCGGCTTCAGTTGTTCTTCTTTCAGTGATCGCCTGGACGGCTTTCCGTAACTGGGCCGTCTCTTCCAACTCGAGATACCAGCGGTGAACCGTTTCGTCCCGATATTCTATGAGATCGGATCGATTAGTATAATCTTGCGATAATACAAGGTGTTGTTTCCAACAACCAGTTTGCGTATTCGCAACCATTCGAACTGTTCCCAACCGATGCTCACCCGATGTGGTATCAAGATCCCCGTAGCTTGATATATTGGCAATCAATACAACTGGATCACCTATGCAAAGTGACCCGAGTATATACGTTTGTTTCTCGACGGGTACTAGCAATTGTTTGTCTGGATAAGCCCTGCCGACCCAATTGCAGGAAGCGAGTGTTGGATCCAACTCAAACACAATACGGACATTTCCGACACGGGTGATGTTCATACGTCGTATATCTTCGTTTAAGGAGGCGACAAGCTGATGGGCATCAGGGCTGTATCGAAAAGATCCCTGGGTCTTTTCCGCCACAGCATTAAAAAAAACAGGATTATAAGAATCTGGATTCCCGAAAGCCACCACAATCAATGGCTTCCCCTGTTGACCGACTTGGGCTGCAATATTCAGGTAGCTTTGCTCATCGGTTACCTGATACCCATCTTTGTCCGTTGGAAAGCCGTCTGAAACCAGGAACGTAAATCTCAATAGTTCACCAGAAGATTTCATACGATCTCGTATGGTTTCAAGCGCCAAATCCAGTCGGGTGACCCCCCCTGCCTCCAAGCTGCGTATTCGTTCAGCCAGCAAAGGTCGATTTTGGTCGGTTAACGTTTCATCATCGGCGAAAAGAGTGACTCTTCCATGAAAAGTGGCCAAGGTAAAATGGTCACCATTTTGAAGGTTATTGAGAAGGGAAAGAATGAATTCTTTTGCATGACTCAATCTACCGTCCCTCCCCATGGATTCACTGACATCCAAGAAAAACCCGGCATGAATAGGTACCCTCTTTTGTGATTCCGCAAAACAACTTATCATGAAAGATGCGTCGTGTTTTCCCATCAAAGGACGGTGGTATCGATCCCATCCTGTTTGGATTTGAATCATGGGTCCTCCTGAATTCATCAATGATTTTCTGCTGTCACTGTATCCAAATTTTCCTTAGAATATTTATCATCCGGATCGATATCGATAGCCTTTCGGTAACATTGGGCTGCATCATCTGTCCGTCCTTCATGGTATGCGACATTTCCCAGGCATCGCCAGTCATCAGCCTGTTGCCTAACATCACATAAGGCCTGATACAACACACGGGCTCGCTCGATCGCAGCGGAATTCCTTGTCAGGCAAAAATCCTTCATGGATCGGTCCCCCATCCCTTTCACACATGTTACCAATTCTTCATGCATTGCCTCGGCGTCAGGAAACCGTAAATTAGCGTCTGGATGGGTCGCTTTCAACAGAAGTGCCTTCAAGCAATCGTCCAAGCTATCCATGACGCCCAATCTGTGGCACCTCTTGTTGCTGGAAAGACGGTCCTCGAAACTTCGCTGGTCAAGAGTGCGCATGTCATCTTCCCAGAAAGGAACATTTCCGGTTAACGTTTCATATGCGGTTGTTCCCATGGAAAAAATATCGGCTCGTTTCCAATCGATGTTTGGCATGTTATCATCAACTTCAGGTGCGCTATACAGGAATGTTCCTTGATGTCTGTAGGAACAGGTATAGTTTGGACCGATGCGGCGCGCTTGGCCGAAATCGTCGAGCTTTGCATATGCTTTGGATAAATCACCGGTAACCATGATATTGGCGGGTTTAATATCGCGATGAACGATCCCTTTGGAATGTAAATTCACCAACGCGAGGCTGATGTGAATTATGTACCGCAAAGCAGCGTACAACCCAATTTGTCTATTTTCGATGAGATCGCTTAGCACATGATCACAGTATTCTTTTCGAATCCAAATATCGATGCAGACATCCCGCTCGGAACCTGCTTCCCGGCATTCATGATCGAAATAGCGAACCAGATGAGAGCTTCGACCGCTCAAGTCCTGGACGATGCTGATCTCACGACGCAACGTCTCAAGATTATTCCGAAGAGCATTCAAAGCCTGTTGGCGATCTCCGCCGTGAAGATTGATCCGGATAGGGTCGATTTGCTCATGGTAACTGATGTGTTTCAGTGCAAAATATTCATCGTTTCGTCGTATCAGCCATACGGTTCCTGAAGCACCTTGACCAAGACGTTTTTCAAGGATATATCCATTCGTTGCATATTGAGTTTCCTGAAAATCCATACCAAGGCCCTGTGCCATGCAGATCAAATTGTAAAAAAAAAACATTAGAAGGAGATACGTGAAGGGACCTTACCACGCATGGTCATTGATCCTCACAACCCAACCGAAAGCGCCATTTACCGATTTTCAATTGATCATTTGAGCTTAAATCGTCCAAACGATCCAGCGGCTGACGGTTTCGTAGAACAATGGAATCCCTCGACTTAGAATGCACCTCTATCCTTGCAGTGCCTAGCGTCAACTTTACCCACCCTAGTTCGTTTTCGGAAACGACTTCATTATCTTGTATATCATAATCATCCCCCTTCAGGCGAATCAGTACGTCATGATCGTTCAGTGAAATGACTTCACCTACATGAGAGAGCGGACCGACCACTACCGTTATTGTCACATTATTCCTAAGACGGTGGTTTCGCCTTGAGTAACATTGAGGACATCCATTGCGGGATTGAGGAATATCAGCTCTGCCGCAATGAGAACATGTCCAGAATTCATTCGGAGAATGTTCCGCCATCGCTTTTTCATCCTTATCATTCCGAAAACATCGTTTCCACCGGATGGGTTGAACGGTTAACAGAGACATGTACGGTCTTTTCCGATCCTTTCAAGGATGGATGATAAAACAGATATCGTGCAACAGGATTTACCAGATGGGTTAACAGAAGGCTTTCTACCCCCCTGGCGCCATTGATGGAAAACCCTTCCGGATGGTTCAAAAGAAAATCGATCAGGGATGTATCAAAGCGGATATTAATGCCATGACGGCCCTCGCATAACACTTGGAAGTTGGCAAGTTTCATCTGGACAATTTGGCGTCTGATGGAGTCTTCGATGGGATGAAAAACAATCACATTATCCATTCCGATGCGATTCAGAATTTCCGGTCGCCCCAATGTTTGCCGAAAAAAGTCCTGAACGCTTCTCCGGTAGTGCATTTCGACTTCTTCTGCACTACCGCCTACAGGATGGGCAGCCCCTCCCAGGTTACTCGTCATAACGATAACCGTTTCCGAAAAATAGACAGTGTCTCCCAAACCGTCGGTCAATCGGCCGTCATCCAGAATTTGGAGGAAGATATCCCATATTTTTCGGTGCATCTTATCGACTTCGTCAAACAGGATGACGCAAAAAGGTTTCTTTTTCACAGACTCGGTCAACTGTCCTCCCTGTTCATGTCCAACATACCCAGGAGGGGCCCCTATTAGTTTCTGATCAGAGTGCTCCTGATTGAATTCACTCATGTCGAAACGCACCATATTGGATTCATCTCCGAACATCCATTCCGCAAATGCCTTGATGAGCTCCGTCTTTCCTACACCGGTCGGCCCGGCAAAAAGGAAAATTCCTCTGGGTTTGGTGCCTTGTCGATTGGGATTCGGTTCGTTCATCCCCTCGATATTACGGATCAGCATGTCTTCCAGGGCCTGAATGGCCTGATCCTGCCCCAGCACACGTTGCCGAAGACAATCCTGAAAAGGAAGCGTTGTCGTTTCAACTGACTGAACACTTCCATTGCAATCGATCCGGATTCGTTTCCATGGCGTTGCAGTCAGCTTGTCCCGTGAAAGTTGATCCCATGGGCTGGTTTGGCGGCCGAATTTATATCGCTTGATCAAACGAGAAGAATCCGTCAGTGAAATCTGTAACTTTCTCGACAGGGTGCTCAGGCTCTGAAGTTCATAGAATGTGAGCCCTTCCGATGCCGCTGTCAGGTTTTCAATCAGTTGCTGCAGAACCGTTTCAGAAAGAGGTTCGTTTTCGTTCAAATAAAAGGAGGTTCGAATGAGTTCTAAAAAGAGCCTCCGTTGATCCAGATCGGGCTTGGGAATGAGCAGCCGTCTGCAACGAGGCTGATCATAATACAAAGATTCAGGAAGTTTTCGCAAATCGTCGGTCACGATGACCAGCAGTTGCGGAAGTCCGTTGACGATTCGCGCTTCGGCAAGCAGCTTTTCAAGCAGAATCAGATGGCTTCTATCATTTAGGTCCAGCTGTTGAGGCGACCCTATCAGCCTTTCGGAGAAATGGATGACGATCGCCATGGGTGGACAGTTTTTGCGGTTCCAGATCGAACGAATACGGTGAAAGGTTTCCTGGAACTCGATTGAATTGGCGGAATAAACGGTTTTTACGAATGTCTGATCTGCCCGTGAGGAGATGGAAGGGTCTTCCGAGGCAGAGGAGACGGTCGCATCTCTTCCCGGAACCCCATATGCGGCAGAGGCATTGGGAATGGAAGATTCTTCGATTTCCGTCACCATTCTGGAATACTCCCGAAGCTGTTCTTGCGAGGAAAATTCAAGACCATCCAGGATGTCATAATGACCGATCAGCTTGTAACCGCATTCGCCGAAAAGCCAATCCAAAAAGGCCCGGATTGGCAAGTAGGCCATATGAGAATTGCTCTCGATCCGGTAAACATCCCTTACATTGCCGTACAGCAATATCCCTCTACTGATATAAACCAGGTCCCTAAGTTGCTTAACCCATTCCGCTTCCACTGGGCACCTCTATTCATGGCTTTCTATCTTTACCTCGGAATTCGATTCCCGCGAGAGCCTGGAAGGCTTTTGGCTGCCTTAGCGATTCTATTCGGATCATGCCATTTTCGATGAGTCGTTTGTAACCGAACTCCTTTACGATTCAACGCCGATTTCAGAGTCTGGATGGCCTTTTCACAAGCGACATGTTGATCTTTTGCAGGATCAGCTTGAGCCTCCCGTATCTTCAGAATATCGGTGTCGTCCCCTGAATCCATATCTATTTCGAGTTTGCCGTCCAACCCAACTCGAAGCGCTGCAATCTGATTTCGGATTCTACCCGGCTTGGTTCCGGTGACAAGAACAGGTCCATCTTGGGTTCCCTCGAGTCCTGTTTTGACCGTATATCCCTCTTCCCGCAACACCTCGACAAGCACACGGATCACCTCTGCCCGTTTTTCTTCCCGCTGCTGCTGTTCATCCCCTTCTTGGATCAGGGCTTCCATACGATTCTGTATGGACAGAAGAGCATTGTTCCATGATTCATTATCCGCAGTTTTGGCATCCAAAATGGCACTTCGAAGATGATTTAGATCATCCAGCAATGTTCCCAGTTTGGACGAGAGCCAAACCCGATACACTGGATGTACATTTAGATTGTTGATTTCCTTCACCAAGTTTTGAACGCCTAAATCCGCCTCTTTTTTGATCTGCTGCAGATAAATTGTACGGTTGAAGGCATTATGGGCGCTTTTCGAAAGATTCGACGCCCTATCGAGATCATCCTGATCCAACGAAAGGCCAAATTGCTGCAGAAGTGTCCCAATTTCATCGATTGCATGTCGCACATACTGTGCATCCAAAGAAGATGCCAATTTCTTGAGCTGCCTTTCGAATGACCGGAAATCGTCTCGCAATTGCGATCGTTTACGTTCGAGAGCCATCTGTTCGCGATAATCCTGCAATCGGCTTCTTGCCGCATCGATCTCCTCGTTCAGCATCCGGTTCAGATTTTCGATCTGCGATTTCATCTGTTCCAATCGGCCCACACCGCTTCCTGCGACGTTGTTCCGATTCAACCGTTCATATTCCTGAAGAATCAGGTTTTTCTGTTGTTGATTTACAAATGTATATTCTTCGCTTTTTTCGAGAATTGCCAGTGCTTGGCCAATGTTTGATAGCAGGGTGTGATTGATTTCAATCCGACGTTGAATGCGTTGTTCCAACCGTCTTCGTTTTTCTTCTCTACGCCTTTCCTCCTCCTGGCGCCGAACCCGCTCCTCCACTTCCCTGTCCAGCCAGTAGTTACTTTCTTCATATTCAGACACCTATCGTCTCCTTTTATGTCAGAATTCCCTTTTCCAACAACCGGTTTCGTATGCGACTCAAAATCACCTCATCCTCCAAACCGTTCACTCTGATCCTGGATGTATCCATATCAATCCGCCACTCCAGACCGTTGGACTGGGATGTGAGGTCAAAGCGTCGATACCGTCCGCTGATATGGATATATCGCTGATTATCGGAACCGACCCATGGCAGATTGGTGCATTTCCTTTCGGATAGAAAAGGACCGTCAATCAACAGGTCGGTATGATGGAGCAAGTGCGATATCTCCGCTTTGGAGTGGGCAACCAGATACTCATAGCGGTAACCGGTAAAGGTAACAACTCCAAGCCCCAAGGCCTGAACCGCTGCTGCCAGATCTCCTACCGGACCTGCCTGATCAAAGGGCTCTCCGCCCAACAGGGTAACCCCCTCGACTTCAGCAGATCGAATCTTGTCCACAAGTCTTTGAACAGGAATGGCCTCACCTCCGGAAAAAGCCCACATGGACCGGTTGAAACATCCTGGACATCGGATCGAACACCCCTGAACCCAGACGACGAATCGTAGATACGGGCCCTCTATCCGAGAACGCTCGATGATTTGGGCAATATGGATTTGAGGATCTGCATCCGGATGCTGGTTCATGATGAAGTTGTTTGTTTAGTATCGGAAACGAAAAGGTGCATAGGGTTTGTCCTGCTCCAAACTCAATCGAAATCGCCGGACCTGGTAACTGATAATCTGCTCGCCGGTCATCTTGGCGCTTTTTCCGGTTGTCAAACTCGAAAGACGGCTTAGAACGCCTGCGATCACCTTTTTACGGGTTTCGTCATTCAGGCGATTCTCCGGAGTCAATTTTAAATCGGCGCCGTGTTTTCCGCGGAAAACCATGCTGAAAATAATCCGGTCAACGAAAGGCTGCCTGAATTCTTCAACGAGGTCATAGACCAAAGTCGGTTTGGTTTCCTGAAAAGCATGTAAAAAACTGACATGCGGATTGAGACCGTTTCGAAGCACTTCTTGCCATACCCGCTGATAGAGAATGCCGTAGCCATAATTCAGCATTTGATTGACGACATCGGTCGCGTTTTGCTTGTCCCTTCGTTCGAAACACAAATCCGGATGCACCATTTCCCGCATTCTTTCCCAATAGAAAGCCCCGATTCTGGCTTCCAACAGCAACAACCGGTCCCTGAGATTTTCATATGGCTCTGCAAAGGAAATTTGTTTCATTTCCTGTATCACAATAACCATATGATTCAAAGCGTTATCGAATTCGGTTGCTTGATGAGGAGAAACGGATGCTCGATGCCTTCGATAGAATTTCAACAGATTGATTTGATTGTGGCATTTACCGATTGCAATGGCCTTCGCCAGACGAAACCCTTTTTCCGTTCCGTACGCATGGATTTGTTTTAATGTCACATCCCCTTTCGGATGGATGGGGCTGCTGACCAGAGCCTTGGGTTGACCCCTACGGTCAAAAAACAGGATCGGGATCGCCTTTTCTGCGCAGATCAGGATCGCATCGCTGGATATGCCGATTCCATTGGAGGCGATATCCACATGCTGCAAATCCTTGAGCAGGCATTCCATGATGCTTTGGCGCTGTTGCCGGACCACCAGTCGTTCTCCGCTTTTTCCCAGAAACAAGCCTGTGGTTGTCAAAACCAGTTTGGAGGTACCGGAGGCCTGCTTCAAGTATCGGTTTTTTTGGGCTGTAGCGCGTCGCTGTCTGGAACCGATCGCCTCCGCTTTGGGATCGCACTTGTTCTTTGCTGTTTCTTTCGGTGGGGCTTTTGGTTTTTGGCCGGCGCTGTTCGTATTCGAAATGCTGCTATGCTTTGGGGTAACGGAAGAACTCTCTTCAGAGGATTGGCGGGATGGGCTCGATAATTCGAAAATCCTGTCGATCATCCGTTGGGTATGAACTTTTCTTTCTTCCTCCGGCTTATCCATGAACCATAGAATTTTTTCCAGAATAACCCGAATTTCTGGTTCACCGGATAATCGATTTTTTATCGCAAGCTTTCCGAAATATCGACACAAGATCTTTTCGAGATGATCGTCGAATTTAGAAAACTGTTCTTTGGGTTCGATGAAAGCGTAGTACCTCCGTTTTTGTCGGATCATTGCGTTGATTTTTTCGATCAGTTCGGCCGGATCCATAAAACGGTCCGCATCCACCATCCAGTCCATCTTCTGAATCGTTTTCCGTTCCTTGGAATAAGAAATCTGCCGAACTTCATTTCGGAAATAAATACCCAGGAATTCGAAGCCGTTGTTTAATGAACGAATGGGATGGGGGTTATTGTTGAACTTCAGTTTCAGAGTTGTTTCCAAAAAGGCGCGCACATCTTCGTATGCTATCAGAAGCATTTCTTCCGATGACGATAAAAGGATCAGGTTGTCACTGTATCGTACATAGTCATAGCCATTCATTACCGAAAAATCGTCCAAGGTATGCAGGTAGATGTTGGCCAGAAGGGGGGACATGACGGCGCCCTGAGGAATGCCTTCCGTTGGATCAGACCAATTGCCTTTTCTGTGGATCACGCCAGCACTCAACCAGAGATGCACCAACAACCAAAGTTTTTCATCAGGGCAATACTTAAGGAATTGATTTCGGAGGATTTCCCAATCGAGTGAATCAAAAAAATTATCGATATCCGCCGGACAACCCCACAGGCAGGAACGATGCTTGAGGATGTGTTCCACCCGACGAATGGCCTTTTGAGGGCCTTTCTGAGGTCGATAGGCATAACTGCAATCGTAAAACACCTTTTCAAAGATGGGTTCGACGAGTTTTCGAAATGCACACTGAACGACTTTATCCCTGATCGTCGGCATGCCGAGCTGCCGCCACTCCTTCTCGGAATTGAATTTGGGGATGCTTGTTCCACGGTAGGGTACCGGAACATAGGTCCCTTTCCGCAGTTCATCAGCCAGCACCTGGAGCCACGCATCGGATTGAAGCTCCGGGTTACCTATTTCGACGCCATCCAGGCCGCCATGGGCACCTTTCCTGCGGACTTCCTCCCATGCTTCTTTCAAGACGGCAGGTGAACATAGCTGATTCATAAAGTCCATAGCACAGCCCAACCCTCCCTGATCGAGTTGATTGGAAGCGCTTTGATGCCAACCAATATACATCCGATCCATCGGAACCACAGCTGTTACACGGCGTCACCGATGGATCGAAGCAAAGCGACCCTGCCACTATGAGGTTCATCATCCATTTCTTATCTTCTTCGCTTCCGCCTATTCTTTCACCCATCGGAAGTCAATAAATGAACAAAACAACCCGAGACGACATGGAAAACACAACAATTCTTAAATTTTCAATATGTGGATGGGAAGGAGCTGCGGCGGGAAAGATCTGCTAACAATGGTCTCACTCCCCCCTCAAGGCAGGGCAAAGGTCCGGACCCAAGCGTCGGGCACTGGTCGGATTCATTCCGATCGGGAAGTCTCAATCCCCTCAAGGCGGGGCAAAGGCCCGGGCCTATTATCCCCGCTACTATGGGCTTCCCGCCCCCAGCGTCTCAATCCCCTCAAGGCGGGGCAAAGGCCCGGGCCAATTTCAGAAATAGGGACAGCAATCCCAATGAACTAAAAGTCTCAATCCCCTCAAGGCGGGGCAAAGGCCCGGGCCTAAAAAAGGAGGGGTTGTGATGATATATGGAGGATTAAGTCTCAATCCCCTCAAGGCGGGGCAAAGGCCCGGGCCCGCTCTCTGGAGCAACAAAATCCGGCGAACGGATTGTTGTCTCAATCCCCTCAAGGCGGGGCAAAGGCCCGGGCCTTTTGTTTGGCGCTGGTGGGGACGGGTATTTGTCGTCTCAATCCCCTCAAGGCGGGGCAAAGGCCCGGGCCAAATAACTGGCTGAATGTGATTGTCACCGTTGGAATTCTGTCTCAATCCCCTCAAGGCGGGGCAAAGGCCCGGGCCTAATCTTCCCCCC
>JBFMBE010000046.1:0-2342 GCA_040755275.1 Thermodesulfobacteriota bacterium | reverse complement strand
CGTCTCAATCCCCTCAAGGCGGGGCAAAGGCCCGGGCCAAATAACTGGCTGAATGTGATTGTCACCGTTGGAATTCTGTCTCAATCCCCTCAAGGCGGGGCAAAGGCCCGGGCCTAATCTTCCCCCCGGTACATACTCCCCAAAGCTCTTTAGTTGTCTCAATCCCCTCAAGGCGGGGCAAAGGCCCGGGCCTCCGAAAGTGGGGCAACCCAAATTCGGACGCGATATATGGTCTCAATCCCCTCAAGGCGGGGCAAAGGCCCGGGCCAAAAAAACTTCCAACAGAGTTGAGTAGAGTGGATTTTGTCTCAATCCCCTCAAGGCGGGGCAAAGGCCCGGGCCTTAGAGATGCCTACAAGATTGGGAGTTATGTGGGCATTGTCTCAATCCCCTCAAGGCGGGGCAAAGGCCCGGGCCAACTTTGAAACTCGACCAAGGGTTTTCATAATAAATTATGAAAACGTCTCAATCCCCTCAAGGCGGGGCAAAGGCCCGGGCCAATCATGAAAAAGATTGTGCTTGCCGGTCCGCCCAGGTGTCTCAATCCCCTCAAGGCGGGGCAAAGGCCCGGGCCACAATTGGCCAAGGAATTGGCGATGCCGCCAAGGACATGTGTCTCAATCCCCTCAAGGCGGGGCAAAGGCCCGGGCCAAGGTTGAGTTTCATAAAACTCGACCAAAACACAAGGGTGTCTCAATCCCCTCAAGGCGGGGCAAAGGCCCGGGCCCACTACGAAAACCCGAGGGTTTAAGGGTTTACAGTGTCTCAATCCCCTCAAGGCGGGGCAAAGGCCCGGGCCCCAGTTGGTCACCAACATGTTGTTGTCGCTGGCAAACTAAGGGTCTCAATCCCCTCAAGGCGGGGCAAAGGCCCGGGCCCCTTATTTTAGGCCGATTCTTAGGGAGTGATTTTTAAGCCGAACCCATTTTTCAGCCTTAGGTACTTGATACATTGGAAAGAATTTCTATGTCAAGAAAAAGTTTGAAGATGCCCGAAAAAATAGGGGCGACTTTGCAAAAAACAACCATCTAAAAGACGATAACTACTCGATAAGATATAAAATACATGATTTGAAAAAGTTTGAAGATTCTTTTCGACTTTCCCCCAAAACGGGCATCTTCAAACCTTACAAATTTGGATATCTATAACTAACTGATATCTAAATCTATTTTGTATGGACCTAATGCCCAGTTCCTTGAAAAGTTTGAAGATACTCCAAGACTAACTGTAATAAAGGGGTATATTCAAACTTTTTCAAATGAATCGTATCGTGATCAAAATACATGTTCCACATATAAATACAAGAAGTAATAAAAAACATCGAAAAATGGAAAAGTTTGAAGATACCCCAGCCTCGAGCCATGATTCACAATCCCGAGCTATCCGTTGGCAGCTATCTATAATAATCCTCAAAAAGTGGATAACCCATTAAAATTCTATAGAATCAAGGATGCATCAAAATCGCCGTAGGGCAGATGCCATTACAGGCTTTTTTTTCACAAATCTGGTTCACATACTTGAACTGATGATTCGGAATAACCAGCGTCACTCTGTTATAAACATCTTGCAGCTTTTCGTAACCATTGACCGAATCAATATCCGCTCCATGGATTCTGAAATAAGGCCCCGACGTCGCGCTGCACATAAAAGCGTATTGATCACCGTCCGACGTTGTTACCATAAACCCCCAAAAACCACCGGACCCTTCCTGCTGGGATTTCCCTGTAACGACGCCATCAATTGTAAAGGTGTCTTTGTTAATGATCGCATCTACCCTTCCCAATTTTTGATCGAGCGCTATCCGATATTCAGATAGGCCACGTTTGGATGCTTCGGAAATCTCATATATAAATTCGGGTTGTTCTAAAAATTGTCGATCAAGGTCTTTCAGCATGTTGTCGGCAGCAAGATATTCTTTTACGGCAATGAGTTCTCCAATTCTTGTCACCTGTCTTTCAGCACACTCCCGTTTCTCTTCAGCGCATTCAGACAAGAAGGACCGTTCAGATCCGGACGTTTTATGGTTTAAACCAACCCCTGAAATACCGAACATAAAAATGAACGCCGTAATGACGCCGGCTGCCTGCATAGACCTGCTCCGTTTTATAGAATCTACCTTGATACAGAACTCTATCTCTGGAATTCATCAGCCCTCATAAAATACAAATGCTGGAATATTTGGATTTCATCGGGAGTTTCATCAGATGAGTTCGCAATTTATTAAATCAATGCGGTTCCAGTAGTTATGACAGAGCCGCAAAAAGTCCATCACATGGACAACTTCGAAAAAAGGCCGCAGGCAAGCAGTACAAATCTCGTCGTTGAGGCGTACTGAAACCTAC